>JANMAY010000490.1:0-19459 GCA_031360095.1 Gemmatimonadaceae bacterium
ACGCCCGGGCATGTCGTTCGTGCAGAAGCCGTTTACGCCGGCGAAGCTGCTGGAGATGGTGCGGGCCGCGATCGACGGCCGCCGATCCGGCGGATGATTCGTCGGTAGCGCTTTAAACATTGCCTCGCACGCACTTATCGACGCCCGGGCACCGATCTAGTTTTCCCCCATGAAATACAGATCATTCGGCCGGCTCGGCTGGCCCGTTTCCGAGATCGGCTACGGCATGTGGGGGATGGCCGGCTGGGCAGGCTCCGACGATGCACGCTCGAGCGAATCACTCCACGAAGCCGTGCGGCTCGGCTGTACGTTCTTCGATACGGCGTTCGCCTACGGCGACGGACACAGCGAACGGCTCCTCGGCGACGTGGTGCGCGCGCATCCGGACAAGCGCTTGTATACCGCGAGCAAGATCCCGCCCAAGAATCGCCGGTGGCCCACGCAGCGCGGCTTCACGCTCGACGACGTCTTTCCCCCGGACTACATCCGCGAATACGCCGAACGCACGCTCGAGAACCTCGGCATGCCCAGCGTGGATCTGCTGCAGTTTCACGTTTGGGAAGATGCGTGGGCGCACGACGACCGCTGGTGGAAGGCCATGCAACGCCTGCTCGACGAGAACCTCATCGGCGGCGTCGGCGTCAGCGTGAACAGATGGGAGCCATGGAACGTGCTGGAGACGCTTCGCACCCGGCATATCGATGCGGTTCAGGTGATCTACAATGTGTTCGATCAGGCGCCGGAAGACGCGCTCTTTCCACTGTGTGAAGAGCTCGGCGTCGCCGTGATCGCGCGCGTGCCGTTCGACGAAGGCTCGCTCACCGGCACCATGACACGCGAGACGCACTTTCCCGACGGCGACTTTCGAAAAGTCTACTTCGGCAAGGAGAATCTCGGACCGACCATGGATCGCGTCGACGCACTCGAGCGCGAGGTGACGAAGGGACAGACCCTGCCGGATCTCGCCCTTCGCTTCATCCTCGACGATCCTCGCGTGAGCACGGTGATACCCGGGATGCGCAGCACGGCGCACGTGCGCTCCAACATTGCCGTGAGCGATGCGCCACCAATGGCTGCGGAGCAGCGCGAGCGGCTCCGCGCGCATCGCTGGGACCGCGAGCCCTCGAGGTGGTCGCTGTAGGGCACCTTCGCGGCGCGAGGGGTACGACCGACGCGAGCATCTGCGTGCCCTTTCCGCGCCGACGCTCGTCCTTCCCTCGTGAACGGGATGCGCTCCCCGAGGACATGACGTTCCTTGCTCGGCGCAGCACCGTCCCTCGCGCAGCAGCCGATGACGCGTCGTTTCCGCCTCCTTTCCCTCCTTCGGGCCTCCGCCCTCCTTCTCGCTCTCGTCCCGCTGGCCTCGTCCGTTCGGCCGCCGCGCGCCTATACCAGCGTGGCATCCGGTGGCGTGGTCGCGAAGGCGCTGCCACGTCGCGAGCGCGGGACGCACAGCGAACGTGCCGCAGTCCGGCGACGCCTCGCCGAACGCGGGCAGGGGACATACATCGCGGAGATGCTGGCGGAGCGCGACAGCTCGCTCGCGCGCTGGCCCGATCGTGGCGGTGCGCCACTCGCGGTGTGGGTGCAGGCCCAATCGAGCGTTCCGGGGTGGAGCAGCAGCTACGTGGAAGAAGTCCGGCGAGCCTTTCGCCAGTGGGATGGGCTGCGCCTTCCGCTCCGCTTCGTATTCGCCGGCGACTCGGCGAGCGCCGATGTCCACGTGACGTTCATCGATCACTTCGACGAAGAGATCAGCGGGCGCACCAAGTGGGCGCGCGACGACGCGTGGTGGATCACGGACGCGGACATCATCCTCGCGGTGTCACACCGCAACGGACCGCAGCTCGATGACGATTCCATGCACGCCATGGCGCTGCACGAGATCGGTCACCTGCTTGGCTTGGACCACACCGATGATCCGGCCAGCATCATGGCCCCGCGCGTCCGTGTGCGCACGCTCTCGCGCGCCGACGTCGCCACCGTGCGCCTGCTGTACACGCTTCCGCCGGGAGGCGTCCGCTAGTTCGCCTGCGGCTCGAGCTGATTCCCGTCGCGTTGGTCCTGGCGTTTGGTGGATTCGTCGTCGCCACGAGCGTGCACGATTCACGGGAGCGGTCGCGCCGCCGCGCCGCGGCAATCGCTGCACAAGACACCACGATCGTGGGCGCTGGGCTCGTGCAAGGCACGGTGCGTCGCGCGATGCTACCGCGCGGCAGTGTGCAGGCAACGCCTCCGGAGGAGCTTCGCCGCCACGTGCGCAATCTGTCGCGAGGGACCTACATCGAGGACATCCTCGCCGAGCAGGACAGCGCGCTCTATCGGTGGCCCGACCGGCGCGGCGATCCAATGCGCGTGTACATCGAGCCGGCGTCCGCGGTCTCTGACTGGAGCGCGAGCTATCCGCAGCTGGCGCGCGATGTGTTCAGCGAGTGGAGTGAAGCCGGGTTTCCGCTCCGCTTCAGCTTCATCTCCGATTCCACGTCGGCGCACATCTCCATTAGGTGGCTCGACCGATTTCCGCCCGAGGAAGGTCAGCGCATCGGTGTGACGAACCGCGTCCAGTCGAGCCAGTTCCTCATCGTGCAGGCAGCACTCGCCATCGCGAACCACGACAGCGCCGGCCGTGCGCTTTCGTCGCAGGCGGTGGCCGGGATCATCCGCCACGAGGTCGGACACGCGCTGGGACTCAACCACGCCAACGACGCCACGAGCGTGATGTACCGCCAATCGGCGACGTATGTGATCGGGGAGAGCGACCGCGCAACGCTGCGATTGCTGTATCTCGTTCCGCCGGGATCGCTCAAGTGATTCGCGAATCAGGCGCCGATCTTGCTCCCACGCGCCGCATGTCGGACGATTCTCGATACGACGTCGCCATCATCGGAGGCGGACCCGCCGGGCTCACCGCGAGCATCTGGCTCGCGCGCTACCTGCATCGCGTCGTGCTCGTCGACTCGGGCGATCCGCGCAACTGGGAGACACGCGGCGTCAATGGCTTCCTCGGCCACCCGGGCGTCAGACCCTCGGAGCTGCGCGGATTGGGACGCGACGAAGCGCGCAAATATGGCGTGGAGCTCGTCGACGCAATCTGCGAGCTGGCCACCTGCCACGGTGAGGAGGAGTTCGAGCTGATTCTTGCCGGGGGCCGCAAGATTGGCGCGCGGCGGCTCCTGCTCGCCATCGGACTGCGCGACGTGTGGCCGGATATTCCGGGGCTTCAGCAGATCTACGGCGCGAACGCGCACGTCTGCCCCGACTGCGACGGCCACGAATGCATCGGTAAAAAGGTCGTCGTCATCGGCAAGGGACGAAAAGCCGTGGGGCTCGCCCTCAACCTCACCACCTGGACGCGCGACGTCATCATCTGCACCAGTGGCGCGCCCGCCGACCTCGATCGGACAGAATACTGCGAGAAGCTCGATGCACTGAACATTCCCGTGCTCGAATCGGCGATCACGTGCGTCAAGCACAACGGCACGCACTTGCAGTCGATCGAGTTCGAGAACGGACTCCAGCTCGACGTCGACAAGATCTTCTTCGCGATCGGTCAGTATCCTGCCGATGATCTCGGAGCGCAGCTCGGATGCGAGCGCGACGACGAAGGCCACATCATCGTCGACGAGTACTGCCACTCCTCCGTGCGCAACTGTTACGCAGCAGGTGACATCGTGCCAGGCGCGCAGCTCGCGATTGCCGCGGCGGGAGACGGCGCGATCGCAGCGCTGTCGATCCACAAGTCACTCGTACCGATGGGGCAAAAGCTGGAGCCGTTGGAGCTCGCGCCGCGCTGAGCGAGGCGCAATCGGCCTACCAGCGAAGTACCACCCGCCGCCCCTTTTTCTGCCGGACAATCTCCAACTCCAGCGACCGATCGCCGTTGTCGAAGGCGAGCGACAGAAGCCGGCGCACCTCGAATACCGACCTCACTGCCTCGCCTGCCGCCTTCACGATCACGTCGCCATCCTGCAAACCTGATTCGCTCGCCGGCGTGCCGTCGGACACGCTCGTCACGAGCACGCCGCGCCCGACACCCACCAGCCGAGCCAGCCCATCCGTGATCGTCGTGAGCTCGGCGCCAGCGACGCCGGTGTTGGAGAACCGCAGACCAAACGCCGGAGGGGTCGCCGGCATGGGCGGCACGGGAGCGAGCGCCCCGACTGCTCCGTATGCGGGCCGCGGTGGCCGCGCAGACGGCGCGGGCGGGAGTGGCGCGATGACTGGAGTGGTCGAACGGGGGAATGCGGGAGCGCCCGGAACGCCGCCGAGCATCCACGGCTCGTGCGAGGAACGCACCTCGTCGTCGCGGCGGAGCGAGATGCGCGACGGCGCTTCGGCCACGAGCATCGGAATCTCTCGCACGCGGCCCTCGCGCCGAATGCGCACGCTCACCTTCGTGTTCGGGCGCAGCAGCCGTGTCATCGAGATGTCGTTGTCGCGGACATCCTGGCCATTGTACGCGAGCAGCGTGTCGCTCGGAATGAGCCCGGCACGCTGCGCCGGCGAGCTCGGGTCCACCGACACGATTCTCGGATACGAGAAGAAGCGAATGATCAACTGACCATCCTCGATGCGCGGATCCAGACCGGGACCCTCCGCCACGAACCCGAGCCACCCGCGGGGCATCGCGAACTGCGCCTCCTGCACCTCCGTCATCGCACGCGACATCGCCATGGCCGCCCGCGGGGACATCGGGGGCGCAATCCGCACGCGCACCTCGTTCATCCGGCCACCGCGCTCACCCTGCTCCGCGGCGAATCGCATCATCAGCTCGTTCAAGCGCTCGACGGTTCGGCCAATCCGCTCACCCACGCGACGTCGCTCGGCAACCGTGAGCTCGTCGCTTTCAGAGGCCACCGACGACAACGAATCAAGCTCGCGCTGTAGCCTCCTGACCTCACGCTCGACGGGATCACCGGACTCGGCCCGCGGCGCACGACGCACCGATACCTCGGTCTGCGCCGCCGCATCCCGGACCGGCACACCTAGCAAAACCATCAGCGACGCGACAACCGAGGCCAGTCGTCGCGAGGCGTACGGATCCCGCGATCTCGCTCGGGATGACACCGCGGAAGCGCAATATGAGAACGACATCAGAAGCTGTTGAGACGGAGCGAGGAGGGCAGCGCACTGTTGAGCTGACGAAGCGTGACCTCGCGCTGACCCAGCGTGGTGAGGTAGTAGTCGTTGATGACCGGGTCGTGCGGTGCCTCCCGCATTGCGTCGCGGGTGGAGCTCAGCACGCGATCGAAGTAGGAGAGCCGGGAACGATACGCCACGGGGCTGCCGCCCGCGGCGCCCGAGGTGTCGTAGCGCGCGATGAAAGTGGCCGCCTGCTGATACAGCATTTCGGAACGCTGCTGCGCGGCCCGTGCTTCTTCGAGTGACGCAAAGGACACGGAGTCAGGGGTCGCCGCGACACCCCCGGCAACCCGACCCCCCTCAGGAAGCGGTCGCTGGCCCGCCGAAACACGTCCCCCAATTGCCCCACCGGCGACTAGGAGCACCCCCGCCGCGATCCGCAGCATTGCGCGATTGGAGTGCCGCGCCGGCGAACGCACGATCGGTTGCACATCTGACGCGAGATCGGTGGCGAGCTCGGTTGCAATCGCGTCCCACCGCGTGAGCGGCAGGCCGGACGACTCGCGCTCGGCATGCGCCATGGAGACGAGCGCCTGATACGCCGTTCGCTCGTGCGTGCACGCCTCACATGCCGCGAGGTGGGCGGCCTCCTCGGAGGTCGGCTGCTCGTCGGCGAGCGCCGCCAGTCGTTCAGTATGCAGGTGCAACATGTTCCGCCGTGTTGGTGCCAATCGAAGGTGACGTGCGTTCATCGACCATGTGCGCGAGGAACACCCGAAGCTTCGCACGCGCCTTGAAAAGTTGTGATTTCGAACCGCCCGCCGTAATCCCGAGCTGGGCGGCAATCTCCTCGTGTGTGAACCCTTCCACGTCGTGCAGTAGAAACACGGTGCGCGCTCCAGGCGAGAGCTTTGCCGCAGCCTCTTCGATGGACGCTGCGAGCAGCGCCCGCTCGGCCTCCGGCTCCACCGACGCGCTGTCGTCTTCCATGTCCACCTCCACGGCCGCCATGCGCTTGGTGCGTCTGAGGGCGTTCAACGTGCGGTTCACCGCGATCCGGTGCGCCCACGTCGCGAACTGCGCGTCGCCTCGAAACGAGGGAAGTGCACGAAAGATCTGAATCCAGACCTCCTGCGCCACGTCCGCCGCCAGATCGGCGTCGCTTCCGACGAGCCGGCGTACCACCACGTCGATATGCGGCGCGTGGCGCGCCCAAAGGGCCCGCATCGCCGACTGATCGCCACCGAGGGCGCGTTGAACCGTGAGTTGTTCATTCTCCATGACGTCCAACGAATTTGTCACGAGGGTCGGTCAAAAGGTTGCCGCGCGCGACAGGCGTTTCCCGCCGCGATGTCCCCCTACGACGCGGTGCCTCGGTTGGCTTCACCACGGAGCCGTTGCACCGCCTCGACAGCTGTGGACAGGCCGGACATGGAAAGAGGACAGTACGTCCTCGCAAAGTGCGCTGGAGGGGGTCTGGAGCTGGCACTGTTTTTTGCAGTAGGGTGGAGTGACCCGCCCCCCGCTTATTCGTCGTTCACCTGGAGGATGTCCTCGTTTTGGGCCGCGCTGATGGAACACGCCGCGACCTTCCGCAGTAGTTGCAAATACCCGGGTCGCGTTCGTCCCATTTGATCCGGTCGCCAAAAAAAAAATCATTCCGACGTTCTGCCACACTCTCCAGTGGTAGCACGCCCGTCGCATTGAAGCTGTTCCCCGGGTAAAAGTCCCCAGGAGCCTACGTTGTTCACCCTGTTGGTCGCCGCCGCCACGCTGCTGCCGCACCCCGTCCCTGCAAAGGGCGACGGGCTGCCGGTCAAGCTGCCAAGCGCTGTCGGGATGTCCGCATCCCGCCTGGCGACGATCGACCGCGTCATCGAGCGTGGCATCAAGGCGGGCGGCTACCCGGGCGCTGCCGTCGTCGTCGGCCGTAAGGGCGCGACCGTCTGGGAGAAAGGATTTGGCCGGATCGGTTGGACCGAGGAGTCGGCTGGCGTCGTACCCGAGCGCACCATTTACGACCTCGCGTCGCTCACCAAAGTCGTGGGCACGACGACGGCCGTCATGATCCTGTTCGACGAGGGGAAGCTCCACCTCGACGACGCAGTGTCGCGCTACATCCCCGAGTTCAATGGCGGCGGGAAAGAGAACGTCACCATTCGCATGCTCCTCGAGCATCGCTCCGGCCTTCCCGCCGGCCGCGACATCTGGCGGATTGCGCACACCCCCGACGAGGCGCGCGCCGCGGTCATTGCCACCCCGCTCTTTGCCTCGCCCGGCCAGTACTACGAATATTCCGACCTCGGCGCCGATGTCCTTGGCTTCGCGGTCGAGGCAGTCACCGGCGAGCGGCTCGACACTTTCCTTCAGCGGCGTGTATTCGATCCGCTCGGAATGTCGGACACGCACTTCCGACCCGATGCGTCGCTTCGCGGGCGTATTGCGCCCACGGAGCTCACACCGCCGCGCGGATATCCAATCCGCGGCGAAGTGCACGACGAAAACGCGTACGCGCTCGGCGGCATCGCGGGGCACGCGGGACTATTCAGCACCGTCAGCGACCTCTCGATTTTCGCGCAGATGCTGCTCAACGGCGGGACCTTCAAGGGCACCCGCATCGTCGCCGACAGTACCGTGCAGCTGTTCACGCGCCGCGCAGCGGGCACCCGCGCACTCGGTTGGGACACCTGCGCCGGCTCATTCGGCTGCGGCAAGTACATGGGCGCGGAGGCGTACGGGCACACCGGGTTCACTGGCACGTCGCTTTGGATCGACCCCGATCGCGACATGTTCGTGATCCTGCTGACGAACCGCGTGCACGCGGCGAAGGCTCGCCGTCCGGCGAAGGTCATCTCGGATGTGCGCGCCGATCTCGCCGACGCCGCCGCGCTGGCGGTGCGAGATTCGCGCGGCGGGATGATCGCGATGCCGCGGAAGTTCCGCTCCGATCGCAGAGTGGGTTGGAACCGCCCGGAGCGCGCGGCGCGTGGGCGGAACGCCGCCAAGAGCAAACGCGGAAAGCATTCGGCTCGGGCGTCGAAGTCGGCTAAACGCTCGACGTCAAAGTCCAGAAAGGCGAGCGTGAAAAAGACGAGCGCGTCGCCCGCGAAGAAGAAGCCTGCGCGGCTTCGTACCTAGCGCCGTACCGCCAAGCGTTGCCCCGCAGCGCCGGAGTAGTGATACTCCAATCATGGCCACCGAGCAGGAAACCCCCGCCACCGCGCCCGCCCCCGCAGCGGGCAGCGCCGACGCCTTCTCCGAGTTCAGCCTCGAGCAGGCCAAGCTCGCCATGCGAAAGGTGAAGGATCCCGACCTCAATCTGAACATCGTCGACCTCGGGCTCGTCTACGACGTGCGCGTGGTGAACGGCAACGATGTCGAGGTGGACATGTCGCTCACGTCACCAGGCTGCCCGAGCGGTCCGGAGATCATGGGCGACGCCGAGCGTCAGCTGAAGGCGATTCCCGGCGTGGGGAAGGTGACGGTGAATTTAGTATGGGATCCCTTTTGGACGCCGGACCGCATCGAGCCGCGGGTTCGTGCGTATATGGGGCTGTAGCGCGTCATCGCCGCACTGGTCAAATATATCCAACCGGATATATTCGATGAATGAACCCCGTCCGGTTGATACGTCATCAGGCTGCGCTGACGCAGGATGAGCTCGCGCGCGTCGCCGGCACCTCGCAACCAGCCATCGCGTCGTACGAGGCTGAGCGAAAGAGCCCAACGATGCGCACGCTCCTGCGATTGGCCGACGCGTCGGGCGTGCTCGTGGACGTGCGCGTGTTTCCACGGATGACGCGCGAAGAGCGTCGATCGCTCGCGTTGCACACTGCAATTGCTGAGCATTTGCGTGCGGAGCCGGAGTCCGTCCTTGCTCTCGCGCGCTCCAATCTCGAGAGAATGATCGAGCTTCACCCCGGTGCCATCCGTCTTCTTCGCGAGTGGACGGTGTTGCTTGAACGTCCGCTGAATGCATTGCTCCCCGTGCTCACGGATGTGAGCGAGTGGGCGCGCGAGCTCCGCCATGTGACACCGTTTGCCGGCGTGCTCTCCGCCCGCGAACGCACAGCTGTCTATCGGGAGTTCGCTCAGCGCGAGGAGGCATCACAATGAATCGCGAGCAGTTCGAGCACACCATTCGAGCCGCCGGTTCCGTGCTCGGTATCACCGACGTACTGGTCATTGGAAGCCAGGCTTTGCATGCCAGCGTGTCGGACGACCTGCCGGAGGAAACGTCGCGCTCGGTCGAAGTGGACGTCGCGGTATTCGAGGACGCGAGCGGAAAAGGGGCGGACCTGATTGATGGGTCGATCGGCGAGGCCTCGCTATTCCATTCGACGTTCGGGTATTACGCGCACGGCGTCGCGGAAACGACGGCGGTGTTGCCCGACGGCTGGAGAGACCGTCTCGTGCGCTTTGAAACCCCGGCAACACGTGGTGTGGTGGCCTGGTGTCTTGAACCGCACGATCTCTGGATCTCGAAGGCCATCGCTGGGCGGGACAAGGATATCGAGTTCTGCCACGCGCTCACCGCGAGCGGCATCGTGAATCGTGCGGAGCTCATGCAGCGTTTGAAGCGGGTCCATGCACTCGACGAGCGAGTGCAGGCAGTTGTACATGCGCGGATCGGGAGCTAAGGCAGGGCAACGATATTTCAATGCGACAAACGCCGCCAGGTGAAATCCTGCGCTCGTGGCTTCGGTCAAGAGGTCGGGACTACTAGGGAATTTCGACAGAGCCAATGGTGGAGCCCGCGAATCGGCTACTCGAGTGGATCCTCTATTCCCGATAGGGCGACTCGCCCACAGCCTGCGACGCGCGCGCAGGCTGTCCCCCATTCATTGACGCCGCCTTCCGATGGGGCGCCAACGCCTCGACGAACGCCACCGCCAACTCCCCCACCTGCCACCGGCGAAGCTCCGGCACCTCGGCGACTTCCTCGACGGTTGTGGGATTGCGACGCGCCACTGCCTCCATTCGATCGCGCGAGCACAGCACACCGGGGTCGAGCGACAGCCGCTTCGCCGACGCATCACGTGCCGTCTTGAGCGCACTCACGCGCGCGTCGAAATCAGGGTCGCGATCCCATCGCGCAGCGCGCGGGAATTTCGGAAGCTCGGCCTCCGGCACCGCGATCGCGCGCTCAACCGCTTCGAGCAGTTCCGCGCCACGCTGCTCGAGCACGCCGCGCGGCATCCCCTTGATCTTGCCGAGCGCCTCGCGCGTTGACGGCTGCGTGCGGGCGATGTCGAGCAGCTGCTCGTTGCCGAGCACGCGAAACGTCGCGCGGTCGAGCTGCTTGGCCACCACGTCGCGCCACGGCACGAGCTCTCGCAACACCGCGAGCTCGCGACGACTGAGATCGCGCGCGCCCTTGAGCTTCAGATACGATTGGCCAGGCTCTTCGTCGGCCCACCGCGTGCCCTCGAGCAATGCGAATTCCTCGCGCGCCCACGACATGCGTCCCATGCTTTCGAGCTCGGCCGACATCTTGTCTTTCAGCTCGAGCAGGTAGCGCGTGTCCTGCGCAGCGTAGTCGAGCATGTCGCGCGTGAGCGGCCGCATCGACCAATCCGCACGCTGATGCTTCTTGTCGAGCTTTACACTAAAGAATCGTTCGAGCAGGGCAGCGAGTCCGAAGGCGGTGTAGCCGAGCAGCTGCGCCGCAATGCGCGTGTCGAAGATGTGCCGGATGTGCCAGCCGTAGTCCTGCTGGAGCAGCCGCAGATCGTAGTCGGCGTCGTGAAACACGACTTCGATACCAGGATTCTCGAGCAGCGTGCCGAGCCCTGGTGGCGGCCCGATGGCCAACGGGTCGATGACAGCGTGACGGTCGCGCGTGGACAACTGGAGCAGATAGATTCGATCGACGAAGCGATGGAAGCTCGCACCCTCCGTGTCGAGGGCGATCTCCGTCGCGCCGCGGATCGCTGCCATGAACTCGGCAACGGCGGTCGCGGTGTCCAGATATTCGAACGATGCGCCGGGCGCACGGTCGGGCACGCGAGGTCCTCACTCTGTTGGTGAATCGAGTCACGCGATAATGTAGCGCGGCGCGCCGCGCCGTCACCCGAGGTACTTAGCATGTTCTCAGCCGCGACGCGCACCTCTCCAGCCCCTCTCGCATGACAGACGAAACGCCGGATGCCCCGCGCCATTCCCAGTCCGGATCGCGACGGCCGAGTGAGGCGAGCGCGGCAGTGCGACGCTCGGCGGCGATCTCCATGGGAGGGCGGGGGGACATCAGACACAAGCGGACGGTCGGTTGGCGCAGTCGAGACGTCGCTCGCGTCGTCGCCATGGTGGCGGCGATCTATTTGGGGCTTCAACTGCTCTGGTTCGCGAACGCACTCTTTCTCGTCGCGTTCCTTGGCATCCTGTTCGGCATTGCCGTGTCGTCCGGCGTAGATCGCTTGGAGCGCTGGAGGATTCCACGCGGGATCGGCGCGACACTCATCGTCCTCAGCTTTTTTGGAGTGCTGATCGGTCTTGGGGCGTGGATGGCCCCGACGCTCAGGGAGCAGGGCGGCGAGCTCCGGCAAAAGCTTCCTGAGGCAGCCGATCGGGTCGAGCAGTGGATCGAGAAGCGGAACAGCGGGCTACTCGGCATGGTCCTCGGCGGCAAGGACAGCACGAAAAGCCCCGCGAAGACACCCGTCCCCGCAACGGTTCGCACGGCTCCCGTCGCGGGTGCGCCGGTGGCAGCCCCGCCACCGTCGAGCTCTTCGTCGACCAATGTGCTGCGCGACCGGATTGCGTCCCGAATGGGTGGTGCGAGTCGGTATCTGTTCCCGTTCATTACCTCGACGGTCGAGGTCATCGGCGGAACGCTGCTGATCATCTTCCTCAGCATCTACTTCGCGGCTGACCCAGACCTCTATCGGCGCGGAGCGCTGGCGCTGCTTCCCGCCCGCAAACGGGAGCGCGGCCGACAGGTGCTCGATCGGATCGCGGTGGTGCTGCGCAAGTGGCTGGTGACGCAACTCATCGCCATGGCAGTCATCGGCACGGTGACGACAATCGTTCTTCTCATTCTCCGGGTCAAGGCCGCGTTCGCGCTCGGGCTGCTCGCTGGACTGTTCGAGTTCATCCCAACTGTCGGCCCGCTGCTGAGCGCAGTGCCGGGGGTCGGCATGGCGTTTCTCGATGCACCGGAGAAGGCGGTGTATGTCGCCATTGCGTACTGGGGAATTCAGTTCCTCGAGAACCACATTCTCATTCCGCTGCTCATGAAGGGCGGTATGGACCTTCCCCCCGCGCTCACGGTGCTCTCGCAGGCACTGCTCGCCCTGGTCTTTGGATTTCTCGGGCTCATGGTCGCGGTCCCCATTCTCGCGACGGTGATGGTGGTGGTGCAGATGCTGTATGTGGAACAGCTGCCGACCGAAGGGACGTGGACGTATCCAGCGCAGCATGGCGATCCGGATTCCCCGAACGCCGGAGCGCTCCCCGCGCCGGGTTAGCGTGCGCGCCCTGCTCGTCCGCTTGCCCCGGTTGGTGCACACGCTGCCGCGAGTCGATCTGCGGCTGCGGGAGACACCTGTGGAGCGATGGGCGGTGGAGGACGTTGCGCTGCTCATCAAACGAGACGACCTGTCGGCGCCCACGCTCGGAGGTAACAAGGTGCGCGCGCTCGAGCTGCTCCTCGCGCGCTTGGGGCGGAAGCAGACCCTCCTGACTGTCGGCGCCAGCGGTTCCACGCATGCGCTCGCCGTTGCGCAGTACGGTGCGAGGCTTGGTGCGCAGACTGAGGTGATCACATGGCCGCAGCTGACGCACGACGTCTCGCGCGCCACGACGCGGCGACTCGAACGAATCGCGCACGTCACCGTTGCGCGCTCGCCACTCGACGCGTACCTGCGCGCGGGAATCCGGCGCATGCGTGGAAAATTCCGGTGGATCCCCGCGGGAGGCAGCGTGCCCCTTGGCGCGCTCGGCCACGTGAGCGCGGCGCTGGAACTCGTCGAGCAGCTCGAGCGCGACTCCATTCCACTGCCGCACACGCTGGTGGTTCCGCTGGGCAGCGGTGGCACAGTCGCCGGGCTCCTCGTCGGGTTCGCGCTCGCCGGCGTGACGATTCGCGTCGTGGGGGTGCAGGTCGTGCCTCGCGTTGTCGCCAACCGATGGCGCGTGCTGCGCCTTGCACGCGGAACCCGAGCGCTGCTCGCAAAGCTGAGCGGGGAGACCATTCCTCCGCTCGATGACGCGCTGTTCGACATCGACGACGCCTGGTATGGTGGCGCGTATGCGCGTGAGACGGACGCAGCACGCGAGGCGGCACGGGCTCTGGCGAGCTCCGGCGGTCCCACACTCGATGCGACGTACAGCGCAAAGGCGTTTGCCAGCGCGCTCGCGCGGGCGCGCGCCACTCCTGACGGCGGCGTTCTCTTCTGGCTAACGTTCGACGCGCGGTGGCTCGATGACGCGCATGTCGCGCCGCGAGTGCTGCGTCCTCCACGTTGAATGGAGCGTTCGATGTCGGATCGCTTGCCAGAAGTGGTCTTTCACGTGTATCCCGCCGACTGCGACATGCTCGGTCACGTGAACCACGCCACAATGCTCGGCTTTTTGGAGCGCGCACGCTGGGAGTTGCTGGAGCGCGAGGAAGTGGGCGGCGTGCGCGACTTCGCGACCGTGCCCATCTACTCGGTCGTTCGGCATGTGGATATCGATTACTTTGCGCAGTCGCTGCCCGGCGACGACCTGGCCATTCGCAGTGGTCTGCTGGCGGTGAAGAACACCAGCTACATCGTGAAGCAAGCCGTTCGGAAAGTCGCGAGTGGCATCCTCGTGGCAAAGGCGTCGATCGTGTTCGTGGCGGTCGACCGCAGCGGAAAGCCCGTGCGCGTTCCAAGTGAATGGCGAACGCTCCTGCCGCATTGGCCCGACGAACCGGACGAGCGCGACCCGCGATGAGAGCGATGCTGCCAGGTGGGGTCGAACTCGCATACGACGAGGCAGGCAAGGGCATCCCCCTGCTCTTCATTCACGGCTGGCCGCACAACAGAGCGTTCTGGGCGGCACAGCTCAGTGGCCTCGGCACGCAGGCTCGGTGCCTCGCGCCAGATTTGCGCGGCTTTGGTGACTCGTCCGTCGAGGGTCCGTACTCCGTCCAGCAGTACGCGGATGACGTTGCTGCATTTCTCACGTGCGTGGGAGTGGATCGCGCCGTGGTCTGCGGCCTCTCGATGGGTGGCTACGTCGCCCTCTCGCTCCTCAGGCGGCACCGCTCGCGCATTCGTGCGTTCATCCTCACTAGCACCAGGGCCACAGCGGACACCGAAGACGGACGGCAAAAGCGCCTGCGCCTCATCGAGTTCGCGGAGTCGCGCGGGATCGAAGCACTGGCGGCGGCACAGCTCGCGCCAATGGTCGGCGAGACGACGTTTTCCTCGCGGCCCGACATTGTGGAGTCGCTTCGGCAACTCATGGCGGGCGCGCCGGCAGAAGGCGTGATCGGCGGACAGCGCGCGATGGCGGAGCGTCCCGATAGCAGCGACCTCCTCGACGCGATCGATTTTCCGACGCTCGTCGTGAGCGGCGATCAGGACACAATCACGCCGCCCGAGGAGCTTCGCGCGCTCGCGCGCGCGATTCCGAACAGCAAGCTCCAGGTGATCCCGACCAGCGGCCACGTGTGTTCCTATGAAAAGCCCGCCGCATTCAATCACGTGATTGGCGAATTTCTCGCACGGCTCGCGTATGATTAGGCTCACCCGATCCAATCCCATCCGCTTCGGCTCGACATGACTTCGTCCCCGCCCGACAGCATGCAGTCCGCTCCTCCCATCTCCGAGGCCGAGCGCAGCACGGCCGCACGCATCGGGGCGGTGCTGTTCCGGCACCGGGGGTGGCTGCCCGTGCCGTTCCTGCTGGTGCCGTTGCTCGCCAATGGCAAAGCAGACGAGATGAATTGGATTCTCGGCTTTGTGCTGATCATCCTTGGCGAGGCGATCCGTCTCGCCGGTGTCGCCGCCGCGGGCACGGTGACGCGGCGCCGCTCGCGCACCGTCCAGCGACTCGTCACCTACGGCATCTTCGCGTGGATGCGGAATCCCCTCTACGTGGGAAACTTCCTCATCTGGATGGGCTTCATCGTGATCTCGGGGGTGCTGTGGTTTCTCCCCGTCGCCGTTCTGCTGTTCGCCGTCGAGTACACGCTGATCGTGCGTTACGAGGAAGGCGTGCTCGAATCGATTTTCGGTGCGGAGTATCTCGCGTACAAGCACCGCACGTCCCGCTGGCTGCCGCGTCCGCCATCCACCGACGAAGACGGCGAGCATCACTGGGATGAGGCGTGGAGGAGCGAGATCTCGACGTTTCTTCAGTATGCGGTCATTACGGCGCTGTTTGCTGCGAAACAGAGATACAACTGGTAAACCGGTTCACGGTTCACGGTTCACGGTCGCCAAGTAGTTCGTAAGTTCCTCGAACGTACGCGCCACGAACTCCGCCTCGCTCGGGCCATTATCACGGATCACATCGAGCCGGATGGCGCGAAACCCGGCGGCCAACGCGCCGCGAACGTCGGTGCGCTCGTTGTCGCCGATGTGAAGGATCTGCTCAGGCGGCACGTGCAAGGCGTCGACCGCGGCTTGAAAGATCTCCGCTCGCGGCTTCGCGTATCCCACATCCATCGAATAGACCGCAGTCGTGAAGAATTTGCGCGCGGCGTCTTTCTCGAGCAGGCGGTCCTGGGCGCGCCCTGACGCAAAGCCGGTATCGCTGATTACGGCGAGCGTGTAGCGACGATGCAACGTGCGCAGCATCTGCCACGCGCCGGGGAGCATGGCGGGGGGCAGCATTAGCAGCGCGTTGTCGACCGCATCGGCGGCGGCGGCAACGTGCTCGCATCCGTCGCGGGGAGTGACGGCAGCGCGCTCGAGGATCCAGCGCAGCCGCTCGTCCGTCGTGTAGCCGCGCTGCTCCTCACTCCACCACCGCTCGGCCTCCTGCCCAGAGGCTTCGTAGAGCGCGCGGAGCTGCTGCTCGGGAAGCGCGCGACCATAGGCGCCAAGCAGCGCCCCTACCGCCGTGCGCCGCAGGGCGACCCGTTCCGGAAGGGCGCCGCCCTCGTAGAGCGTGTCCCAATAGTCGAAGGTGAGGGCGCGAAGCATCGCGCGCCGCCCCGAGTTAGCGCGTGGGGCGCCCGGGTGGAGTGTCGCTCTTGAAGACGTCGCGGTTGAGCTGCACGTACTCCTTGAGGTTCGCCGGCACGTCCTCTTCCGGGAAGATCGCCGTGACCGGACACTCCGGCTCGCACGCCCCGCAATCGATACACTCGTCGGGGTGAATGAAGAGCTGGTTCTCGCCTTCATAGATGCAATCCACCGGGCAGACGTCGACGCACGCCTTGTCCTTGGTGTTGATGCACGCTTCCGTGATGACGTAGGGCATGACTTGCCTCAGATGCTACTGCGAAGTGGGGGCGGTCCCGCTAAGATAATGCGAAGCACCGGTGCGACAACGGTCGAGATGAAGAAGGGGAACAACTGGAGGCACGCGGATGCGAGTGACCGTCAATGCGGAAGAGCACGAAGTAGCGCTCGCCGGACACGAGACGCTGCTCACCGTTCTCCGCGAGCGGTTGCAGCTCACCGGCACCAAACTCGGGTGCGGCCGCGGCGAATGCGGCGCGTGCAGCGTACTCCTGGACGATCGTCTCGCGTATAGCTGTCTCACCCTCGCCGCCGGCTGCGAGGGAAGGCGCGTCACGACGGTTGAAGGACTCGGGGAGCGCGGCACCCTGCATCCGGTGCAAGAAGCGTTCATTGCTCTCGATGCGCTACAGTGCGGCTTTTGTACGCCGGGCCAACTTATATCGGCTGCATCACTCCTCGCACGCAACGCGGATCCCACGGAACCCGAGATCCGTGTGGCCATGAGCGGCAACCTGTGTCGCTGCGGCACCTACCCCAAGATCGTCCGTGCCGTGCAGGCCGCGGCGGCGGCGCTGCGCGAGACGACGCCCGATGCCGTCTAAGCGATTCGTCAGCACGAAAGTCGAGATCGAGGGCCGCGAGGAGATCAAGATCGCCGAGCTCCCGGATCTCGAGCCGCCGCCGTGGGGGGACGACGACGCGCTCACGATCGTGGGACAGCGGACCGCGCGCGCAGATGCCCTGGAGAAGGTCACGGGGCGCGCACGATACGCGTCGGACGTCCACCTTCCCGCCATGCTGCACGCCGCGTTCGTGCGATCCCGCGTGCCCAGTGGTCGCGTCACCCACATCGACCTCACCCAGGCGCTCGCGCTGCCGGGCGTGCGCGGCGCGCTCACCGGCCAGGATGTCCCCGGGATCAAGCACATGGGGGCATCGCTCTTCGACGCGACGATCCACTGGGCCGGCCAGCCGCTCCTCGCGCTGTGCGCGGACACGCCCGAGCTCGCGCGTCGTGCGTGCTCCCTCGTCCACGTCAGCGTGGACGCAACTCCGCACGCCGTCACAATCGAGCAGGCGCTCGCACCCGACGCGCCGAGGGTGCGTGAGGGGGGGAATGTGCCCCGCGGTCAGCCTCGCGTCGCGAAGCGCGGCAATGTCGAGGCTGCGCTCGCCACGGCGGCGGTCACGATCACTCGCGAGTATCGCACGCCGTGCGCGCTCCATACCGCGCTCGAGCCCCACAGCGCCGCGGCGGAGTGGATCGGCGACGCACTCACTGTGTGGGAGAGCACGCAGGGCATCTTCCAGGTGCGCGCCGACGTTGCGCGGGCATTCAAGCTCCCGCTCAACCACGTCCGCGTCATGAAGGACTACATGGGCGGCGGCTTCGGCGGAAAGAACTACGCGGCCGCGCACACCTACACCGCCGTTGCGCTGGCTCGGAAGCTCGGACGCCCGGTTCGCTGCGTGCTCGACCGCGAAGGCGAGCAATCGGATGCCGGCAACCGCGCCGCAACCGTGCAGCGCGTCACCATCGCCGCCGCCCGCGACGGGACACTCGCCGGAATCTCGGCAGATATTCACGTGGCCTACGGGTACGACGGCTGGTTCGCGAGCCCTGCCAAAATCTATCACGAGCTCTATGAGTGTCCGAATGTCCTCACCAGCGAGACGTTCGTGCATCTCAACACCGGGGCGATGGATTCTTTTCGAGCACCCGGTCACGTAGAAGGCGCCTTCGGGCTCGAGTGCGCGATGGACGCGCTCGCCCGTGAACTCGGCATCGACCCGCTCGAGCTGCGGCGGCGCAATTACGCGCCGCGCGATCAGGATCGCGGACGTCGGTACTCCGCGAAGCATCTCGACCGCTGCTACGACACCGCTGCGGAGCGCTTCGGCTGGACGCATCGGCGCGTCGAGGCGGCGGCGTCGCGGGCGCGCGGTGGCAGGCTTCGCCGCGGTGTGGGAATGGCGTCGCAGATCTGGGGCGCCGGTGGTGGTCCGCCTGCATACGCCACGGTCCGACTCAACCGCGACGGCACCGTCGACGTGCTCACTGGCTCGCAGGACCTCGGCACAGGTTCGCGCACGGTGTTCGCGCAGATCGCCGCCGAGTCGCTCGGGGCGCGCCTCGCCGACGTGCGCACGGTGCTCGGCGATACGGAGCGCACTCCGTTCGCGAGCAATTCGTGGGGCTCGATCACCACTGCCTCGGTTGGACCAGCGGTGCGCGTCGCCGCGCTCCAGGCGCGCGAGCGCGTGCTCGAAGCCGCGGCGCAATTGCTGGACGTCGATGTATCGCGCCTGACACTCGTCGGCGGTGTCGTTCGAGTCTTGCAGGATGACCGCACCATGACTCTGGCGCAGATCGGCAGGAAGCTTGGCGACGTGATGATCATGGGCCAAGGCAGCCGCGGCCCGAATCCGCCGGACACGGCGATCTGTGCCTTCGCCGCGCAATTCGTCGAGGTGGAGGTCGACGTGGAAACGGGGCGGGTGCGAGTGCTGCACGTCACGAGCGCGCATGACTCGGGACGGATCATCAACCCCACGCTCGCGGAGAGTCAACTCGAAGGCGGAATCATTCAGGGACTCGGCTTTGCCCTCTTCGAGGAGCGCGTGCTCGACGCGTCGCTCGGCCTACCGCTCAATCCCACCACGCACGACTACAAGATCCCGACGATCGCCGACATGCCCGTGATCGACGCATTCTTCGTGGAGAGCTCGGACGTCGTTGCAAATCACACGGGCGCGCGCGGGCTTGCCGAGGCTCCGATCATTCCAACGGCGCCGGCGATTGCGAATGCCGTGGCGGACGCCCTCGGCGTGGAGGTGACGGAGATTCCGTTGACGCCGTGGAGAGTACTGAAAGCCGTGAACCGTGAACCGTGAACCGTGAACCGTGTAACGTTACTGGGCAGCTGTTAAGGTTCACGGTTCTCGGGTTTGTCACTCCAACCGGAGGTGGGGGCCCCCCGGCGGTGGGCGCC
>JANMAY010000517.1:0-3026 GCA_031360095.1 Gemmatimonadaceae bacterium
ACGAGATCACCCGGCTTCTCGAGCGCCGGACCTGACGTCGTCCGGATGTTGACGCGCAGCTCGCGCGCGATGAGCTCGGCGAGCGTCGTCTTGCCCAGTCCGGGCGGGCCGTAGAAGATCGCGTGGTCGAGCGGTTCGTTCCGCGCGAGCGCGGCATCGATTGCCAGGCGAAGGTTGTCCTTCACCTTTTGTTGTCCGATGAACTCCTCGAGCCGCTGCGGGCGCAAGGACAGCTCGACGACGGATTCGTCGGCAAGCACTTCCGGAGTTGTGATTTCAGCGCGGGACATGTCTGCTACAACCGGAGGCGCGAGAACAGGTCGGAACCCGCTACAAACATATGCCGAATATACCCCGAAGGAAACGCCTCGCTCAGCAGTCTTGGTCTCGGTAGCGACAGCGTCACACCGACGCGCGAACCGTCGCCAACCGCTCCGCCGCCCGCTTCAGCGTCTCGTACTTCTTGCAGAAGGCGAAGCGCACGAGTGTTTTGCCGAGCGATTTGTCCGAATAGAAGCTCGATCCCGGCACAGTGGCGACACCGATCTCCTCGCACATCCATTTCGCGAAGGTCGTATCGTCCATGTCGCTCAGCCCGGAGAAATCCGCCAGCACGTAGTACGCGCCTTCGGGCTGCGAAAAGGTGAATCCCGCCTCGGTGAGCGAATCACACAGCAGCGTGCGCCGAGCGCGGTAGTCGAGCGCCATGTGGTTGTAGTAGTCGGCGTCGAAGTGCATGCCGACCGCACCCGCTGCTTGCAGCGGCGCAGGCGCGCCCACAGTCAGGAAGTCGTGCACCTTCCGGATTGCCGACGTCTGCGCTTCCGGCGCGACGACGTATCCGAGCCGCCAGCCGGTGCAGCTGAAGGTCTTGGAAAGACCCGAGATTGTGATCGTCCGATTCCGCATGTTCGGCCACGTGGCCATCACGTGATGCTCGCCGGCATAGCGAATGTGCTCGTAGATCTCGTCGGTGATCACCCACACGTCGTGCTTGATGCACAGCTCCGCGATCGATGTCATCTCGGCGCGCGTGAACACGCGACCCGTCGGATTGTGCGGAGTGTTGAGGATGATCGCCTTCGTCCGCTTCGTGAAGGCCTTTGCGAGACGATCCACATCGAGGGTCCAGTGCGGCCGCTCGAGCGGGACGAAGGTGGGCAGCGCGCCCGCAAGAATCGCATCCGGCCCATAGTTCTCGTAGTACGGCTCCATCACGATCACTTCGTCGCCCGGATCGATCAGCGCGAGAAACACCGCGGCCATCGCTTCCGTTGCACCACACGTGACCGTGACCTCGCGGTCGTGGTCCACCTGCATGCCGTAGAATCGCCTGTACTTCTCGGCGATCGCGATCCGCAGCGCCGAGCTGCCCCAGGTGATGGCGTACTGGTTGATGTTGCCATGAATCGCGGCGCACGCCGCCTCTTTCATGGGCTCCGGCATGGGGAAATCGGGCATGCCCTGCGCGAGGTTCACCGCCTCGTGCTGATTTGCGATGCGTGTCATCTCGCGGATGACGGATTCGGTGAACGAGTGGGTGCGTCGAGCAGCGAGCATGATGGCGGAGCGGGAGGCAGGCGAGGAACGGGGTAGGATTTTCGCCTCCCGCGCGCAAATCGGCTAGGTGAATGCAGCAGGGATTTGGGCGTGTGGTTCGCTTTTCGCTCCTCCGCGGCTCACTGCAGTGTCGACCTACCTTTACCGAGGCCGCCGATGCGCCGTTTCCCGCTTCTGCTTGTCGGCGCCGCGCTCCTCGCCGCGTGCGCACGCGAACACGAGAACGTCGTGCACGTGATCGCAGAGCAAGCTCATGGGCTAAAAAAAAGCGCGCGCGTCGAGTATCGCGGCGTGGAAGTTGGGTACGTGAAGCAGGTCTACTTCACTCCAGGTGGCGTCCGCATCGACCTTCTGTTGACGAGGGCGGATGTCCCGATCCGCACGCAGGATACGGTGCGCATCAAGTCGGTGGGCGCGTTCGCCGAACAGGTCGTGGACATACAGCCAGGCGTCCAGACGGCGCCGTTGATAAGGAAAGGCGCGACGCTGCCGAAAGCGCGCCCGGACTCGACCGTCTCGATGCCGATCGGAGTGTGGCGGTCCATCGTAAAGGCGCTCGGCGTCAATGCGGACTCGGCAGCGAAGGATACCGCTCTCGTGAGGAAGCCATAACGCGGCACGATCTTGGCCTTATGCACCAGCGAGCAAAATCAAGCTCGCATTACCCGCATTTCGAGGAGCTGTGCATGGCGACGCTGTTGGAATCTGGCGCACGTCCGTACGGTTCGAGGAAAGGGGTCGCCGTGAGCATGCTGCTGCATGGCGCGTTGATCGCCGGGGCGATCTTCGCGACGGCGCACGTGATGCTTCCGCCGCGCGAAAAGGTGGAGGAGCATGCGGTGCTCTACGTTGCCACTCCGCCACCGCCACCGGTGCATGTCGCACCTACGCCGCTCCCAAAGATCAAGACGCCGCCGAAAGCCGCGCCCGCACCAAAGCGGCTGCAGGCACCACCTCCGGTACAGCTTCAGCCAAAGGTGCCTGCGACTCCCGCGCTCGTCGCTCCAACCAAGATCGCGCTTTCCATCCCGGCCGTGGATCTCAAGGCCGTGGCCACCGTCAGCGACGTGGTCGCGCCACCGATATCGGAGCCCGTCAAGGCATCAGGAATTCCCACCGGCGGCTCAGTCAAGCGCGATGACGGCGACGGCGACGCTCGCGGCAAGGGACTCGGCAGCGGAAGCTCTGGGAAGGCGTACGACGAAAATCAGGTCGACCGCGCAGTCGAAGTCCAGCGTGCGGCAACACCGAAATATCCAGAGGCGCTACGAAGTGTGGGCGTCGAAGGCATCGTCTCCATGCGATTCATCGTCAGCGCCGAGGGGCGTGTGGAGCCCGGCTCGATCGACGTGATCTCCTCACCGAACAAAATGTTCTCCGATGCGGTGCGCTCGGCGCTGCTGAACGCGAGGTATCGCGCCGCGGAAGCCGGCGGAAACAAAGTGCGCCAATTGGTGGAGCAGAGC
>JANMAY010000025.1:0-4247 GCA_031360095.1 Gemmatimonadaceae bacterium
ACCAATCAAGACGGTTGGACGACCGAACTCCTCGACGATGCGCGACGCCACGATGCCGACGACCCCCGGATGCCACTGCTCACCGGCGAGGACGATACCAAAGGTGTTCTCGAGATCCAGCGCGAGCACGCGCTGCCGAGCTTCCTCGAGCACTCGGCGGTCGATCTCCTGTCGTTTCGCGTTCAGCTCTTCCAGCTCGCGCGCGATGGTGTTCGCGTCGTGTTCGTTGGTGGAGAGCAGCAACTCTACACCGCGCAGCGCCTTGTCCAACCGGCCCACGGCGTTGAGCCGCGGCGCGAGGATGTAGCCGACGCGTCCAGCCGTGAGCGGTTTGTTGTCGAGCCCCGCGGCGCGGATGAGTGCGCGGAGGCCGATGTTCTCTGTTTTCGCGAGCATGCGCAGTCCGTACCGCGCGAACACGCGATTCTCGCCACGCAGCGGCGCGACGTCGGCGATGGTGGCCAGTGCGACGAGGTCGAGCATGCCGAACACGGCATTCTCATTGCCGCCGAGTGCGCGCGTCACGGCCAGTGCGAGCTTGAATGCGACGCCGACGGCGGCGAGATCCTTGTCCTCGGATTCACACCCCGGGCGCTTGGGATTGAGCACCGCATACGCGTTCGGCAAATCGCCGCCGGGCAAGTGGTGGTCGCTGATGATGACGTCGATGCCCGACGCCTGCAGGGCGGCGACGGGGATGACGGCGCTCGTACCGCAATCGCAGGTGACGACAACCGTCGCCCCCGCCGCGCGCGCGGCGCGCACCCCAGCCTCGCCGAGGTCGTATCCGTCGAGGAGGCGTTGGGGAATGAACGGGACGACCGTGCCACCCAGCAGTCGCAGTGCGCGCGTGAGCAGCGTCGTCGAGCAAATACCGTCGACGTCGTAGTCGCCGTGCACGAGAATGATTTCCCGATCGCGAATGGCTCGCGTCAGCCGCTCCACGGCGCGGCCCAGATCCAGTAGTTGCTCCGGCGGCAGCAGTTGATCGAGCCGAGGACGGAGATAGCGTTTCGCGGTGTTGGCTGGTGCGTGGCCACGCAATGCGAGCAGCCGGCAGATGGGTTCGGGGAGCAGCAGCTCGTCGCACAGCGTGCGCACCATCGAGGCATCCGGTGCCTCAGGAAGAATCCAGCGCGCGCGAGGGCGGGCAACAACGGCGGCCGCGGTCATATGGTGAAGCTAGACGATCCGCGCGATCCGCTCAACGGTCAGGCCGTTTCATTCCCCCGCATAGAGCAGCACGCCGCAGCCTTCACACATCTCGAGCGATCCGGACGCCGCCATTGCGGCACGCCGCTGCGTGGGAATTGCCGTGTCGCATGCGCTGCACGACGGTCCGCGCAGTGGAAACACCGTCTCACTGCGCCGGCGCGCGCGCACCCGATCGTACTTGGACAGCATTGCGCGTGGCACCGTGTTCGACGCCGCGTCGCGCTTTGCGCGCGCGCCGGCGATCTCCTGCTCGATCGTCGCGCGTTCCGCATCGAGCGCGGCGCGTGTCTCCGTCTGCCGCTCTTCGACGTCGGCGAGCTTCTGCTCGAGCTCCGCGACCTGATGGCGCAGCTCGTTGATGCGGCCCTGCACTTGTGTTGCATCGCGCTGGCTGTCGTCGACCATGCGCTTGGTCTGCTCCAGTTGCACCATCGCGGCGTTCGCTTCCTTGGGCGACGTGACGCTTTCGTAGGCGCGCTGGCTGCGCTCGACCAGGGCTTTGTTCGCGTCGACGCGATGGTTCGCCTCGCGGTGGCGTGCTTCCTCCGCCGCGATCGACGCACGCAATCGGTCGAGCTGTGCGGCCACCGCGCCGCGCTCTTTTTCCAGGGCGGCAAGTCGGGGAGCGAGAGACTGGAGCCGATCTTCCAACGCGTAGAGCGCGAGATCGTCGACCTGGAGCGCGAGCAGGTGTTGGACGTCAGGATGCATGAGAACGGGTCTGACGGTTGGTTCTTCGGTCGGTGCAACGGTTGCGCGCATATGCCTCTGAGTGTTGCCTTCGAGAATGATAGCGACAAATCGCGTCTCTCACCGGAAATTCTTCCACCAGCGCCCGCCGAGCGTCGCAAGCTGGTCACGAAGACGAGTCTTTTCCATGAGAAGGCCGTCCTTCTCCTCCGAGTTGGAGATCGGAAGCAGCCGATCGATCTCACTCATCCGCTCCGTAAGGTCGCGCTCGTGAATGGCGGACAGGGAGCTGGACACCGTGGTTTCGACGTGATCGAACCCTTCGGTTTCCTCCAGCATGTCTTGCATGACAAGCACGGCGTCGCCGTCGAGGTGCTCAGCGAGCACGGCTGGTCCTGCATCGGCGCCGTAAGCGAGCAGTGCAGCGAAGATTCGTCGCAGATCGGAATCGCGAAAGCTGTCGGCACCAAGGCGTTCGATGACCTGATCGAAGTACTCTGCGCGATGGAGGAGCACGCGGATCAGCTCCCGCTCCGCTCCAATGGCGCGCTCGCCGGCCACGCGCCGCCGATCTGCGCGACGACCACGAACCACGTCAGGAGTGGGAGCGAGAGCATAGCCCCCACGCTGCTCGAGCGGCGCGACATCATCCTCGCTCGGAGTTGGCGCGCGCGTTGCTGAGCGGCCCGGTCGCATTCGTGCCGGCGTCTTGAGCTCGCGCTCCAGCAGCTCGCGCGTCACCCCCGCTGCCGTGGACGCATGCCCGAGATACATGTCCCGCGTGAGCGCGTCGCTCGTTGCGCGAAGCGTTGGCAACAGCCGATCGAGCGCCTGTCGCTTCTTTCGCAAATCGGCGAACCAGCCCCCGCGCTCCAGGAGCTGAATCTTACGCTCGAACACGTCGATCGACTCGGCCAATTTCGTCTCCAGTCCAGCCGCGCCGTGCTCGCGCACGAACGTGTCCGGATCTTCGCCGTCCGGCAATGTGACCACTTGCACGGCCGCGCCCTGTGCGAGCAACTCATCCCCCGAGCGGAAGGTGGCCTTGAGTCCGGCCTTGTCTGAATCGTAGAGCAGGAAGACGCGCTCGGTGTATCGCTTGATGAGCTTCGCCTGCTCCTCCGTGAGTGCAGTGCCCATCGGCGCGACGACGCTCTCGATGCCGGCGCCGAGGAGTCGCAGCACGTCGAAATACCCCTCGACGACCAGCATTCGTTCGTCGCGGCGCGCCGCGAGCTTCGCCCAGTTCAGTCCGTAGAGTAGCCGCCCCTTGCTGAACACCGGAGATTCGGGGGAGTTCAAATACTTGGGCTCACCAGGGCCAAGCAGCCGCCCGCCAAAGCCGACCACATGCGACGACACATCGAAAATCGGAAACATCAACCGATTGCGAAAGCGCGGTCTGGGCTCGCTGGTTTCCTCGGGCAGCACGAGCAGTCCGGCCTCGATCATCCGCGCGTCGTCGAACCCGAGTGTGGTGAGATAGGCACGCATGAGTCCAATCTCGCGCGGCGCGAACCCGATGCCGACGCGGTCCGCAAGCTCGCGTGGAACGGCACGCTCTTCGAGATACGCGCGCGCGTCGCGACCGAGATCGTCATCCCACAAGAGGCCGCGGAAATAGTCAGCGGCCGCTCCATTCACTTCCCACAGCGGCTCGCGCTTGTCCTTCTCGTCCGTGGCCTGCCGGGACGACGTCTCGACGATCTCGATACCGGATTTCTCCGCCACCATCTTCACGGCGGTCGGCCAATCCACCCCCAGCCGCTTCGTGAGGAAATTGAAGACGTCACCGCCTTCGTGACACACGAAGCAGTAATACATCATCTTTTTCGGCGACACCGAAAAATTTCGGTGCGTGCCCTGATGGAACGGGCACGGCCCGCGGTAGTCCGTGCCCTGCCGTTTGAGCTCGACGTACTCGCCGATCACACCGACGATGTCGGCGCTCTCGCGCACCCGCTCGACGGTCTCGTCGGGGATCATGCGAACACCGCGATCGTCACGCCGGCGCCGCCTTCGTTCCAGCCGGCCATGTGAAACTCGCGCACACGCGTGTCCTTGCGGAGCATTTCGTCGACGACCTGACGCAGCGCGCCGGTTCCCTTGCCGTGAATGATGCGCAGACTCTTCAGATCGGCGCGAATGGCGCTGTCCAGTGCCTGTAGTACCACGCCTTCCGCTTCGTCGGCACGCAATCCCAGCAGGTTGATCTCCGTGCTCACGAAGATCTCGGGCGCGTCGCCGATGTAGCTCACCGCCGTTTCGGCCGGCTGCTGCTCGGTCTTTCGCAGTCCGGAAAGCTTTACCGTCATCTTGATCGAACCGACGACGACGCTTGC
>JANMAY010000376.1:0-2140 GCA_031360095.1 Gemmatimonadaceae bacterium
ATGCTTGGCGGTCGCCATCAGCCATGCTCCCGGGTTGTCCGGTACGCCCGCTTCCGGCCACTTCTCGAACGCTGCTACCAGCGCGTCCTGCGCGAGATCCTCGGCAACGCCGACGTCACGGACGATGCGCGTCAGGCCGGCAATCAGTTTCGCCGATTCCATTCGCCAGACCGCGTCGATGACGTGATGCACATCGGTAGTCGTCACAGCTACCGATGTACATCATGTGTGTCACCGCATGCAAGTCGCCTCGCCTAGCGCTTTGCGTTCGCGGCCGAGATCTCGCGCTGCCGCGCTTCCTGCGCGCGCAGCTCGGGAGTGAACTCCGCGCCAAAGTCCTCGGCCTCGAAGATCTGGCGGATCTCGATCTCTGACTCCGTGCCCGGCATTGGATTCGGGCAGCGCTTGACCCACTGGATTGCCTCTTCCTTCGACTTGCACTGCCAAATCCAGAAGCCGGCAACGAGCTCCTTGGTTTCGGCAAACGGTCCGTCGATGACCGTGCGTTTGCTACCGGAGAATCTCACCCGCGCACCCTTCGAGCTGGCGTGCAACCCCTCGCCGGCGAGCATGACGCCCGCCTTCACGAGTTCTTCGTTGAACTTGCCCATGTCGGCCAAATCCTTTTCGCTCGGCAGCACGCCTGCTTCGGAATCCTTGCTCGCCTTGACCATCACTATGAAGCGCATTGTTCAATCTCCGTTGGTGTGGACAGTGTGTTTGTGCGTCAGCCTCACTGACACGTCGAACGAACCGCGGCGGTTTCGACATTGCTGTCGACACTCATTTGCCCGCTGGGGCCGGCAGTGCGGGGGCGGCGGGAACAGCGTCGAGAAACGCGTTCGTCATCGAAGCGAGCCACTCGGTTTTCGTCACGATCGACACGTGCGTGGTTCCCGGAAGAATCGCCAACTGCGACGCCGGAAGGGGCTTCAGGTCTCCCGGCACTCCGCCGCCAACCAACTTGAAGAACTCCACGACGTGCTCGAGGCGCGCGACATCGGCGTCGCCCACGATCAGCATCACCGGCGCCTTGATGCCGCGAACATCCTTTGCGGACCAGCCGGCGAACTTCGTGTCCAGGTATTTGACCTTCTCGACGAGCTTCGCAAAGTCCGCCTTGTTCGGCGCGACGCTATCGTACGATGCCTTCCACGGCGTGTCCTTCATCATGTCCGCGGTCATCGTGCGCTCCATCTGGACCAGCTCCGGATAGAAGCCGTCCGTGCGATACACCGCGCCGCCCATGTCCACGATCTTGCGCACGAGGTTCGGGTGGCTGATTGCCATCTCGAGCGCGATCGCGCCGCCCATGCTATAGCCGAAGAAATCAGCGTTTTCAATCTTCAGCTGCTTGAGCAGCTCGGCGGTGTCGTCAGCCATCTGCTTGTACGTGAGCGGACGATCGACGTCAGCCGTGTGGCCATGCCCCTGCTGCTCGATCGCGATCACCTGCCGGTTCTTTGCCAGCATCGGCAGGAGGGTGGGGAAGTCCGTTCTCGTCTGCGAAAAGGCGCCATGCAGCAACACGAGCGGCTTCCCCGTGCCGTGAATCTCGTAGTACATCTTGAGGCCGTTCACGTTGGCGTACTGCCCGTTCGTTCCCACGGTGTTCGTCGCGCCGGGCGGCGCGGTAGTCGTGTCGTTCGCGGCCGCGCTCTTTGGCGCAGCAGACTCATCGCGCGCTCCGCATCCCGACAAGAGCGCGAACACCACGACGTTCGTGCGCAGAGCTCGCTTCATGATCATCGCCATCGGTATCTCCGTCGTGGTTGCGTCCAAAATCCTGGTGAATGGCCTCGGCAGCCGCCTACCATCACGACGAACGGATGGCGCTCAGATCGACACGACCGGTTCGCGGAATTCCCAGCGCGATGCGCGTGCCGCGAGGCCTCTCTGGTACGAGGCCGGCGTGGTTCCCACGTAGCGCTTGAACTGCGTGGTCAGATGGCTCTGATCCACGAACCCGGTCATGGCCGCAACGAACGACGAGGGCATGCCGCGGGCGAGAAACTCACACGCGCGACGGACTCGCGTCTGTACCAGATAGCGATGCGGGGACATTCCCACGGCCTGTGTGAAAACGCGAACGAGATGACACGGGGTCACGCCGGCGTGCAGCGCGAGCGCGCGCAACGAC
>JANMAY010000073.1:0-10814 GCA_031360095.1 Gemmatimonadaceae bacterium
GACATTCGGCGAGTGATGGTTGGATTGGGTGAAGCGATGACGGCGGGCAGCGACGGAGCAGCAGGAACCGACTGAGGATTGCTCCACCATCGAACGGAACGCTGCGGGGCGAGAAGCGGTGCGCCCCGCGCCATCAAAAAGAGAGCCGGCTCTTAGAGAAAGGTTGCAAGTAAAGGATGGATGCCCGCATGGTCGTACCTGCATGGCGGGCCATTTGGAGTTGGACGAAACGAGGAGCGATCCGCTGGATGTTGAAGCGGTTCTCATTCGGTTCCGTCTCCACCGTTTGCAGTTCCGCCGTCTCCGCCGTGGGAGGGGTTCCAACTTGCCGTTCCCGCTGTTCGGCATTTTCGAGTTGCACGGGGTCCGGCCAATGCTCTGCCGTATATATTGGGTAGATGCTCGCCGCAGAGATCCGCCGCCGATTTCTCGACTACTTCGCGCGACAGGCGCACGTGGTTCGCCCGAGCGCCTCGCTCGTCCCCGCCGACGATCCCACGCTGCTGTTCGTCAACGCGGGGATGGTGCCGTTCAAGAAGATTTTCCTCGGGATGGAGGAACCGCTCGACGGACAACGGCGTGCGACCACGGCGCAAAAGTGCGTGCGCGCCGGCGGCAAGCACAACGACCTCGAACAGGTGGGGCACACCGCTCGGCATCAGACGTTCTTCGAGATGCTGGGCAACTTCTCGTTCGGCGACTACTTCAAGCGCGACGCCATCCGGTACGCATGGGAGTTCGTGACGCGCGAACTCGAGATCGAGCCCTCGCTTCTCCGCGTCACCGTCCATCACACCGACGACGAAGCCTTCGCGCTCTGGCAGGAGATCGCCGGACTTCCCGCGTCGCGCATCTACCGACTCGGCGACAAGGACAATTTCTGGCAGATGGCCGACACGGGGCCGTGCGGACCCTGTACGGAGATTTTTGTCGATATCTCGAAGCTTGCGGCGGATTTTCGGTTTCCCGAAGGCGCGACGGGAGAGTGGACCGACCTCACACGCGCTGAGTTCTCGCACGACGCATTCGTCGAGGGCAGCGAGGCGGGCCGGTTCCTCGAATTCTGGAATCTCGTCTTCATGCAGTTCGACCGGCAGGCGGACGGCCAGCTCGTTCCGCTTCCGAAGCCGTCAGTCGACACTGGCGCCGGACTGGAGCGCATCGCCGGCGTGAAGCAGGGGGTGATGAACAATTTTCACACCGATGTGTTCGCACCGTTGATCAAGACCGTAGAAGAAACGGTCGGATTTTCGTACTGGGGACGTGAAAGTGACGAGCCGCGAAGCGGCGTGCGGATCACGGGCGGGGGTCGGAACGAGGTCGTTCCGAACGAGGTGGATCCCGCCGGATTTCGGGTGCTCGCTGATCATGCGCGCGCTGTCGCATTTCTCCTGGCCGATGGCGTATTCCCCAGCAACGAGGGACGAGGTTATGTGCTGCGGCGTATCCTTCGTCGCGCGGTGCGCCACGCGTATCTCATGGGCCATCGTGAGCCGACGCTCGTGGACGTCGTACGCACGGTGATCGACACCATGGGCGATGCGTATCCCGAGCTGCGCTCGCGCTCGGAGCATCTGCTCCAGACCACGCGCGTGGAAGAGCAGGCGTTCCTGGCGACGATCGAAGGCGGACTGTCGCGGTTCGAGCAGCTCGCGCCCGCGAGCGCGACCGACAAGGGCACGATCAGTGGTGAGGATGCGTTCCGCCTGTACGATACGTTCGGATTCCCGATCGATCTCACCGAACTGATGGCCCGCGAGCGCGGCTACACGGTGGACATCGCCGAATTCGACGCGGCACTGCTCCAGCAGCGAACACGCTCGAAGGACGAGCGCAAGACGCGAAAGCTCGGTGTCGAAGCGGATACGCTCGGCGATATCGGCACGTGGGACACGCCGGCGTCGGCCAGGAAGGTCGATTCGCGATTCGTGGGCTACGACACGCTCGAGATCTGCACCGATGTGACTGCGTTGCGCCGGCTCGAGGGGAATCGCGTCGCCATCCTGCTGAGCGAGTCGCCCTTCTATGCCGAATCGGGTGGCCAGTTGGCCGACGAGGGCGAGATCGTTGGCGACGGCTGGCGGGTGGATGTGGACGGCGTGCGAAAGATCGACGGCCGGTCGGCGGCGCTGGGTCGTCTCACCGGCGACTTCAAGTGGAGCAGCGTCGTCGCTCGCGTGCCAAGTGATCGACGAAAGGACACGGAGCGCAACCACACGGCGACGCATCTGCTGCATTCGGCCCTTCGGCGAGCGCTTGGCGAGGCGGTGCACCAGGCTGGCTCACTCGTGGCGCCGGATCGGCTGCGATTCGACTTTACGCATCATGGTCCCATATCGCCCGACAAGCTCGCGGCGGTCGAAGCGGATGTGAATCGCGAGATCTGGCGCGCGCTCCCCGTGTCCTGGAGCGAGATGGCGTATCCCGAGGCGCGCGCGTTGGGCGCGATGGCGCTGTTTGGCGAGAAATACGGCGACGTCGTGCGCGTCGTCGACGTCGATGGCGTTTCGAAGGAGCTCTGTGGCGGAACCCATGTTCGCAACACCAGCGAGATCGGTCTGTTCGTCGTGACGAGTGAGACCGGTGTCGCCAGCGGTGTCCGCCGAATCGAGGCGCTGACGGGACCAGCGGCGTATTCGCATCTTCGCGACCGCGAGTCAGCGCTGGTCCGCGTTGCCGAGTTGCTGCGCACGCCGCTCGCGTCGGTGGAGAAGCGCGTGCAGCACATGCTGGAAGAGCGCCGCGGGCTCGAGAAGAAGCTGGAGGACGCGACGCGCGGCGGAGGCAGCGAGCTGCAGACTCTGATTGCGTCGGCGCAGTCGATCGGGGACAATGGCGCCAAGCTCGTGATTGGCGAAGTGGCCGCAGCGGATGCGAAGGCATTGCAAGCGATGGGGGACGCGCTGCGCGAGCAGCTTCGCAGCGGCGTCGGACTACTGGCGGCCCGGCTCGAGGATGGGAGAGGCTCGCTACTCGCGGTCGTCACGGATGATCTGCGCGAGCGCGGGCTGCGGGCCGACGCCATCGTTCGCGACGTGGCGGCGCTCGCAGGAGGGAAAGGCGGCGGGAAACCCCACATGGCGCAGGCGGGAATCCCCGATGCATCGCGAATGGCGGCCGCGCTTGCCGAGGCGCCTCGGCTCGTGTCACAGTTGCTGGCGTCCGGGTCGTGACCGTGGCGGATTGGCTGCGCGGCCGGACTCCTCCACCACCTGCCGGGTTGGAAGGGCGGGTGGCGAGCGTTCTGGGCGAGTCCTTGGCTCGTCCCGTGGCCGAAGCACCCGCGCACTTTCTCGCCGCGGGAGAGCGTTTGCTGGAAGAGTTGATCCGTAACAACAGCACGTCGCGCGCATCGGCGTTGGACTTGTTGACTGCCGATGCGCTCGTCACCTATGCGTTCGAGGCGTGCAGCGATTCGCCGTCCCGGATCGACGACCTCGCGGCGGGCGCGATGCTGCGTATAGGTTCGGTTGCATGATCGACATTCATTCGCATCTCTTGCCGGGCGTCGACGACGGATCGAAGTCGGTCGAGATGTCGATTCCCGTGCTCGAGCGCTTCGCCGCCGACGGCGTGGAGGTGCTCGTGCTGACGCCGCATTTGAACGCGTCGCATGCGAGGAGTGCTCCGTACGAGCGCAACTTGGCGATCTTCGAGGAGCTTCGGTCGGTCGCGCCCAGGTCGATCGAGCTTCGGCTGGGGTGGGAGATCATGCTCGACGAGCCGAACATCGATCTTCGTGCGAAGCATTTGTCGCTGGGCGGGTCCCGTGCGGTGCTCGTCGAGTTTCCGCGCATGAGCGTTCCGCGCACCGCCGGCGACGAGCTCTATCGCCTGCGTTGCTCCGGCATCGTGCCAGTGTTGGCGCATCCGGAGCGATATTGGGGCTGTACCGTAGAGCAAGTCGATGATTGGCGGCAGGCGGGCGGTGTAATTCAGATGGACACCGGCGGACTGCTCGGGAAGGGATCCGTTGCGAAGTTGTCGCGGGCGCTGGTCCAGGAAGGATTGTGTGATCTGTTTTCGAGCGACAACCACGGCGACTCGCGCAGCCTCGCGACGGCGCGCGATTGGCTGCGCGAGGTGGCAGGTGACGAGCACGCGGCGCTGCTGACGCACACCAATGCGAAGCGGCTGCTCGACGGCGAGCCGCTCCTGCCAGCGCCGCCGCTGCCGCAGATGGGCGGGATCTTCAGCCGTCTGCGCGAGATGTTTCTCTCCCGGTGAGCGAACCATCGCAGTCCACGAGCGCCGAGTTGGCGGCCGGTCTCCGCGATCTGGCCGCGACCGCTGAGCGCGTTGCAACACAGCTCGGCCCGTCGCTGGATCGTGCCCTTTCCATGGTGCAAGCGACAGTGTCGCGTGGCGGCACGCTCCTGTTCTGCGGCAATGGGGGAAGCGCGGCCGATGCCCAGCACATGGCCACGGAGTATGTCGTTCGCTACATGCGAAACCGGCGCGCGTATCCGGCCATCGCGCTTACAACCGACACGTCGCTCCTCACTGCCACCGGCAACGACTTTGGATTCGACTACATCTTTTCGCGGCAGGTGGAAGCACTGGGCCGAGCGGGCGATCTGTTGATCATTCACTCTACGAGCGGCAACTCGCCGAACGTCTTGCGCGCCGCGGAGGCGGCGCGCGCGAAAGGCATCCAGGTGCTCGCCTTCAGCGCGCGGGATGGGGGAGCGCTGGTGGGGCTCGCCGATCACAGCGTCGTGATTCCAACCGACCGCACCGACCGAGCGCAGGAGCTGCACCTCTGCATCGAGCACATCATCTGCGGCATCGTGGAGCGAACCCTGTGATCGATCTCAAAGGCCGGCGTGCGCTGGTGACCGGCGGGTCGCGCGGCATTGGCGCGGCGACGGCGCTGCTGCTCGCGCACGCCGGCGCCGACGTCGTGGTCGGCTACCGATCGCGCGCGGCGGACGCGAATGCGCTGGTGAACCAGCTTCGCGCGCTTGGCGTGACGGCGGCAGCGCACGCGTCCGACATCTCCACGCGTGCCGGCGCCGAATCACTCGTCAGCGCTGCGGTCTCGGCGCTCGGCGGCCTCGATCTGTTCGTCGCGAACGCGGGTATCTGGCAGCCGGAAGAAGTGGGCATCGCGGACATGACGGACGAGCAGTGGTCCAGGACGATGCACGAGAACGTCGACTCGGTGTTCTTCACGACTCGCGCCGTCGCGCGCATGATCACGGACGGCGGGCGCATCGTGCTGGTGTCGAGCACGGCGGGACAGCGCGGCGAGTCGTTTCACGCCGACTACGGCGCGAGCAAGGGAGCGATCATCTCGTTCACGAAATCGTTGGCCGTCGAGCTCGCGCGCCGCGACGTCACGGTGAACTCCGTTGCTCCGGGATGGGTGGAAACGGAGATGATCAACGAACCGATGAAGGACGGACGGGCACGCATCACCTCCACCATTCCGCTCGGGCGGATCGCCTCGGCCGACGACATCGCCGGCCCGATCCTGTTTCTCTGCTCGTCCTTGGCGCGACATGTGACGGGAGAAATTCTCAACGTGAACGGCGGCAGCGTGCTCTGCGGATGATCGTTCTCCTCTTTACAGGCGGAACGATCTCGATGAAGTACGACGCGGCGCTCGGCGGCATGGTGCCGACGCTGAGCGGTGAGGAGATCGTTGCTGCGACGACAGGCCTCTCCGACGTGGCTGAGCTGGAGCTCGATCAGTGGGGCCGCATGCCGGGTCCGCACATGACGGTCGAGCGCATGTGGGACGTGCGCAACCGCATCGCGCATCATCTCGCGCGGCCGGAGGTGCAGGGTGTCGTCGTCACGCACGGCACCGATGCGTTGGAGGAGAGTGCGTACATCGTCGCGCGATCACTCGGTCCCGAGAAGCCGATCGTGTTCACGGGTGCGATGCGTCCCGCGAGCGATCTCGGGTGGGACGGGCCGGCCAATCTGCTCGATGCGGCGCGCGTTGCCGCGAGCCCGGCGTCGCGCGGGATGGGAACGCTCGTCTGTCTCGGCGATCGCATTCACAGTGCGCTCGAGGTGACGAAGACCCACACCGAGGCGCGCGACGCTTTCGAGAGTCCCGGATTGGGAGCGCTCGGCGAGGTGGATGGTGGTCTCGTGATCTACCGGCGTGGGCTGCTCGAGTTTCCGGAACCACTCGTGCCCGAGACGCCGGCTGAGCCGGTGGACATCGTGTATGCGTGGGCAGGCGCGGATGCGCGACTACTGGACGCGTCGCGCGAGAGTGGTGCACGCGCGGTAGTCATCGCGGCGATGGGGCGCGGAAACGTTCCGCCGCCGATGTTCGAAGGAATTCTGCGATGGGTGGAGAGCGGACGGCCAGTGCTGATCACATCGCGCGCGCTGCGCGGACGTGTGGGGCCGACCTATGGATATCCGGGAGGTGGGCGCCGCGTACTGGAGGCCGGTGCGATCTTCGCCTATGGGAAGCGCCCCGGACAAGCGCGGATCGACACGATGTTGGCGTTGGGTGCCGGCCGCGACCTTCGTGAGCTCAGAGCGCTATTTGCCGACTCTGTTGACTAAATGCTTGACGTGCGCGAAACGCCGCGATAGCTTCACCGCACAACTGAAAGAGAGCCGTGGTATTTTGCCGCCTATTGCAGCCACGTTAAACAAATGCTAAAACGCGAATGCCCGGCGGCTCGCCGGGCTTTTTTGTTTCCGCCATGTCACTCCGAAACGGTACTGTCGTCGATGCACCTCTCGACCGCGCGAATTTCGATGCGAATTCTCTCGATTACCACTTTCCCACCGGGAGAGAGGGACGGGCGGCCGCGCGCATTCGCGTAGTCACGACTCAGCAAAGCATCGCTGCGGCCCCGATCCTCCCCGAGGATCGAGGCCTTTTCTTTTTTCCCCAAGAGGATGTCGTCATGAGCAGTGTCGCTGTCGCCGAACGAAATCTTTCCCGGCCGAGCGTTCCGGAGCGGACAGGCCGCGGATCGCTTCGCGTGGCGCTCGCCGGATGCGGCGCAGTGGGCAGCGCGCTGATTCGCACGCTGGGCGATCGCACTGAGTCGCTGGCGCGCCGTCATGGCGCTCAGATTACGCTCACGAGCGTGCTCGTGCGCGACGTGACGCGGACCCGCGACGCGGAGTTCGATCACGGGCTGCTCACCGACAATCTCGACACGTTCCTCGCCGCTGACGCGGACGTCGTCATCGAAGCGATTGGCGGAATTCACCCGTCGCTGCGCATCGCCCAGGACACACTGCGTCGCGGACGCACGCTGGTGACGGCGAACAAGGCGCTGCTCGCAGCGCACGGAACCGCGCTGGCCGCACTCGCACGCGAGCACAATGCGACGCTGCGCTACGATGCTGCCGTTGGGGGTGGCGTGCCCATTTTGCGCCTGCTCGACGACGCGCTGGGCGCCGGAGTTCCAAGTCGCGTGCGCGGCATTCTCAACGGCACCGCGAACTTCGTTCTTACGCGCCTGGAGCGCGGTGATACGGTGGATCAGGCGCTGCACTCCGCACGCGTTGCCGGCTTTGCGGAGGCGGACGCCTCGCGCGATCTCGATGGGCGCGACGCCGCCGACAAGCTCGCCCTCGTGGCGTGGGCCGCGTTCGGCGCGGCGCCGGAGTCTGTTATCGTGCGCCGTCAATCGCTGTTGCCGGATCCAGCTCGCTACACACAGCTCGCGGCGCGCTTCGGCCGGCTGGCGCGTCAGGTCGCGGAGTGCGCGGTCGTCGACGACACGCTCATTGCGTCGGTCGAGCCGATTCTGGTGGGCCCGAACAGCGCGTTTGCGCGCACGCGCGACGAGGGGAATCGCGTGGAGGTGCATACGGGGTGGTCGGAGCCGTTGTGTGCGTCCGGACCAGGGGCGGGAGGACTGCCGACAGCCACCGCGCTCGTGAGCGATCTCGTGTCCACCGGCGAGGCGCCGCACCGCTCGTGCAAGCTCACGCCCGTTGCGCGCGATCCTCGCACGTCGTGTTGGGGAATCGAGATCGTCGGGGCGCCCTCGCTCCTGCATCGCTTCGCCACCGGCTGTAGCCAGGTCCACACCGACGCGACTGCCAGTCGGGCGTGGACCGTGGTGCGCGCGTCGACACCCGGCGATGTCGCCCTCATCGTGGATGCACTCGTTCGCGCCGGCGCCGATCCCATCGTCGCGCGCATCGATGATGTGGATGACGAGTGTGGCGGAGTGCCCGCGTGACTGCGGTTGCGCAGCCATCTCCGCCGGCGTCGCCGCCCAGCGAGCGACCGACGATGTACGAGATCGTCGGACCTGCCGGCGCGCCAGTCGTGCTCGCACTCGGCGGAATTTCAGCGCACCGGCATGTCGCGCAGAGCGCAGCCGATCCCTCGCCCGGGTGGTGGGACGGTGTCGTCGGCGCCGGCCGCGCGATCGACACCACGTCGCGCCGTGTGCTCGGCATCGACTATGCCGACGGGGGGCGTGCCGCGAATGGGCGCCCGGCGCGCATCGTGACGACGCGCGAGCAGGCGGAGCGCATCGTGGCACTGCTCGATCAGCTCGGCATCGAGCAGCTCGACGCCGTCATCGGCGCGTCGTACGGCGGCATGGTTGCACTGGCGCTCGCGCAGTATTGGCCCGATCGCGTGCGTCGCACCGTCGTCATCGGCGCCGCGCACGAGTCGCATCCCATGGCGACCGGCCTTCGCGCGATTCAACGGCGCATCGTGGAGCTCGGCCTCGACACTGGAAAGTCATCCGACGCCATGGCGCTTGCTCGCGCCGTCGCGATGACGACGTATCGCACCGCGCGCGAATTCACCGAGCGCTTCGATGTGCATCCCGACATCGTCGATGGCACGGTCGAATTCGACGTCGAGCGGTATCTCGTGCACTCGGGCCAGCGCTTCGCCGAGCGGATGGCGCCCGAACGGTTCCTCGCGCTGTCGCTCTCGGCGGATCTGCACCGTGTCGTCCCCGCACACATCGATGTGCCGACCACCGTGATCGCGGCGCAGGGCGACACGCTGGTGCCCCCGCTCCAAATGCGCGCGATGGCGCGGCGGCTGCCACGGCTGGTGCAATTCGCCACGCTGCGCACGCGCTACGGACACGACGCATTCCTCATCGAGCCGGCCAAGGTGGGACGGCTTCTCACATCAGCACTCGAAGATTGATCATGCCGATTCAGCCATCGTCACACTCCCCGTCCACGCGCGCCGTCCGTGCCGCGATTGCAACCGATGCGCATCACGGCGCGGTGGTGCCGCCGCTGCATCTGTCGTCGACATTCGCCTTCGCGGGATTCAACCAGAAGGGGAAGTACGACTACACGCGCTCCGGGAATCCGACGCGCGACAATCTGGCCGGTGCGTTGACCGAGCTGGAGGAAGGGGTCGGCGCCGTCGTGACGAGCTCGGGGATGTCGGCCGTCGCGCTCGCGCTACAGCTCGTACCGGGCGGGGGGAAAGTGCTTGCGGCGCATGACTGCTACGGTGGCACGTATCGCTTGCTCCGCGCCATGGCGGCGAAGGGACAGATCGAGCTGGAGCTGGCCGATCTCACGGCACCGGACGTCGAGCACACGATTGCCCGGAGCAAGCCGGCGATGTTGTGGGTAGAAACACCGAGCAACCCATTGCTTCGAATTACCGATCTCCGGCGCGTGTGCGAAGCCGGGCATCGCGTCGGAGCAATCGTGGTTGCGGACAACACTTTTCTTTCGCCGGCGCTTCAGCGCCCGCTCACCTTGGGCGCCGATTTGGTCGTGCATTCGACCACGAAGTACCTCAATGGACACAGTGACGTCGTGGGCGGTGCGGTGATCGCACGCGACAACGCGCACCTCGAGCCGCTGTGCTGGTGGGGCAACTGTCTCGGGCTCACGGGCGCACCATTCGACAGCTATCTCACCCTTCGCGGTGTGCGCACGTTGTTCGCGCGCATGCGCATTCACGAAGAGAACGCGCACCACGTTGCCGCGGCGTTGGAGCAGCATCCGGCGGTGTTGGCCGTTCACTATCCGGGGCTGGCCACGCACCCTGGCCATGCCATTGCGGCGGGCCAGCAGAGTGGATTTGGCGCGATGGTCAGTTTTGCGTTGACCGGTGGCATCCCCGCGGTGGAGCGTGTCTGCGCCGCTCTTCAGATCTTTACGCTGGCCGAGTCGCTTGGGGGAGTGGAAAGCCTCATCGCGCATCCGGCCACCATGACGCATGCGTCGATGGACGCAGAGGCGCGTCAGACGGCGGGAATCACCGATGGACTGCTGAGATTGTCGGTGGGAATTGAATCGGCCCAGGATCTGGTCGCCGATCTGGTGCAAGCGCTGGACGATGTGGCGGATGCGCCATTCATCCAGATCTCAAGTCAGGAGATCGACTCCCAACGCGAGAAGCAGCGCCAGCCGTACTCTCTCGCGGCGCGGGCCTGATCCCAGAAGCCGAAGCAGTCGCGCCATCCTTCCTGTTCGGCGCGCCACGCGCAGCACCACGTGAAGGCGAAGCGATGTTCGGCGTCGCCAGCCTTCACGATGAGCTCACCGGAGAAATCGGAACACCCGGAGCGCGCCTTGAGCAGGATGTGATCGACTGGCAGCGCGGGCTGTGAGTGGAAGAGCTGCGTCAAAACGCGCTCGACCTTCACTCTTGGCGCATAGCCCTGGAGCTCGATGCGCGACGTATCTCCCCCACGCACGTAGTCCAGCACCTCCCGCTTGAAGTCGGGGTGTGCCGCGGCGCTCTGAAGGTATGGGAGGAGGTCCGGCATTCGGCGGGGGAAAGGGGAACACCGTAATATGGCGACAAATGTTTAGAATTGCCACCCTGAGGTACTACTTCTTTTGGGAAGCGGCGCCCGGTATGGTGCAGGTCC
>JANMAY010000104.1:0-1793 GCA_031360095.1 Gemmatimonadaceae bacterium
TGATACCGGTAGAGGTAGAGCCGCTCGCCATCCATCACCAGCGGCGATACGGACGTGCCGTCGCCACAGAGCCCGCTACGCGACAGTACGGCGCGCCATTGCGGCGCATCGCTGACTGGCTCACCGGTCATTTCCATCCACGTCGCCGCGCTACGGATCATGTCCGCGAAGTCCACACAGCTATGCCCCCGACCGCGCTCCGCGCTCACCATCGCGGCTGCCATCCCCACCAGCTTTGACTCGCCTGCCCCATCGAGTGCGGGCGTCGCGCGTCGGGTCAGCAGCGCCCCGAGCTCTGCATCGATTGGTGAAAGCTCACCCGACTCCACCAGCACCGTGAACGGATTCATCGACGTCCATCCTGCAAGACGACATCGGCGGCTTCCTCCATCAACGCATCGAGCGCATCGATGAGCGTGCGTGGCGGCCGATCATGGAACCACCCGCGGTCGCTGCCGTCGATCCCGCGTAGAAAGGCGTACCAGACGCCGCCAATGTGCTGCTCATAGTTGTAGTCCTTCAGGCGAAAGCGGAGAAACCGGTGAAGCGCCACGAGGTATAGGTGGTACTGGAGCACGTAGTGATTCGCGAACATTTCCCGCTCCAGCGAATCGGCTTCGTACGACGTTGGCTCCACGCCAAGCCGGTTCGATTTCCAGTCCAACACGTACCAGCGTCCGTCGCGCTCAAATGCGAGATCCACGACGCCCGTCAGGAACCCGCTGGATCGCTCCGAAGGAAGCCTGCGCAGCGCAGGCGCGTATCGGCGCGCCACTCCTCCGCCATGCGACGCGAAGACATCGGCGAATTTCGACTGCCGCACCTCACCCAGCGGCAGGTGAAACTGCCACTCGCGAAGCGTACGTGCTCGCGGTACCTCTCGGAGTGCGAAATTGGTGGCTGGCAGCGTCGCCTCCAGGACGCGCTCCGTCATCGTCACTACCGCGGTGATCCGCTCGTCATGATCCGCGAGCCGGGTGCGCTGCAGGATCTCTGCGGCGAGCGTCCGGACATCTGACGACGGCGCGTCAAACTCCACTCGCTCGAAGAGCTCGTGCAACGCGATGCCGGGCAAGCGACCCGCTGGGAAGCTTCGAATGTCGGTGCGATCGGCGACGACTGCTGATGGAGCCTGCGCGCTCGCGATATCTGCCATATCACGGGCATCCTCCACATGGCGCCCCGCGGTGAGCGACGTGAAGCTCGCGACTCGCCAGCTGCGCAGCGACTCGTCTGACGGCAGGTCGGTCCGGCACACCGGATGAACCCGTGACTCGCCTCTCCCTACCCATGGCACTGCACGCTCCGCTCCGCGAGCGAGTGTCTCCATCGTCATCGCGCCGCCGCTCGCGTCGATCAACTCGCGTAGCGGCTCGACGAATCGGTCCAGCGTGGCGTCAAAGATATCCGGGACGGTTTCGGCAAGCTCTATAGGCGATCCAGTGATACTCGGCGAACGCAGAAGGAACCCCAGTGCTGTGTGGCCTGCGTGGATCTTCGTCCGCGAATTGCACACGGCGCCCCATGCCACATAGCAACGGAGACGAGCTCTGGTGATGGCTACGTAGAGCAGGCGGAGATCCTCCGCGAGTTCCTCAGCCTTGGCCAGTCGCCCGCGGTCGCTCCTCTCGGGAGACCCATGGTCGAACACGATCGAGCTATCCTCGAGGTGTACGAGCACCGATTCGTCGTCCGCACATCGACGCGTCGCCCAGAGGCCCGGACAGAATACAACGTCGTACTCCAGCCCTTTGCTCTTGTGGATCGTGACGATCTGCACCGCCTCGGCATCG
>JANMAY010000116.1:0-4637 GCA_031360095.1 Gemmatimonadaceae bacterium
CCTGTTGGTAGAACTGCGTGATCGGTTCCGCCGCTGCCCAGCCTGCGTCGTCCAACCGTCCATCGATGGTGATGGGATCCCGGCGCGGAACGGCGTGGGCCACGGGACGGGGCGAGTCCTTGCTCAGTGTCACCGGCGCCGACGGCGGCATGGTGCTCGGTGCCGCAGTTTGTGCGGCGAGGAGCGACGGGAGTGCGAGGGTCACTCCAACCGCGAGACGGCTGGATGAGCGGAGGAACCTGACAGGGAGTCGCATTACGGAGAGGGTGGTGGATGCTGGTGTTCGACACCCGAACGCCTCCGAGGGTTGGATTGCAGGCATCCGAATTCTGCGAGTGAGATGCCGGCGACGAGCACACTGCGTATCCCAACCGCCCGCCGACTAAACGCTTTCCTCGCGGAGCGCGTACTTTATTTGACCGATTCGTCCCCCTGCTTCGGAGACTCCGATGCGTGCCAACACGATTGCGTTAGTGCTTTCGCTCGCAGTGCCCTCGCTCACGAACGCGCAGGCCGCCCGGCAGCCAGGTGCGTTGCCGTCCGAGGCGAAGATGTGGCAGACGCCGTGGGAAAAGACTCGGCCACGCGACCCGTACGCCGATCAACAGGGGCGCGTCTGGTTTGTCGGCCAGGTGGGCAACTATGTCGCGCACCTCGACCCGCGCACCGGCGAGTTCACGAAGTATGAAATCGAGGAAGGCACGCATCCGCACAATCTCGTGGTGGACGCGAAGGGGATGGTGTGGTTCACCGGCAACACGAATGGCCGCATTCTCAAGATGGATCCGGCCACCGGCAAAGTGACGCCGTTCCTGATGCCCGATTCGACCGTGCGCGATCCGCATACGATGACCTTCGACAGGAAGGGCGATGCGTGGTTCACGGCCCAGAGCGCCGGCGCCGTCGGGCGACTGAGTGGAGCCGACGGCAAGATTCGGCTGTGGCGCATGGAGAAGGGCTCACGCCCTTACGGCATCTGGATGGACTCGCACGACCGCCCGTGGTTCGATCTTTTCGGCACGAACAAGATCGGCACCATCGATCCGAGCTCCGGCGAGTTCAAGGCCTACACGCTACCCAACGATCGGAGCCGTCCCCGCCGCATCGCGATCACGAAGGACGACGTCGTCTGGTACGGTGACTACACGCGCGGCTACCTCGGGCGGTTGGATCCAAAGACGGGCGCGACGGAAGAGTATCTGCTGCCGTCGGGAATCGGTTCCCTTCCGTACGCGATGACGACGGACGACCGCGGCCGCATCTGGCTCGCGGAAACGGGCAGTCAGCCGAACCGGCTCGTGGCGTTCGATCCCGCCAAGAAGGCCTTTACGGAAAACGTGCCCATCGCCGCCGACGGCAACAACACCATCCGGCACATGACGTTCGACAAGGCCACTCGGCAAATCTGGTTCGGTGGTGATGCGAACATGATCGGACGGGTGAAGGTGTCGGCGGAGCCGTTGGTACCGTAACTACAGTAGGACCGTAGGACCGTAAGACGGTAGGACCGCAAACTGCGAAACGGCGCACCGAATCGGATTTCGGTGCACCGTTCGTCGTTGGGGCTCTACGGTCCTCCGGTCCTACGGTCCTACGGTCCTACGGTCCTGACCATATGTCCCGCCGCCCCGAGCGCCGCCATCGCGCTCGCGAGTTGCTCGTTCCGCACCAGCACGTAGTCGGTATCGAACGTCGCGATTGCCATGACGCTGACCCCCGCATTCGCCAACGGCTGCGCGACCGAGGCAAGCACGCCAACGGCGGTGAGATCGAACGGACCACGCAGCTTGAGCACGCACCACCCCCTGCTCGCGCGAACGCCCGGCGGCACTCGCTCCTCCGCGCACACGACGGACACTTCCTCTGGCGTACAGGCGATCGCGGTAAACTCCGCGCCGCGGGCCCACGCTGGAATCGGAGCGTCCGGTGCCAGACGACAGATGGCGTACAGACCAGCGAGCATATCGATGTCGAGCTGCATCACGTTCCGATGTCCTCGTTCCAGAGCGCCGGGTGCCGCGCGATGAACTCGGTCATGAGACGTACGCACTCCGCATCCTGCACGACATCGACGCTCACTCCCCGCGAGCGCAGCAGCTCCTCCTCACCGAGAAACGTGCTGTTCTCCCCGACAATCACCCGCGGAATTCCGTACAGCAGAATCGCGCCAGAGCACATCGCACACGGCGACAGCGTCGTGTAGATCGTGCACTCCGCGTACACACTGGCCGGCTGGCGTCCCGCATTCTCGAGCGCATCCATCTCGCCATGCAGCACGACGCTGCCCTTCTGTACGCGACGATTGTGTCCGCGTCCCAGCACGCGATCGCCGTGCACCAGCACGGAGCCGATGGGGATTCCGCCCTCCGCCAGGCCGGCGCGCGCTTCGGCAATCGCAAGTTCGAGGAACTGGCGTCGCTCGGCGCTCACGGCCGGGTGGGTTGGAGGGAATTGACATGCGAGGCGTCACGCACGGACTGAGGCCGCACGCGTTCCACGCGAGGCTCGCGAAACCGGAGGGCAACGAAAATTCCGGACAGCACGGTGAGAACTCCGATGCAGGTGATGGCGACCGAGGTGCCGAACACATCCGCGAGTACTCCCGCGAGCAGTGCTCCTACTACGTAACCAAGATCGCGCCAGAACCGGTAGACGCCGACGGCCACTCCTCGCCATGACGCGTGCGCGAGGTCTCCTACCGCAGCAAGCAATGAAGGATAGACGAGCGCCGTTCCGAGTCCCAGCATCGCGAGGTACGCCGCCCAGGCAGCGAAGCGGTTTGTGAATGCGATTGCGATGAGGGACACGCCTTGAAGGAGCATGCCGATGACGATCAATCGCCGCCGCCCCCAACGATCGCCCATCGCACCCGTCACGAGCTGGGACAGACCCCACGTGATCGGATAGATCGCTGCCAGGGCACCCGCCTGCGCGACGCTCAGTCCGGAACGCAGGAAGAGCAGCGGGAAGACTCCCCACGCCAGCCCGTCATTGAGATTGTTGACGAGTCCCGCCTGGCTCACGCTGAACAGGTCACGGTCGGACCACAGTGAGCGTTTGAAGATCTCGAGAAGAGACGGCCGCTCCGCGACTGCGGAGCCCGCCGATTCGAGCAACGCATGTCCCGCTGTTTCCTTCACGAACAACGAGAGCGAGAGGCCGGTTACCGCCACCGCCAGTCCCAGGTAGGCCGCGCCGGCCCTCAGACCAAAGCGAGTCGCGACGTATCCGCTCGCGAAGCCGGCCACTCCGACGGCAACGTATCCGGCGAATTCGTTCATTCCCATCGCCAGTCCACGTCGGCGCGGTCCCACGAGGTCGATCTTCATGATCACGGTCGCGGACCAGGCAAGTCCCTGGTTGATACCGAGCAGCGCATTGGCCGCCACGACCCACGCCCAGGTCGGCGCCCAGAGAATCAGTAGCGGAACGGGGAGCCCGACGATCCATCCCACAATGAGCGTCGCACGACGCCGCCGACGATCGGCAAGCCATCCCGCGCCGAGATTCGTGAGCGCCTTGGCGAGTCCGAACGTCGCAATGAACGACAGTACGGCCGTCGTGGAGACAATGCGAAATTCGGTGACCGCGATGACGGGGAGTACCGAGCGCTCGAGGCCAACCATGGCGCCCACGAATGCATTCACGAGGACCAGCAGCGCGAACTGCCGCCAGTTCGCGCGCAGGCCCAGGGTCACGCTCCCGGCGGCAGGATCTTTGGATGCGCGCGGAGGAACTGACGACGAATCATGCACCGACTTCCACGGGCAGACCCGCCGCTCGCCAGTCGGGCATGCCTTCATCCGTGCGGCGCGCGCGGTAGCCGTGTTTCCGAAGCACCGTGACGGCTTCGAGGGAGTAGACGCAGTAGCGCCCGCGACAGTATGCGATGACTTCTCGACGCTTGGGAATCTCACGCAGCCGGCGCTTCAACTCCGCAACCGGTACGGACATCGCGCCAGGGACATGTCCGGCGGCGAACTCTTCGGCCGGGCGGACGTCGACCACCGTGACCTCGCCGTTGCGCATCATGCGTCGCAGATCGGTGAGCGACACCGGCTCGAGCGCATCGTGTCCGTCGAGGTAGAGTTGCACGACGCTCTGCACCTCGGCGAGCCGACTGTGCCCGACGGCTTCGAGAGCGCGAAGGAGCCGCACGACATCATCCTCGGCGAGCCGGTAGTACACATACGTGCCGTCTCGGCGCGTGTCGACGAGCCGCGCTTGCCGCAGGACGCGCAAATGGGCGCTCGTGTTCTTGATTGGCGTCGCGATGTGTTCCGCCAGCACCTCGACGGTCTTTTCGCCCTGCCCCAACAGGTCGAGCAGCTCGATGCGCCTGGGATTCGCAAGGGCGTGCCCGATTCGGGCGAACTGGGCGTACAGTGCGTCTTTGAACTCGCGGTGGGCCGTCATCACTCAGGTGGCATGGAGGGGCTTGACAAGTTGTTCTAATGATCCATAGAATACACGGACAAGCGGGGAGCGGCAAGGCTCGGCCACTCGGCCAGCGCACGCAGCGTTCACTCGGAGGCGTCAATGACCCACGGTGCGTCACAGGTGCCCAGCGACACCGGACCGGTTCCCGGTCTCGACGTCGCCGCGCTTCGGCGAGAGATCCAGACGGAATACGCCCT
>JANMAY010000131.1:0-15363 GCA_031360095.1 Gemmatimonadaceae bacterium
GGTGAGCCCCTCACAGATTTCGATCGTCGTGGTTTTTCCTGCGCCATTGGGACCGAGCAGACCGAAGCACTCGCCCGCGCCGACCATGAGATCCAGCCCGTCCACCGCCACCACGTCGCCATACGATTTGCGCAGCCCGCTCACGCGCAACGCCGGCGCTGCGGCTGTCGACAACGTCATCGCGTCGCTTCCTGCGCGCGACGCGACAGCCCGACGACATGCCAGAACATCTCGCGCACCGCTTCCACCGGCAGGTCGTGCTCGCGCGCCGTCGCCACCGCGCGGCGGATGACCTCCGCCTCGCGCTGAGGATCGAGAATGGGCAAGCCCGCCGCGGTCTTCAGCGCCGCCGTGCGCTTGCCCAGCGCAACGCGCTCCGCCAACAGCGCGATGAGCCGACGATCGATCTCCTCGATCTTCGTCCGGCATTCCGCGAGGTCGGCCCGCGGAGCGGCGTCATTTTCGTCGGCGCCAGTGATCATGCGACAGCCACCCGCGTGGGCGACGGGAGGTCACCACGGATCGTCGGCGGCGTGAAGGTTCGCTCGGCCGCCGCGGCAAACGCCGGAAGTCGGGCCATCAGCGCGGCGAACGCGGCGAAATCGAGCGACTGATCGCCATCGGAGAGCGCGCACTCCGGATTCGGGTGCACCTCGATGATCAGGCCATCGGCACCGGCAGCGATCGCTGCGAAGGCAAGCGGCGCCACGAGATCGGCGTCGCCGCCGGCGTGGCTCGGGTCGACGATCACCGGCAGATGCGTTTCGCGCTTGAGCACCGGGATGGCAGACACATCCAGCGTGTTGCGTGTTGCCTGCTCGAACGTGCGGATGCCGCGCTCGCAGAGCACCACCGAGCGGTTTCCGTACGACATGATGTATTCGGCCGCCATGAGCAGCTCCGAGATGGTTGCCGATAGTCCACGCTTGAGCAGCACGGGGCGCTGGACGCGGCCGACCTCCGCGAGCAGTGAATAGTTCTGCATGTTGCGCGCGCCGATCTGCAGCATGTCAGCGTGTTCGGCGACCAGGTCGACGTCGCGCGTGTCCATCACCTCCGTCACGACGGGCAGGCCATGCTCCGCGCGCGCCTCGACGAGCATGCGAAGCGCTTCACGCCCGAGGCCCTGAAAGGAATAGGGCGAAGAGCGCGGCTTGAACGCACCGCCGCGCATGATGGTGGCGCCCGCGCTCCGGATGGCGACCGCGGTCTGGTCGAGCATCTCACGACTCTCCACGGAGCAGGGGCCCGCGATGACCGTGATCTCCTTGCCGCCGATGCTCGCGCCCGCCCCGATGCGAACCACCGTGCGCTCCGTGACGAACTCCCGCGACGCCAGCTTGTAGGGTTTGAGCACCGGCATCACCTGCTCGACCCCCGGCATCGATCGCAGCGGCAGCTCCAGGAGCCGGGCGTCGTCGCCGATACAGGCGATGACTGTGCGCTGCTCGCCGCGATTGAGGTGCGTCCGCAGGCCGGATGCTTCGATGCGTTCGCGAATGTGATCGAGCTCGGCGTCGGTGATGTCGGGGCGCGTGATGATGATCATGTCGACTCTCGTGGCAAATGCATGGACGGCGTACAAAAAGGCCCGTGGAGATCCACGGGCCGGCGGGGGGTCGTCGCGGGAGCAGAAGCTCCGGTCAGTCGCGCGTACGTCTCCATCCACGGCCCGTCGAGGGGAAACCGTAGCGAAAGAACGTAAAATAGAGGTGCGCGGTGGAAGCCATGTCCGCACGATAGGGCGGAAGAGGGCTGTTCGTCAAGTCCAAATCTTCTATGGGCGTGCGGCGTACGGCGTGCGGCGTACCGCGTGATCGTACGGGGTGCACCGCGTGGCGTGGTCGTGAGGGGAGCGGCGGTGTTCGGCGAGTGGCGTGCGGCGGGCGGCGCCGTCCGCCTCACGACCACCCCGTGCGCCGCCGCCTCACGAGCCGCCGTACTCCGCACTCCGCACACCGTGTATTGTCCTTCGTAACTCCCCATCCGGATACTTCGCCATGCGCGTTCGTCATCTCCGCTGCGTGTTCGCAGCGCTCGTGCTGTTCTCGTCAATTGCCCGAGCGCAATCGCGGGGAGTGCCGACCCCCGCGTCGGTCATCGGCTTTGAGCCCGGCACCGACCGCAAGCTGCCCGAGTGGCAGCAGATCGTTGCCTACTTCAAGGCGCTGGATGCCGCCTCGCCGCGCGTGCAGCTCCGCACCCTTGGCAAGACGACGCTTGGCCGTCCCTTCATCGCGGCATTCATCGGCGACGAGGCGACCCTCGCCAACCTGCCCAAGCTGCGAGAGGCTCAGCGCAGGTTGGCCGACCCTCGGCTCACGACGGCGCAGGACCGTGCGGCACTCGAGCGTGACGGAAAGGTCGTGGTGCTGGTGACCTCGAGCATTCACTCCACCGAGGTCGGGGGGATTCTCACCCCGCTCCGGCTCGCGCACATGCTCGCGACGGGCGAAGACGACGAAGCACGCGCCATTCGGAAGCACGCGCTGGTGATACTCGTGCCGTCGCTCAATCCCGACGGCGTCGACATCGTTGGAGACTGGTATCGCCGGTCGCTGGGCACAGCGTGGGAAGGCAGCGGCCCGCCGACGTTGTATCACCACTACACGGGCCACGACAACAACCGCGACTGGTATGCGTTCACGCAGGTCGAGACGCAGATGGTGATCGACTCGCTCTACACACCCTGGCGCCCACAGATCGTGAACGACATCCACCAGCAGGGTGTCAGCGGCACGCGCATTTTCATTCCGCCGTACATGGATCCCATCGAGCCCAACATCGATCCGATTCTCGCCGCCGGCGTGGCGCAGATGGGGAAGTCGATGACCTGGCGGCTCACGATGCAGGGGCTCACGGGAGTCGCGAACAATACGTCGTACGACGCCTGGACTCCCGCGCGCGCCTATCAGCACTACCACGGTGCCATTCGCATTCTCACTGAGACCGCGAGCGCGTCGCTCGCGTCGCCCGTTACGGTGTCGTTCGATTCGCTGCGCGCGGGCTACAACGTTGACCCCAAAGTTGCCAGCGTCGATTTCCTGACGCGCTGGCCCGGCGGGAAGTGGGGGATCGGCGACATCGTCCGCTACCAAACCGCGGCCACCTGGGCGCTGCTCGCGCAGGCGGCGGACGACCGTGCCCTTTGGCTCAAGAGCTTTTCGGAGGTCCAGCGCCGGTCGACCCAGGGTAGAGGCGCGACCGGCCGCGGTGACTGGCCCGCGACGATCGTGATCCCGGCGCAGCCCGTTCGCGACACGGCGATCAACGCGGCGCTGCGCATCCTTCAGCGAGGTCAGGTCGAGATTCGCCAGGCGTCAACGTCCTTCACCGCTGGCGGAAAAAGTTACCCGCCCAGCAGCTATCTCATCTCCACGGCGCAGCCCTACGGCAGCTTTGCCAAGACGCTGTTGGAGATTCAACGGTATCCGGACCTGCGCGAGTATCCTGGCGGTCCACCGAAGCGCCCGTACGATGTGGTCGCGCACACGCTCCCGCTGCTGTTCGGCTTCGACGTCGCTTTCCTTCCCGAAGCCGTCACGGTCGAAGCCACGCTGCTCGCACCCGTCGCGCGCACGAGCTGGGTCGCTTCTGGCTTCACCAACTCGAGCAGCAGACGTATTGCGATCTACGCCAACGCAGCTCCCTCGATGGACGAAGGGTGGACGCGCTGGATCTTTGATCAGTACAAGGTGCCGTTCACGGTCGTGAGGGCCCCGGACGTGCGCGCCGGCAATCTGAACGCACGATTCGACGCGATCATTCTTCCCGAGCAGGATGCACGGCTGATCGCACGCGGGCCCGTCGGCCCATACCCGGATTCACTCAAGGGTGGATTGGGCGACGCCGGGGCGTCCGCGCTCGCATCGTTCGTCGATGCCGGTGGAACGCTGCTCGCCTTCAACGACGCGAGCGAATACGCCATTCAAGCACTCGCGCTTCCGGTGAAAAATGTGCTCGAAGGCGTGCGTTCGAGCGACTTCTATGCGCCGGGCTCGCTGCTGCGCGTCGAATTTGATCGAAGCAACGCGCTGACGCGCGGCCTCACCGCACCGGAGTCGGCGGTCTGGTTCGAGTCGTCGCCGGCATTCGATGTCACCGATCCCACGCGGGCGACGGTCGTCGCGCGCTATCCGGCGAGCGGCAATCCACTCATCTCCGGTTGGCTGCTCGGCGCGCCGCGGCTCGCCGGCAAAGCGGCCATGGTCGACGTGAAACGCGGCAAGGGACACGTGATGCTGTTCGGTTTTCGGCCGCAGTATCGTGCGCAGACACTGGCCACACTGCCTCTCATGTGGAACGCGCTCCGAGCGCAGTGAACAGTGCGTCGTCACCGAAACTTTCGATGTTCGCGGGCGTACGAGAGAGCACCCTCCCCCCTTCCCAGGGTTGCTTGGTATGCTCGTATCATTCCTCGTCGCTCTCCTCCAGGCCGCGCCTGCGCCGGCGCGCCAGCAGCCTGAGGCACCGGCCGATTCAGGCAAGCACACCGAGCGTGACTCCACGACGAGGCCACACCGCGACAAGAAGCCGCCGAAAGCCGTTACGCTGACGTCAGAGCACCTCGCGAGCGCGTTCCGTGACGTACAAGCGCGCGAGCTGTTGACGATCGCCCGATCCGCGCGCACGCGGCAGGATTCCGCGCTGCTCGGCTACGACGCCACGACCTACCAACGCGTGTCGGCAGGGCTGGGGTTCAGCAAATTCGGGCGCGAGCGACTCGCGTTCCGCAACGAGCAGGCGACCCACGTGCAGTGGCGACGCGGCGTCGGTGCGTATGTCGACGTCACCGGCTCGCGCACCGTCGCGCCTATCGTCGGGAAATCCCACAACGTGCACGTTGGAGGAGACATCTCGCCGATCCCATACTACCCGGGCAGCGAAACGCTTTGGATCGGCTCGAGCATGGCGCGCAACAACGTGGATGAGAACGAGGGCATCGTTCATCCGCTCGCCAATGGTGCAGAAGCGTACTACGCGTACTCGACAGGAGATTCGGCCACGTTCCGTCTGCCAGACGGAAAATCAATTCGCCTGCGCGAGCTCAAGGTGCGGCCGCGCACCCCGCGGTGGAATCTCGCCGTCGGCTCGTTGTGGTTCGACCTCTCGGGTGGCCAGTTGGTGCGTGCCGCGTATCGCATGAGCGTGCCGATGGACATCAAGGCGGTGGCCGAAGAAGACGACTCCTCCTCATTCGAGGATGTGCCAGCGCTCATCAAACCCATGCTCTTCCCGATGACGGCGCAGGTGAGCGCGATCGGTGTCGAGTACGGATTGTATCAGGGCCGCTTCTGGTTGCCGCGCGTGCAGGTGCTCGAAGGCGGTGTGAACGTGAGCTTCATGCGCGTGCCCTTCAAGCTCGAGCAGCGATACAAATACGACAACGTGAATTCGGGACAACCGCTTCCGCCCATTCCAATCGCGGCGGACAGCCTGCGCGGCAGGGGAGCGACAGTGACCGTGAGTGATGGGTCGGCGCGTGACTCGGCCCGCCACGAACCGCACAACCGTCGCCGCCGTGCCGAGTGCGATAGCACTGGCAACCGCACGTATACGCGCCGCAGCGACGACAATCCGAATCCGGTGTTCACTCGCATCCCCTGCGATTCCGCAAAGCTGGCGAACTCGCCCGAGCTTCCTCCGTCCATCTACGACAAGGGCGACGAAACCATCGACTCCGCCGAGATCGACGCGTTGGTCGCGCAGGCGCTGTCGATGGGGGCGCAGGCGGATTTTGCGCCGCAGCCCCCGACAAGCGCATTCGACAACGTGCGCTACAATCGCATCGAAGGTTTATCAGGCGGTGGGCACATCGACCAACAACTGGGCAATGGGTATTCGGTGCATGCGAGCGGGCGCATCGGAGTGGCCAGTCCCGAGCCAGTCGTGGAGCTCACCGGGTCACGAAGCGATCTTCGCCGCATCTATTCCGTCACGGCGTACAACCGCCTCGTCTCCGCGAGCGACTGGGGCAACCCACTCACGCTGGGCAGCTCGATCTCCGCGTTTCTCTTTGGCCGCGACGAAGGGTTCTACTATCGCTCCACCGGTCTGGAGCTGACTGCGACGCCGCCGGAGTTCGGTGGAAGCGCGGTCACATGGTCGCTCTTTGCGGAGCAGGAGCGCACTGCAAAGCAGCGCACGACGTTTTCGCTGGCGCGCCTCGCGAACGGCGCGCAGTTCGAGCCCAATCTCGAGGCAGCTCGTGGGACGTATGTGGGGGCACGTACGCGGTATATCGGAAACTACGGGCTCGATCCGGAGGGATTTCGCTTGTTCAGTGATCTGCGTCTCGAGGGGGCCCGCGGCGATACCGGCTCGTTCGGGCGTGCGGCGCTCGACCTCACCGCGTCGCACGGCGTGGGGCAGGGTGCAGTGTCGCTTACCGTTGCCGGCGGCACGTCAGCTGGCATGCTGCCGCCGCAGCGGCATTGGTATGTGGGCGGCGCGCACACCGTGCGCGGGCAGCGACCGGGGCGCGAGTCGGGCGACGCATTCTGGCTCGCGCGCGGAGAGTTCGCGCTGAGCCAAGAGGTCGCGCGCCCCGTGGCCTTCGCCGATTTCGGATGGGCCGGTGACCGCCGGACGCGCGATGCGATCGGCATCCCCATGTCGGGGGTGGGCGCGGGCGTGTCGATCATGGACGGCCTCGTGAGGTTCGACGTCGCGCGCGGCATCCGGCCCGACAAGCAATGGCGGGTCGACACGTACATCGATGCGCGCTTTTAGGGACAGCCAGTCGTCCTGCTCGGCTACTTGACGCGAATTGCCCCCATTGCAGGAAATGAAAAGTCGCTCTGGCGCAATTCCGGGTTTGGTGGATACTTACCGCCCCTAATCGTTTTGTTCGCTGAGCGAACATCCCCCGTTGACGCCCCACCCGTCCCCGGAAGATGTCCAAAGCGTATTCACGCCAGCGACTGTGGCTGCTCGCTCTTTATGCAGCCGGAGTCGTCGTTGCGACGTTGCAGCGCGGCGTCTGGAGTCGAGACCACACCACGTTCTCGATCTTCCGGCGGTCGTTCGTGCACCTCGCACAACATCAGAACCTGTACGCCGCGTATCCTGCCGAGCAGGGCGCGGCTGCGGTTGATTTGTTCAAGTACAGCCCAACTGCGGCTGTACTGTTCGCGCCGCTCGCGTTGATTCCGTTTTCAGCCGCGCTTCTCGCATGGAATCTCCTCAATGCGGGGCTGCTGTTCTTCGCGATCACCCGCATCCTGCCACGCGCGCGCGCGAATCTCGCGCTCCTCCTGCTCGCGCCGGAAGTCTTTGTCGCCATTCAGAGCTCGTCGAGCAACGCGCTCGTCACCGCGCTTCTCGTGCTCGCGGCGCTTGCCTTCGAGCAGGGACGCCACCTGCACGGTGGCGTCGCCGTCGCCATTGGGACGTCCATCAAACTCTTTCCCATTGCCGCTCTCGTTATCGCGTTGTTGCACCGCGAGTGGCGGCGAACGATGCTCGCGGTCACCATCGCGGGACTCGCCCTCCTCGCGTTGCCTCTGCTCGTCGTGTCGCCGAGCGAGTTGCTCCGGCAATATCAATGGTGGGGGATGGTTGAGGGCAGCGACGCGAGGGACGTGGTGTTCGGTCTGTCGCTCATGCGAGAGATGCGGAATTGGCGAGGGCTCGAGTGGCCCAACTGGACCCTCCAGCTGCTCGGCGTGCTGATTTTCATCATGCCGCTCGTCCTCCGACGCGACCGTAGCCGCAGCGAAGTGTTCCGCCTCCAGTATCTGTCGTCGCTTCTCCTGTTCGTCGTCCTGTTCAACCATCAAGCGGAGCGGCAGTCGTTCATTCTCGCCGCCACGGGAAGCGTGCTCTGGTTCGTGACCGGATCGCGCACGCTCGAACGAAGTGTGCTCCTCGCGCTCGCGCTGATTGGCGTGCCGACCGTTCCATACCTCGTCATCTGGCTGATCATTCACGCCGAACTGCTCCGGCCCGGACCGTCGTTGACGCTCGAGGCGCCCACGGCGATTCCCTGGCTTCGCCGAATTTCCCTTGGGCGGCAGCGCCAGGCGTCCTGACGCCGAACCAACGGAGCGCCTGCGGAGTTACTGTTGCTCATGCACACGCTGATCCGCTATCTCCGCCCCTATTGGCGGTTCGTCATCCTCGCGCTCGGTCTCGCCACGATCAACCAGGTCTTTTCGCTTCTCGACCCGCTGATCTTCCGGCACGTGATCGACAGCTACGCCACTCAGTACGGCAAGTACACCAGCGCGCAGTTCTTCAAGGGAGTGTCGACGCTGCTCGCGATGGCGGTGGGGGTCGCGTTCGTCTCGCGCGTTGCCAAGAATTTCCAGGACTACTTCGTCAACGTCGTCGTGCAGCGCGTCGGTGCCGACCTCTACTCCGACGGCATTCGGCACTCCCTCGCGCTCCCGTTTCAGACGTTCGAGGACCAGCGGAGCGGCGAAACCCTCGGCAAGCTGCAGAAAGCGCGGTCCGACACCGAGCGGTTCATCAATGCGTTCGTGAATCTCGTCTTCACGACGATCGTCGGCGTCGTGTTCGTGATGGTGTACGCATTCAAGGCGCATTGGTCCATCGCGCCGGCGTTCCTGCTGACGGTGCCCATTCTCTTCGCGATCAGTTCCGTGCTGAGCCGTCGCGTCAAGACGATTCAGAAGGTCATCGTTGCCGAAACCACCGCACTCGCCGGCGCAACGACCGAGTCGCTCCGCAACATCGAGCTCGTGAAGAGCCTGGGGCTCGCGAAGCAGGAGGAGCGGCGGCTCAACTCGACGACCGAGAAGATCCTCAAGCTCGAGCTCAAGAAGGTTCGCTACATCCGCTCGATCAGCTTCATCCAGGGCACGGCGGTGAATTTCATCCGCACGTGCATTCTGTTCCTGATGCTGTATCTCATCTTCCAGCGGCAAATCAGCGTCGGCCAGTTCTTTACGCTGCTGATCTATTCATTCTTCATCTTTGGCCCGCTGCAGGAGCTCGGAAACGTCATCAACATCTATCGCGAGACGGAGGCCTCGCTCGCGAACTTCGACGCAATTTTCAAGATTCCGATCGATCCCAAGCCGGCCAATCCCGTCGCCGTCGACGACCTGCGCATGCTCGGCTTCAATGACGTGAGCTTCACCCACGCCACCGCGGCCGCTCCAGCGCTTGCCAGCGTGTCGTTCGACGTCCAACGCGGCGAAACGATCGCGTTCGTCGGACCATCGGGCTCGGGTAAGACGACGCTGGTCAAGCTGCTCGTTGGGCTGTACCGCCCAAGCCACGGCGCTATCCTCTACAATGGCGTCTCGAGCGAGCAGATCGACCTCGACCGTTTTCGCGAACGCATTGGCTTCGTCACACAGGACGCCCAGCTCTTCAGCGGCACGATCCGAGAAAACCTGCTCTTCGTCCGCCCCGAGGCCACCGACGCACAGTGCATGGACGTGCTGCGCCGTTCGGCAGCGCATTCACTGCTCACACGAGCCGACAAGGGCCTGGACACGGTCATCGGCGAAGGCGGAATGAAGATCTCCGGCGGCGAGAAACAGCGGCTGTCCATTGCGCGCGCCCTGCTTCGAAATCCTCACCTCCTGGTCTTCGACGAGGCGACCAGCTCGCTCGATTCGCTCACCGAGGAAGAGATCACACGCACCATGCGCGATGTCGCGGAGGGGTCTGATGTAATCACGGTCCTCATTGCGCACCGGTTGAGCACCGTGCTCCACGCCGACCGGATCTACGTACTCGAGCGTGGTCGCATCGTGGAAGAGGGGCAGCACGACACATTGCTCGAGCGCAAAGGCCTCTACTACGCCATGTGGCGCCAGCAGGTCGGCGAGCGCCGCACCGGCCCGCCCATTCAGTTGCCCACCGGAAAAGCGCCGCTCGCTGCTGGCGCCGTCGCGGGATAGGCGGGCCCGTGTGGCAATTTCAGCAAATTGTCGCGTATTGCCGCCATACTGAGCACTTTTTCGTCAGCCGGACACGGCCTTAAGGCATTTCGTACCAAAGCTTTCCGATAATCGCCCTCTGTGGCACAGTGCTCGCAACCTCGCGGCATATTATGGACGGCGAGGCATCCTCAAGAGACCATTCGGGCAGCTTGTCCGACCCCGCGGTCTCGCCAGACGCGACACCGACAACGCGCCAGGACTCGGACACCCGACGGGCCCTCGTCGCGGCGACCGTGCTCCGCGCGCAAGCGCGCTCCCGGATGATCGCCGCCGCGCTCATCGCCGCTGTGCAGAGTGTGCTGATGATCCTCGGCGAAGCGGGGACCGCGACGCCCGGCGCCCTGGGCGCCATCGCCGCAACGACCGCGCTCTACGTCCTGGCTGTGTACGCACTGCATCGCCGATTGGAGCACGCCGACGGTGCGTCGCGCAATCATGTGACCGCCGCGCTCGTCGCCGACCTCGCGTACGTCCTCACAATGACGGGAGTCTCCACAACGCCCGCGCACTATGAGCGCGCGCTCTTCGGCATGATCGTCATCGTACACGTGGCGAATTTCTATTTCGGCGGACGACACGCGCGGCGCGTCGTCGCGATTGGCAGCGCAGGCTACCTCGTGCTTTTGACAAGTGCCACGGCGCGCGGCATGTCCATCGAGATCGGACAGGAGCTCTGGTCGCTGGCGATTTGCGCCGCCGTTGCGTCGCTCATGGTGTATCAGGCATCTGACGTCCGACGCCGCCTCCGCACGATCGTTGGACTCTTCGAGCACGCGGAGCAAGGGGATTTCACGCGCGGCTATGAGGTGTCGGCAGACCATCGCCCCGACGCCATCACACGCGTGGGGCGCGCCTACAACGGCGTTCGCACGCAGCTCGCCAACATGGTGCTCACCGATTCGCTCACGGGCTGCCTCAACCGCCGCGGCTTCGATCAGGCACTCGAGCGCGAAGTGGCGCGCGCATCGCGTGGCGGAGGAACGTTTGCGCTGCTGGCGCTCGACCTCGATCACTTCAAGCTGGTCAACGATACCTTCGGCCATCTCGCGGGCGATATCGTGCTGCGGAACATCGGTGCGCTGCTGCTGCGCACCGCGCGCGCCACGGACGTCGTCGCGCGTGTGGGCGGAGAAGAATTCGCGTTCCTGCTTCCCGACACGGACGAGCGGGGCGCCCAACTGTTGGCGGACCGGATCTGCCACCTGATCCGCAGCAGCCCGTTCGATGTTCGCGCAGAGGGTGCGCGAGTACGTGTGACCACGAGCATTGGCGTCGTCGCGGGCACCGCGCACGACGATGGTCGCGACTTCGCGGCGCATCTCTGGTCGCGTGCCGACGCCGCGCTCTATGCCGCGAAACGCAAGGGCCGCGATCGCGCCTACGTGTGGACCGCCGATCTCGACACCGTCGTCGAGGTACCGGCGCGAATCTCGGCCGAGACCGTAGCCGCCGTACCCTAGTGGCGAGCTAGCGCAGCAGCGCGTCGAACGCACTGTCGCACGCGGCGAGACAGCGCTCGAGTCCGGCCAACGTGTGATCGCCCATATGCCCGATGCGGACGCTCGTCTCCTTGTTCTTGCCGTAGCCGCTTCCAATCGTGAATCCACGCTCCGCGACCGCGCGCACAACCGTGGGCCCGGTTATGCGCGACGGCAGATTGACCGCCGTCACCGAGGGCGAGCGATGGCCCGCAGACGCGAGTACGTGCAGCTCGTCACCATGCCGCTGCGTCAGCGCATCGACCCACGTGTAGGTCCGCTCTGCCATCGCAGCGTGACGTGCCCACCGCGCCGGCATCCCTTCGGCAACGATGGCCGACAGACCCACGTCAGCCGAAAAAAAGAGTGGAATGGCCGGCGTATTCGGCGTCTGATTCTTCATCGCGTACGCATCGAACTCGACGAGATCGAAATAGAGGCCGCGGTCCTTCTGAGCCCGTGCCGTCTCGATGAACGACGACGACGCGACGGCGAAGGCCAAGCCCGGCGGGAGCGCGAGTGCCTTCTGCGATCCGGTGAGCGCGTAGTCCAATCCCCACTCGTCGACCCGAAGTTCGGCGGCGCCAACCCCCGTCACCGAATCGACGAGGCACAGCGCGCCGTGCGCGTGCGCAAGCTTGGTCACCGCGCGCACGTCCTGGAGCGCTCCGGTCGACGTTTCCGAATGAACCACCGTGACCACGGCGTACTGCTTCGCCGCCAGCCGAGCGGCGACCTCGTCGAGGTGCACGCTGTTCCCCCATGGCACGTCGAGTATGTCGACCTCCCGCGCGCACGACTTCGCGATGGCAGCGAAGCGCGCCGAAAACGCGCCATTCACAATGGAAAGCACGCAGCCCGCCGGCGCGCAGCGCACCCCCGCCTCCATCAGTCCCGTCGCTGACGAGCTGCTGATGTACACCGGACGCTCGGTTCCGAACACCTCCTTCAAGGCAGCCTGGAGCCGCCCGAACAGCGACTCGAACTGCGTGCCCCGATGCGGAATCATCGGACGCGTCATCGCCTCGAGCACCGCCCCGCGCACTTCGGTTGGACCTGGAAAGAAGAACGTGCCGTTGGTGAGCAGTGCGTCGGTCATGCGAGAACGAGCTCCACGAGCTGATCGAACGATTCGAGGACGAAATCCGCCTGCGCGACGACGGGACCGCGTCTCACGAATCCTGTGAATGCGGCGAACGCGTCGACGGCAGGTCGCATCGCAAGGTCGGTGGCTCCGTCGCCCAAGGCAAGCACTCGGCGCGGGAGCTCGAGCGACTCCGCAACGGAACGCTTTCCGCCTGCCGTCGCGAGCGGCGACGCCACGTCATAGCCTCCGTACACACCCTGCTCATCGAACTGGATGGAGACAGCGTACACGTCGTGCGGCGCGATACCGAGCGAGCCAGCGATGGGGAGAATGGCCTCGCGCACGCCACCGCTCAGCAGCACGACACGGCGTCCCTCCGCCTGAAGACGCGTGATCGCCGCCGCGGCCCCGGGCGCGATCGACGTGAGATAGGCGTTCGCCAGCGCATCGATCGACGCCCGATCGGGGCGCACGAGCCCGAGGCGCTCGCCGTACACGGCGTCGAGCGCGATCTCACCGCGCATCGCGCGGTTGGTCAGCTCCGTCACGCGCGTCCCCATGTCCGCTCCACGCTGTTCGGCCAGCCAATCGATGCCCTCGATTGCAGTCAGCGTGGAGTCGACATCCAGAATGACGCTCGCAAAGCCGCGCTCCATCAGAGCACGTTGCCCGGCGCGAGGATCCCCGTGGGATCCAGCTCGCGCTTCACGGCCTGCATCGCGCGCACTTGAAGAGGGGACATCTGCAGCGGCAGCCATTTGCGCTTCAGCTTTCCAATCCCATGCTCCGCCGCCACCGTGCCACCGAGCGCGATCACCTCCCGGAGCGTCGCCTCCACCACGCGCTCGATGCGCGACAACGACTCCGCGTCGTGCGCAATGAAATTCTGATGCGGATGCCCGTTGCCTGCATGGCCGTACGTGACGGCCTGTTCGATGCCGGCCTCTTCGGCGAGCACACGCGCGCGGCCGATCGCATGCGCGAGCTTTCGATACGGCACGGCCCAATCCGTGGATACTTTGCGTCCGCCGAGCTGCCGGTGCTTCGCGCCGCGCTCGTTCATGTGCGCCGGCACCGCATGACGCACGCGGCGCGCTTCGCGCAGCGCCGCCTCGCCTTCGTAGACGCGCACGTCATCGCCGATCCCGCCCAGCGATTCGGCCAGCGCAAGCCACTCGTCCAGCGCGGGCTCGGCGCCGGGTTGAGGCACTTCCTCCACGTAGACAAATGCCGCGGCACCGATCGCCCAACTGGTCAATCCCTCGGCCTCACGCACGATGGCGAGCGCCAATGCATCGAAGAACTCGAGACAACGTGGATGCACGTCGACGCTCTCGCGGGCCGCGACCACGAAGGTGAGCGCGTCGGCCTCGCTCGCAAACGGAATGGCGAGTCCCACCACGTGCGTCGGCAGGGGAAGCAACGCCAGCTCCGCCTCCACGACGACGCCAAGGGTCCCTTCGCTGCCCACGAACCAGTCCACGGGATCGTGAGCGAGCGCATACCCCACCGTGTTCTTCTCCAACGACGAGCGGCGCAGCTCGACCAGCGACCCATCCGCGAGCGCCACGCGCAGCGCGCGCACATGGGGCCGAGTGGCACCGTAGCGCAGCGAGCGGGCGCCTGAGGCATTGCACGCGACTGCACCACCAATCGTCGATTCCTCTTCGCTGGTGGGATCGGGTGCGAAGAGGAGGTCGTGCGCCGCGCACGCGCGCTTCAGATCGCCGACGAGCACTCCCGCCTCCACGCGCGCCGTCCGCGCGACCGGATCGATCTCGATCACCCGCTGCATCGCGCGCATCGAGAGCAGCACGCCCCGGTCGCTGATCGAGGCGCCGGTGGTGCTGGTCTGCCCTCCTGCCGTCGTCACCGGCGTCGCAGTGGCAGCACTCTCCGCGAGCAGGGCAGCGATCTCCTCGGCGCTCGACGGACGGGCCACGCCATCGGGAACCAGCACGAGCCCAGAGACGTCGGCGGAGTAGGCCTGACGAACCTCGGGATCGCGAGAAATTTCGGGCGCGTGACGTCCCACTACACGCCGCGAAAATGAACGACGGTCGCCGAGCTGATGTCCGGCAAGTTGAGGAGCGAGTCGCGTACGCCGGCGCCCACGGCACCGTCGACGCTGATCGCCGCCAGTGCCTCGCCGCCCTGCGCCAGACGCGCCTGGTGATACTCGGCGATGTTGACCCCGGCATCGCCCAACAGCGTGCCCACGCGGCCGATCACGCCAGGCACGTCGTTGTTCGTGAGAATCACCAGCGTATCCCGTGGCGCAACGTCGATGTGAAAGCCACCGATGCGCGTGAGGCGGCCGGCCTGTCCCTCTGGAGCAACGCCGGCGACCGCGAGCTCCTGCATGGCACCGCTGAGACTGACCTGAACACCAAATGGCCCGAGCGCACCCGACTCGGAGCACGAGAGCTCGATCCCACGCGCTTCGGCGAGCGCGCGGGCATTGATGAGATTGAGCCGCTCCACTTCGATGACCCCTTCGAGGACTCCCGCTGCCGCCGACGCAAGCAGTGCAGCGGACGCACCCACCAGCTCTTCCCCACAGCGCAGCGAGATGCGCTGCACCGCTCGGACGCCGCGGTCGGCGAGGATCGCGCGCGCCACCGCCGCGGCACGCCGCGCTACGAGCAGCGCCGGCTGGATCTCCCGCCACCCGCCGGTACCCGCTCCCGCCACGTTGATCGATCGCGAGAGCTCGTCGTGCAGAAGGGCATCACGCACGGCGGCACACGCGTCGACCGCGACATTGCGCTGCGCCTCCATGCTCGATGCGCCGATATGCGGCGTGAGCAGTGTATTCGGCGCGCGGCGCAGCGGATGATCGGGGGCGAGCGGCTCTTTTGTGAAGGCGTCGACGATT
>JANMAY010000155.1:0-2742 GCA_031360095.1 Gemmatimonadaceae bacterium
GATAGCGATCCCAATGTCGTGTACGTGGGCACGGGCTCCGAGGCGATTCGCAGCAACGTCTCCATCGGCAAAGGCATCTACAAGTCCAGCGACGCCGGCCGGACCTGGCGATTCTCGGGGCTTCCGGACGCGGGACAGATCGGCGCGATCGTCGTGCATCCCACCAACGCCGATATCGTGTACGCGGCGGTCGTGGGCAATCCGTTCGCGAACACCCGGACGCGCGGCGTCTACCGCACGCGCAACGGCGGCGCCTCATGGGAGCAGGTGTTCTTTCTCTCCGATAGCACGGGTGCCGTCGATATCGAGCTCCAGCCCGGCAATCCCAACGTCGTGTATGCCACCATGTGGCGCGGCGCACGACGGCCGTGGACCATCATCAGCGGTGGCGCTGAAGATGGCGTCTTCAAGAGCACCGACGGAGGAGATCACTGGACTCGGCTCGGCGGCGGGCTTCCGACTGGTGTCGTCGGCAAAAGCGACCTCGCGGTGTCGGCCGCCGCGCCCGCGCGCGTGTACGCGCTCGTGGAAGCAAAGGTCGGCGGCGGCTTGTATCGCAGCGACGATGCAGGTGAGCACTGGGTGCTGACGAGCGCTCTTCCCGGGCTCGTCACGCGTCCGTTCTACTACGACAATGTCGACGTCGATCCGTCCAACGCAGACGTCGTCTATGTTGGCACCGAAGGATTTTACAAATCCACCGACGGCGGTCGCACCTTCCGCACGCTCCGTCCGCCCCACGGTGACAACCACGACATGTGGATCAATCCGGCGAATGGACAGAACTTCATCCAGTCGAACGATGGCGGCGCGAACATCACCTTCAACGGTGGGCAGAGCTGGAGCACACAGCAGAACCAGCCGACCGTCGAGATCTACCAGGTCGCGGTCGACGATCAGTATCCGTACCGGCTGTACGGTGCGCAGCAAGACAACAGCACGCTGATCGTCACCAGTCTTCCCGTTGGAGCGAACCGCCTCGACGATCCGTTGCAGAGCTGGCACCAGGGCCCGGGCTGCGAGACGGGGCCCATCATTCCGCATCGGACCAACCCCGACACGGTGTACGGGTCCTGCAAAGGGCAATTCAGTCGCATGAGCCTGCGCACCGGTCAGGAAAAGCAGTATTGGGTTGGCGCGCAGTCGTTGTACGGTACCGCGAATCAGGATTTGCGCTTTCGCTTTCAGCGCGTGTCGCCAATGGAAGTGTCTCGCCACGAGCCGCAGACGGTCTATTATGGCTCGCAGTATGTGCATCGCACCCGCGACGAAGGGGTGACGTGGGAGCGCATCAGCCCCGATCTCACGGCGAACGATCCGCGGTATCGCGGCGTCATCTCCGGCGAGCCCATCACAATCGACGTGACTGGCGAGGAGATGTACGCCACGCTGTACGCCATCCGCGAATCACCCATTGCGCGCGGCGTGATTTGGACCGGTGCGAACGACGGTCCCATTCACGTCACGCGAGACGGCGGCAAATCATGGCGCAACGTGACCCCCGCGACCCTGCCTCCCGGTGGGCGTGTGCAGAACATCGAGCCGTCGCCGCATCGCGCCGGCGCAGCGTACATCGCTGTGCTCCGCTACCTCCTCGGCGACTTTCAACCGTACATCTATAAGACGGAAGACTACGGTCAGACGTGGACTCGTCTCACGAACGGGACGAATGGAATTCCGGGCGATGCGCCCACGCGCGTCGTGCGCGAGGATCCCGATCGCGCCGGCCTGTTGTACGCGGGGACGGAGTTCGGGATGTACGTGTCCTTCGACGACGGCGCGCATTGGCGCTCGCTCCAGCTCAATCTCCCCGTCACGCCAGTCACCGATATTCGCGTGCATCGCAGGGACCTCGTGCTCTCGACGCAGGGCCGTTCGTTCTGGATCCTCGACGATCTTGCGCCGCTCCACGAGATGTCCAACGCCATTGCGGCCAAGGACGCGCATCTCTTCATGCCGCGCACCGCGGTCCGGTACCACTATCGGGCAGGCTTCGGTGGCATTGAAGGAGATGCCGGGCCATCGGATGCATCGCCGCAGTACCCGCCTGCCGGCGCGATGATCGACTATTGGATCGGACGCCAACCGTCGAGCGCCGTGGCACTGGAGATCGTGGACCGCCGAGGAGCGGTGGTCCGCCGTTTCTCGAGCGACAGCGCGCGTGGTGAACTGCGGGACACTTCGCTCGCAAGCGCAGGAACGCCCGTGATTCCGGCGCGCGTTGGACTCAACCGCTTCATCTGGGACATGACGTACGCGGGACCGTGGGCGGACAGCGCGGCGCAGCGCGGCAGGAACGGACCGATGGCCTCCCCGGGTGCATTCACCGTCCGCTTGACGGCGAACGGGCAGACCATGACGCAGCCACTCGTGCTCGTCGCCGATCCGCGCGCAACGCGCGACGGCATGACGCAGACAGTCCTCGAGGCGCAGTTGGCACACAACCTTCGCGTGCGCGATCTCGTGAGCGATGCGAACCGCACCGCGGCCATGGTGCAGCAGGCGAAGCGCGCGTCACCGGACAATCCATCCATCCGGGCGCTGGAGGAGGAGTTCATCACTCCGCCCATTCGCTACAGCAGACCCGGCCTCCAGGCGCATATTCGCTATTTGTACAGCATGACGCTCGACGCCGATCAGGCGGTCGGGCGCGACGCCACGGAGCGCTACGGCGAGCTCCGCAAAGCGCTCGATGCGTTCACCGCTCGCCTGCGGCCACTCGTTCCCGCGCCCGCTCCCTGA
>JANMAY010000161.1:0-7416 GCA_031360095.1 Gemmatimonadaceae bacterium
CGACCTCAAGCTACCCGCACCGACAGGACTCGCCGGCGCCGAACTGAATCGCTGGCGTCAGCTCAAGCCGGATACGGTGGCGATTTCCCGCAACGGAAAGACGGTGACACTCCGGGGCGAAGCGCTCGCACGCTGGAAGTACCAGCGCTACATGCAGGACTACCTCGCCACCGTGCAGTCGGTGGACGAATCAGTGGGTCGTGTGCTCCAGGCGCTCGACCGCAACGGTCTCGCGCGCAACACACACGTCATCTACACAAGCGACCAGGGATTCTTCCTAGGCGACCATGGACTCTTTGACAAGCGGTTCATGTACGAGGAGTCGATCCGCATGCCCTTCCTCGTGCGCTGGCCGGCAGGCATCACGGCGGGGACGAAGGCGGACGCGATGGCAATCAACATCGATTTCGCGCCGACGTTTCTCGATCTCGCTGGGCTGCCCCCGTCACGCGACATGCAGGGACGCAGTCTCCTGCGCGTGTTCCGTGGTGCCACGCCTTCCGACTGGCGCAGCTCGATGTACTACCGCTACTACCACGATCCGGGCGATCACAACACGCGCGCGCACTACGGCGTGCGTACGCGAACGCACAAGCTCATCTATTACTGGAAGAGGGATCAGTGGGAGCTGTTCGACCTGGTCAATGACCCCTACGAGCTGCACAACCTCTACGGCGAGCCGGGAGTGGAGGCGCTCACGTCGACGCTCAAGGAGGAACTGGCGCGGTTGAAGCGCGACCTTCGTGACGACAACCAGCTCGCGGACGTGCAGATACCGAATGGGGTGGATGGCACCGTCGCACGCCTGCGCGGGAAGTCTTCCGGCTCGCCATAGGGGTCTTATTTTGGACGAGCAAGCGCAACTCCGCATGACGCAGATCGCGTGTGCTTCGTGTCTGCTACGTCCCCACTACTGATCACCTTCGCGGATCTCGCTGCGTTGACGCGGTCTAGCGCACCACGCGACCGAGTGGTGAGCTGCTCCCGATACGATCGAAGTAGCTCCACGCCGTACGCGATATTTCCGCGATCGCACGCTCCGACGCGGCATCGTCACGGCCAAACGTCGTCATGACCGCAATCGCGAATGGTCGATTGTTCACGAAAACGATGCCGGCATCGTTGCGCACCGCCGTGAGCGCTCCCGGCTTGTTGGCCACTCGCACGGCATCTGGCAGCAAACGCGGGATGTAACTGTCCTTGCCAGTGCCCAGCATGGTAAAGAACGCCTCGGTCGTCGCCTTCGAGAAGACGCGTCCGGAATACAGCGCCGACAGTAGCGCCACCAGCTCGCGCGGCGTCGCCGTGTTCTCACGACCCGCGAGCGCCGCCTTCACGTCCAGCATCCGACGACGCAGGCGCGTCTCTTTCAAGCCCAGCCGAGCGAGCATGGTGTTGACGTTCTCCATCCCGACTCGATCGATGAGCACGTTCGTCGCGCCGTTGTCACTCACGGCGACCATCATCGTCGCGAGATCGTGATTCGTCACGCGCGACACACCAGGCGTCAACCCGCCAAGAATGAAACTCTCATCGACGACGTCCCGGGGATCCATCGTATAGAGATCGCCGAGCTTCGCGCCGGCGCCGCCCGCCGTCGCCTTCTCATCTTGGCGATACAGCTCCGCGAGCACTGCCATCTTGATCGTGCTCGCCGTGGGAAACACGGCGTCCGCATTCTGGAAGAAGGAGCGCTGATCGGTGAGATCAACGATCGCGATACCGACGACCGCGTCCGCGCGCCTGCTGAGACTCTGGACCGAGTCTTCCATCTTGCGCCAGAGCACGTCTTGCTTGACGCGGACGGACTCGGGACTGTCCTGAGACTGGAGCGTCGGCGGCGCGAGAAACAGGAAGAGCGCTACACCGGTATCGCGGATCGATGGACAACGCATCCCTCAGCATAGCATTCTGCCCACGTCTGCCGCAAATGCGGCTGAGGAGATCAGGGAACGTCGCCCACCTGTGCGTGTAAGCCCTTCGACCCACACCGAAAAGGATCGCATGCGTCGCTATGTCCAGTTGGCAATACTGCTGGTATTTCCCCGGTTTGTCGCGGCGCAGTCACCGACCGGCGGGGAATCGCCGAGCGCCACCGCCATTCAGTTCGCGAGATTCGCTGACCTCTTCGGGAGTCGACTGGTAGCCGCCTTTTCCACCATTCCTGCTACTCAGTACGAGTACCGACCCACGGCATCGCAGCAGACGATCGGCTACATCGCACAGCATCTCGAGGACGCGAACTACAGTTTGTGCGAGCGCCTGGGTGAAGCGAAGCGTCTTCGAACGCCCAAAGACTCACTCGCGGACACCATCAAGGCGCGATGGCCAAAGGATACTCTCGTCGCACGTCTGGATGCATCACTCCGCTTTTGTGGTGCGATTCTCGAGCGACTTGGCCGCCTCGATTCACCCGCGGTGGTGAGCACGCTCCTCGCGTTCGAAACCGACCTGGCCGAACACTACAGTCAAGTCGCCGTATACATGCGGCTGCTCGGCCTCGTGCCACCGTCGGCGATACCACCCAAGCAGCGCGTAGTGATCGATGTTCCAGACGCGACTCTTTCGCAGTACTCCGGCGTGTACGAGCTCGCTCCCGGTTTTGACCTGATCGTTACCAAGCGGAGCGACGGCCTGTCGGTCAGATCGACGCCAGGCGGGTCGGAGGTGCGTCTCTGGCCGGAGAGCACGGTTGATTTCTTCGTCAAGGAAGTGGATGCTCAGGTCACTTTCACTCGCGATGCTCGCGGTGCAGTGAACGGGCTCACGTTCCGTCAGTTCGGTCGTCAGCGAGACGCAGCGAAAATCCGATAGTCGATCGCGGCACGGCTTGTTGTCCCCCTGGGGGCGTCGATATCGCGTTTCTTAGAGCACGTGCCCTGTGCCGGAGCAGGGCGTCCGCCACTCTCGCACGCAGAAGCATGGTCGGACAGGGAGAGAGAAGAACGCACATGACGCGGGCGTTCTGTGAGACACGCTCTCTCGTCGCCGCATCCATGCGTGATGCAAGCACGATCCGCTCAGCTTCGGGGGAGTGGGCGTCCAGGCTTTCCAACAAGTCCCCACTCCAGAGCCAGGTGGCGCTCGCGTCACGGATGATGAGATCGAACTCGAGCTCTGATGCGAGAACTTCCCGACAGTCGGTTTCGCACGTGACGAGCGCGAACTCGAAATCCGCGTCCAGTTGAAGCTGGAGGCGAAGCACATCAGCGACGTTGCCACCGATGCAAAGGATGCGGGCCACGCAGGAACTGGCGCCGTGCGTCGATTCGGATTCCTGGTACGTTGGCTTCGACGACGCAGTGGTCATGTGCCGGTTGGAAAGCGTGAAGTGTCGTGCTCCACACCCCCGCGATAGGCGATCTTCAGACCACTTGCGACGCTGGTTTTATGTGCTTGTTCGGCAATCACTTACGCGATCAGTTCGCTATTCAGAAGCAAATGTTGTGTATACTATTTGCCCATTCGACGTCCTTGATAAGGGACGCTTTCCCGGCGTATCAGTGTGCTGCTGCTTCGCCACTATCGTCTCAGCGAGGAGAGTTAATCGTGCGCCGCCGCGGGTGGTCCGAACCACGTGGTGAGCGCCTCGACCAATCCCCGCTGTGTGTGGATTCCCACCCACGCCAGATATCCGTCGGGTCGAATCAACACTGCCGTGGGTGCAGTGACCTTGCCCAGAACCGGAAGCGCCCACGCACCATTGTACTTGGCCTCGATCATCTGAACGCGCTCCGCCCACGGAGTGATATCGACGTCTCCGGGCTCGCCGAGGTTGATCAGCACAGGCCGCGCGCGATGCAGCAGAGTGTAGACCCGCACCGGACCGTTGGCGGTGATCAGATCGAGATCGGGCATGCGACGCCCGAGCAACGGGTGGCCCTCGCCGAGATCATAGTGGATGTCCAAGCCGGACATCCGCGCAGCGAATCGTTTGCGCGGCTCGTCCATGCTCAGCAGCTCGGACAGCGTATCGCGCAGCGCGTCGGTGCGATCGTCGACGCGCATGAGCGCAACCTGCGCCATCGTCGTGCGCAGCACCCGCGCACCCACCGGATGACGTTCGGCGTGATACGTGTCGAGTAAGCTCTCGGGCGATGTCCGCTTGACCACCTGGGCCAGCTTCCATCCCAGATTCACCGCATCCTGCACACCGGTGTTGAGGCCCTGTCCACCAACGGGGGAATGCACGTGCGCAGAGTCGCCGGCCAGGAGGACGCGTCCCGTGCGATAGGTCGCGGCCTGGCGAGTCACGTCGGTGAACCTGGTGATCCAGGTGGGACTGTGGATTCCGTAGTCGGTACCGTAGACGGCGATGAGGCCTTCGCTGATATCGCGCAACGTTGGCTCGTGGGTCCCGATCTGGGCTTCGGTGATCATGATCCCCACTGTTCCGCCTTTCGCGTAGACAATTTTCCCGTCCTTGATCTCGTACTGCTCCTTGCCAATCGCATGCGTGCCCGACGGAGTGCGACGGATCCCCGTTTCCGGCTCCTCCGTCATCTCGGCCTGGGCGAGCAGCGCGCTCGTCGTCGGATCCCAACCGGGGAACGCGATGCCGGCGGTCTTGCGGACCAGACTGCGTCCCCCGTCGCACCCGACGAGATACTGCGCGCGCAGGCGTGCGTCCTCGGAGAGATCGACGTCGACGCCGGTGTCGTCCTGTGTAAAGCCGGTGACTTCACGTCCACGGTAGAACTTCACGTCCAGTTCATCGACCCAGCCGGCGAGGATGCGCTCGATGTGCTTCTGCCAGAGCGCGAGCCCGTAGTTGTGCCTGGTGGGGAAGTCGCTGATGTCGAGCCGAGTGACGGCGAACCCTGCGACCTGCATGGTCTGTCCCTCCGCGAGGAACCGATCGGCGATTCCCCGCTGATCGAGCACCTCGAGGGTGCGCGAGGAGAGGCCGCCTGCGCGCGTGCCCGGCAAATCCTGGTTGGGGCGGCGCTCGACAATGGCGACGTCGATGCCCGCCAAGGCCAACTCGCCCGCCAACATCAGCCCCGTTGGCCCTCCTCCCGCGATCACTACCGCATGCTCGGTCATCGCAACTCCTGATTCTGAATGAGCGCGAAGATTGAACTCGCACGGGGGACTTGCTGCAAGCCTTGGGGTGCATGATAATGTTAGTTGAGCACAGTGGTGGTCCAACGCCACGCGAGCGCGAACTGTGCGTGCCATCCCATCGTTGTTTCGCCGCTCCGTTGCACTGCTTGCGCTCGCGCTCAGTGCCTGCGTCGGCCTCCCGCGTCGCGACGCTCGCCATAGGGTCTCGCTGGCGGCCGCTACTCCTCCCTCTCGGCGAAACGGCTTGTTGACGCGTGTCACGTGACACGATACATTGCGCCATGATCAAGACGTTCGCGGACCGGCGCACCCGTGATCTCTTTCTCTCCGGCTCCGCCAAGCGCTTCCCTGCAGAGGTTGCGCCGCGCGCCGCCCGCAAGTTGGAATACATAGACTTGGCGACCCGCCTCGACGATCTCCGCGTTCCTCCCGGCAATCGCCTGCACGCACTCAAGGACGACCGGAAGGGACAGCACGCTATAGCGATCAACGACCAATGGCGCATTTGCTTTCGCTTCGTCGATGGTGATGCCTTCGAGGTCGAGGTCTGCGACTATCACTAGAGAGGAGGGACCATGGCCATTCCGAACACGCGCGCGATGACGCGGCGCCCCACACATCCTGGCGAGATGCTCCGGGAAGACTTTCTACCCGACTACGAGCTGAGCGTGGCTGGCCTCGCCGAGGCCGCGGGCGTCTCCCGGCAGTCCGTCAACGAGTTGCTCCGCGGGCGGCGAGCGGTCAGTCCCGAGATGGCCCTGCGCCTCGCGCGCCTCTTCGGCAACGCGCCAGAATTCTGGATGAACGCACAACGGGCCGTGGACCTTTGGGACGCGATGCAGGCGCTCAAGGGGGAGGTCGCCCGGATCAAGCCGCTCCGTGTCGCCTAACGCTTCAAGCCCATTTTCCTGTCTGGCTTTCAACGCTCTCATGCTTCAACATCAGCGTCGCTTTCGAATCATCGTCGGAGCGCTCGGACTCGTACTCGTGGGAGTGCTGCTCCTTCAGTACACATCGTACGCGTTACTCCCCGCTGCGAAAACCAGCATGCTGTGGGGGATGCTGGTGGGGGGCGGAGTCGCAGCTGTCCTTGTCGACCGGCAGTGGACGACCAAACGCACCTCCGCGTGACGCAGATCGCGTGCGCTTCCTGTCTGCTTCGTCCCCTGGTGGCGGCGGATGCGGCGAGTCTTGCTCGCCATGCCGACGATCACGGCGTGTGGCAGAATCTGCGTGATCGCTTTCCGCATCCCTACACCGTAACTCACGCGGCGGACTACATCGCGCACGTCGCTACGCGGCCAGTTCAAACGAGCTTCGGCATCGACGTGGCGGGCGAAGCAATTGGAAGCATCAGCCTGATGCTCGGCGAAGACATCGCGCGTCAGTCCGCCGAGGTGGGCTACTGGATCGGGCGGACTTTCTGGGGGCGCGGGATCGCGGTCGATGCACTCCGCGCCACGACGCAGTACGCCTTTCAGACACTCGAGCTCACGCGCGTGTTCGCGGTGCCGTTTTCCAGAACCACGCGCTCGGCACGGGTGCTGGAGAAGGCGGGCTATGTGCGGGAAGGCATCATGCGCCACAGCGCCGTGAAGGAAGGGCTGCTGCTGGACCAGCTGCTCTACGCGGCGTACGCCGACAGTTACCGCGCTATTCTCGCGCAAACGCAGAGTCGAACGCCACGCGAGACGGCGTGAAGTCGACGGACTTGACGAACGCGCACGACTCCCGCGCGCCATGCTCGCGATCCATCCCGATGTCTTCCCACTCGACCGACAGCGGACCCTCGTAGTGCGCCGCGTTCAAGCGGCGAATGAGCTGCTCGAAATCAATGCGGCCGCGGCCAAGGGAGCGGAATTCCCAGTTCCGGTCCGGGTGCCCAAACGCGAGATGCCCACCGAACACACCCGACGGCGTCGGCGTTTCGGACCACCACACGTCCTTCATGTGCACGTGAAAGATGCGATCGGCGAAACGGTCGATGAAGCCGAGATAGTCCACGCCCTGATAGCCGAGATGGCTTGGATCGTAGTTGAAGCCGAATGCGGAACGGTTGCCGATCGCAGCGAGGGTGCGCTTCGCTGACGAAATGTCGAAGGCGATTTCGGTGGGATGCACTTCGAGCGCAAAGCGTACGCCCACCTCGTCGAAGACGTCGAGAATGGGATTCCACCGCTTCGCGAAATCGTCGAATCCGGCATCGATCCACGCGTCGGACACGGGGGGAAAGCTGTAGAGCATCGGCCAGATCGAGGAGCCGGTAAAGCCGGACACGGTGCTCACGCCCAGCTTGGCTGCGGCGCGCGCGGTGTCCTGCATCTCCTTTGCGGCGCGCGCGCGAACGCC
>JANMAY010000163.1:0-1686 GCA_031360095.1 Gemmatimonadaceae bacterium
GTGAGCCGAATTTCATGGTGCCGCGGCCGCGCCGCGATACGCGTCCATCGCTCCAGAGTGATGTCGCGCCCCCCACCCGGCTGTACGGTCAGCGCGATCAGCGTTCGCTCGCGTTCCATCTGCGCGATCAGATACTCCAGCGCATCCCACGAGGCATCGTCGGCCCATTGCATGTTCTCGAGCACGATGACCAGTGGCCGCTGCTGCGCCGCGAGGCGGAGGAAATCGGCAAGCTCTTCCAACAGGCGCGTCTTGCTGCTTCCCTGTGTCGAGCCCTCCAGTGCACGCTCGAGCGTCGCATCGAGAAGCGGAAGATCACGCCATTGGCGCGTCGTCTTTACCGGCAATCGTCGCACCGCACGCAGCACATCGCCCCACAGCGCATACGGCGACGGCAGCTGATGCTCGCGACACGTTCCAACAACGAGAGAGCCTCCTCCAAGACGCACCTCTGGCTCCAGCATGCGAACCAGCGTGCTCGCGCCCATCCCGGCTTCGGCGATCACGGCCACGACCTGCCCGGACCCACGCACGGCGTTGTCGAGGCTATCGATGAGGAGCGACAGGGGCTCGTTTCGACCAACGAAGCGGTTGAAGTTGAGTGTACCGGCCGGAGACGTAGACGCGGTTGCGAGCGCATCATCCGTGACCAATTCTCTTGCCTGGCGCGCCGCCGACCGCAACGCCGCGAACGACGTTCCATGCGCCGGTGCGGTCGCCAACCCGATCGACACCGTCAGTCGCACCGACGGCTTCGCAGTGCCCGCCAAAAACACGTGACTCCGCGCTGCCGACAACACGCGCTGCGCCGCCGTGGTCGCTCCCGAGGACCCCGCTTCGATCCACAACACGACTTCCTCTCCCTTCATCGCGACGGCATCGGAGCCTCGTAGGTTTCGACGCACGAGTTGAATCAGCTCGCGAAAAAGCGACTCCGTGCGGGCATGGCCAAGCGCTTCGCGGAGCTCCTCCGCACGGTCAACGAGGATAGAGCACAGCGCAACGCGCTCCGCCTCGCCCGCAGCGGTGGCTGCCTCGACGGCGGAAGCAAGCTCCTCGAACGGGAGCAGTCGGGCCAGATCGTCTGGGGAGATGGGCGGGCTGATCAACGGTTCGAAGAGTGGGCAGCGGCGCCTCGCGTCGCAGGTAGACGCGGCGCATCAGCGCGCCCCTTACCGTAGGCACGCCCTTCTCGCTTCGCAAGCGGCTGAAACCGGCTTAACCCTTTGCGACGCCGGACGTCTGACAGAGGAACACCACAACTGGACGTCACACGATGCGCTTGTCTTTGCCACCATTCACGCTCTCGCTCGTGTTTGTCACGGCGGCGTGCTCCTCCAGCCCGCAGGTGCGTGCCACTGGGACGCATGCCGCTGTGCCGTTCATCGTGGTCTCCCCGAGCGAGCCCCGCGAGCAGACAGCCGATCAGCAGGTGCAGCACGTGCTCAATCGTCTCGGCTTTGGTCCACGACCGGGCGATGTCGCAAAGGTCCGCGGAATGGGTGTCGACCAATGGATCGCCCAACAGCTGGCCTCCGATCGCATCGACGACCGCGCCGCCGAACGCGTCGTGTCCTCGTACGAGATGCTCGGGCGCCCGACAACTGAGCTCCTGGCGATGTACGAGGACGGCCAGCTCGCCATCCGGCGCCAGGGAAAACAGCTCGCGCAGCACGGCGATACGAC
>JANMAY010000174.1:0-8605 GCA_031360095.1 Gemmatimonadaceae bacterium
CACTCGGTGCGGGAGAGCTCATCCCGCTGAACGTGAGCACCGATGCCGTGGCGGCGTTCCTCCGCCGCGATGGTCCGCGCGTCGTGCTGGTCGTTGCGAATCTTCGAACGATGCCGTTGTCGGGGGTGACGATTTCGTCGAGCGCGGGTGTTTTAGCCAGCCGTCGCTATGCGGCCGCGGATTTGCTCGGGGGTGGCGCCGCTGCACCGCTCAATGTCGGCAACGATCGACGAATCGATCGTTACAGTCCGCTCGGCATTCTCGCACCTATGCAGGCGTACATTCTCCAGCTGAGATGACGCCATGATCGTTGGCATCCCGAGCGAGCGACAGCGAGTAGTGGGACCTGCACCACAGTCCTAGTACCGCTCCGTCTCCGGCTGAAACGTCCGCCAGCTGTGCCAGAACTCCTGGCTCGCGTTGATCGGCTCGAGCCGCCCGCTCGTCCCGTTGCCGCTCAGCGCATACGCGTGACCGTCCGCGACGATCGAGTCTCCACGCACCGCGAACCGCGCTGTGGGCGACGGACGCTCGAACGCGAAGTAGCTCGTGCTGTCCGGACCGATCACGACAACCACCGGCGTGCCACCCACCACCTCATTCACGATCCGCTCGCGGCGCAGGCGATTCCAGTCGAATGCCTTGCTTCGTCCGTTGACCGTCACGCCCACTACCCACGACTTGTCGCCCCACGACGCCGTGTCGGTGCCCGTGAGCTTGCGCTTGCTGAAGCCACGCTCGAACGCGTAGTCCTTCGAGTACTCCTTCGCGAAGGTGGTGTCTCCCTGCATGATGAGACTGTTGGGATAGAGCTCGAGCCACTGCTTCAACGTCACCTGGATGCGCGGGATTTCCGGCAGCGTCGTCCCCTTCAACGTGCCCGTGATCGCTTCGCCATTCGCTTGCCGCCACCAGCTGCCCGTCGTCCGATCTTCGAGCATCGCGTTGAAGTGATCCATGCCGACGAGACGAAAGGTCTCGTGACGGCCGGCAATCACCGGCTCGAACACGCGCCCTGTGCGACACACCGTGCAGTAGCTCACGATCACACGTGTGCCGCCGACGCTGTCGCGGACCTGATGGTGATAGCCGATGAACTGCAGCGGATACGCGCGTGCGTCGCCGTTGATGTTCACCCCGACGACGAGCCGGTTCAGCTTCACCGTGTTCTTTGCTGCCGGCTGCATGTTCAGCACGGTCGGCTGGAGGAACATATGATCGGCCGACATCTTGAAGTTGAATGCGTACACGACGAGCGCCGCGAGCAGCAGCGAGGCTGGCGCGAGCACGCGCCGCCAGCCGGTGGTCCGGCATACCGCCGGAACACCGCTCAGCATCATCGCACCGAAGAGGACGCGTAGCGGCCAACGCCAGGTGTAGATCGCGTACGCCGCATCGATGCTGCGCATCTGCTGGCTGCCCGGCATCGGCATGATGAAATACACATTGGCGATCTCGGTGAGAATAACGCCGAGTACACCGAGGGCGAACAGTTTCTTCATTGTAGTCAGGGTCGAGGTCCCACCGGCGCAACGCGCGCCTTCTCCTGCTCGGCCATCGCTTGCGCGACCCCATTCGTCCAACCGAATCCATCCTGCGTGGGATACTCTCCGCCGCCAGCGCGCTTGCTCAAATCGGTGACGTCGTACTTCTCCGTCATCTTGCCCGTGACACGATACGTCCGGCGATTGAGCGCCAGCCAGCGATCGCGCGCGTCGTCTGCAATGTCCGCACGCCCGTACGCACGCACACCTTGCGCGCCAAGCCATTGCAGCGGCGGCCATCCGTTTGGCGCGTCCCACTGCTGGCCCGACGCGATCTGCGTCGTCACGAATCCGCCCGATTTGAGAAACTCCCGCCCCAGGCGCGCCGCGACCGCGCGCCCCTGCTCCGGCGTCGCCAAGCCGAAATACAACGGGGCGGCAGCCGCCATCGTCGCCCGGTCGGTCACCCGCTCACCTGTCCGCCACCGCACGTCATAGAAGAACGTGCTCGCTGAATCGTAGGCTGCCGCCAGCAGCGCCCTTCGCCGAGCGTCGGCCGCGGCAGTGAATCGGGTCGCCACCTGCGCATCACCTGCGCGCCCGCGCACGAGCCGCAACGCCGCAATCGTCCGCTCGGCGTGATAGAGCAGGCTGTTCAGGTCAACGGGAATAAGGTCGGTCGTCTCGAGCGTCCGAAGGTCCGCGGGGTCGCGCATCCACCGGCTCGAGAAATCCCAACCGCTCTCCGCAGCTGCTCGGATGTTGCGATAGAGGACTTCGCGCTGCGCTGCTGGCACGCGCTGCGCCAACTCGAAGTCCTCGCGATACGACTCGGGCCTCGGCTCCGGCCGATCGTCCCAGTAGCGATTGAGCACCGATCCGTCTCGGAGGCGCACCACTCTCCGCGCTGCGCTGCCCGCCGCCACCGCATCGGCACCAGCCATCCAGAACGCATGCTCCCCTTCCATGGCGTCGAGATAGGGAAGCGCGCGCGCACTGTCAGTCGCCGCCGCATACAACCCGACCATGGCCGCGAAGAACGGCGGCTGGCTGCGGCTCAAGTAGTACGAGCGATTCCCGTTTGGAACATGGCCGACGGTCCGCACGAGAAAGGCGAAGTTGTCGAGCATGTTTTTCACGAGATCGGTTCGGTTGTCTCGAATGAGACCGAGCATCGTGAAGTACGAGTCCCAGTAATAGACCTCGCGAAAGCGCCCGCCCGGAACGACGTATGGCCCCGGTAGCGGTATCAGCGACGAGCGAGCATCGACGCGGTCAGCGGGTCGCGTGAGCGCGGGCCAGAGCGCGCGGAGATGCTCCTCCATGGACTGCGCAGTGTCCGACCGCGCACCCGCACCGGCCGCGCGCGGCGCCTCGAAGTGCTGCGCGACAAACGTCCGCAGATCGAATTGCGCTCCACCTTTCACCGCTGCGTAGCGCGCAGCGATATCGGCGGGTGCAAACAGCGGCTTCGCGTCGACGAACGTTTTCGAGTCAGGAAACACGCGCGCCAGTTGCACATCGTGGAAGAGCGGGCCCAGGTCGCGCGATGCGTCGTACAGTGTCGCGGCAACGAGCGGCGCCGTCGACGGCTCGCGCGCGACGCCGGGCGCACCGGATTGACACCCGGCGGCGGCGAGTACCGCCACACAGCTCAACGAGAGGGTGCGCATCATGGGTTCAATACCGGTTCGAGTGCAGGCGCGGGGAGTGGCTCCTTCGCCGTTCGCACGAAGACGAGTGAAAGCGCGGCGCAGATGAGCAGCGCGCCCGCGAGTCGAATCACGTTCTCGGGGCGACCGCCGAGCCACGCATTGTAATACAGCGGCAGAGTGAAGATCTGGATCATCATGGGAATGACGATGAACATGTTGAAAATTCCCATGTACACGCCCACGCGTGCCGCGGGAATGCAGCCCGCGAGCATCACGTACGGGTTCGCCATGATGCTCGCCCACGCGAACCCGACGCCGATCATCGGCACGAACAACCAGGCGCGCTCCGTGATGAGCGGAATGGAGAGCATCGCGCAGCCGGCCAGCACGAGGCAGATGGCGTGCATGACCTTGGGACCCCATCGCCGCGTGAACGGAATCAGCGCGAACGCGGCGACAAAGGCGATGAAGTTGTAGAACCCGCCGATCTGTCCGTTCACAAGGCTGGCCTCGCGAAATCCCGCCGTCGAGGCATCATGTGTCCGGTACAGGGTGGCCGCGAGCGATAGCACGATGTACTGCCAATAGCAGAACATCGCGTACCATTGGAAGAGCTTCATGAGCGCGAGCTGCTTCATCGTCGACGGCATCTCCCGCATCGCTTCCCGCACTTCGCGCAGGGTGGACGCAATCCCCCGCGGGGCCGCCATGATGAGCGCGCGCTCCTCGGCAGTGAGCGGCAGCTCTTTCGTTGTCCGGACGGTCCAGAGAATGGACGTGATGGACAGCACCGAGCCGATGATGAAGGCCCACACCGTAATCAGCGGAATGCCGTGCGCGTTCACTCGGTCGCGATTCAGCCCCGCGAACACCAGCACGGAGGGCGTGAGGTAGGAGAGGGTCTGCCCCAGCCCGGTGAATGCGCTCTGCGTGAGAAATCCGACCGAGTGCTGGCTACGATCCAGGCGATCGCTCACGAACGCGCGGTAGGGTTCCATCGTGACGTTGTTGCCGGCATCCAGAATCCACAGCAGGCTCGCCGCCATCCACAGCGTGGCGCTGAAGGGCATCCACAGCAGGGCGATGCTGCACAGCACCGCACCAATCAGAAAGTAGGGCGTCCGCCGGCCACGCGGACTGAGCGTCCGGTCGCTCATCGCGCCGATGATCGGCTGAACGAGCAGTCCCGTCATGGGTCCGGCGAGCCAGAGCAGCGGCAGGCTGGCCTCGTTCGCGCCCAGATACCGGTAGATCGGGCTCATGTTGCTCTGCTGTAGCCCAAAGCTGTACTGGATGCCGAAGAAGCCCACGGTCATGTTGATGATCTGCGCGAACGAGAGCTGCGGTCGGAGTGGAGCGGACGAACTCGGCATGGATGATTTTTTGTCTCACGTCGATGTGATGGTGCGCTATGTTGCTCGCGGCCGCTGCGGACCGCAGACCGTTCGTTTCAATCTCACGCTCGCCCGCCCGAGGTACTGGTGACGGCTCCGACCATCCCGCACGACGACCCCCTCGCTCTGCTGCAGTCACTCTGCGGACCAGACGGCATTCGCGCGTCGCTGTCGTCGTCCGCCAACTACAGCGCGGTGTTCACGCGCGACGCCGTGATGGCGGGAATTGCCGGATTGCTCCTCGACGATTCTACCGTCTCGACCGCACTGGCGCGAACGCTGGAGCATCTCCGCGACCTGCAGGGTCGCGACGGGCAGATCGCTTCTAACTACGAGGTTACGGGTTCCGGATCGCCTCGGGTCAGCTTCGGCTCGCTCGTCCCGCGCCTCGATGCGCCCCTGTGGTACCTCGTCGGCATTGGCGCGGCGGCACGTGCGGGCACCCTCGACCCCGCACCCTTCCGCGACTCGGTCCGCGCCGTCGTCCGCATGCTCGACGCGCTCGAGTACAATGGCAAGCATCTGCTCTACGTGCCCGTTGGTGGGGATTGGGCAGACGAATGGATATATGAGGGCTACATCCTTCACGAGCAGGTGCTCCGGGCATGGGCGCTCCGCTATGTCGGCGCCGCCTACGACGAACCGTCCTGGCGCATGAAGGCGGGCGACATCGAGGCGGCGATCGAGCGTCACTTCTGGACCGCGGGCGCCATCAGCAACGGCTATCCCCTCGCGGCATTCACCCCCGCCCGCACGCACGACATGTTCGACCTCGCGACGATCAGCCTCCTCGCGGTGTCCGGCATCGCGCCGACGATCGCCGACGCGGCGCTGGCCTCGATTGCCGAGCGATATCTCGCGCGCGCTGAGCTTCCGCCCGTGTTTCATCCCGTGATCGACGAAGGGCACCCGGAGTGGCCCGCGCTCCAGCGCTACCATCTGCACGGGTTTCGGAACCGGCCGCACGAGTATCACAACGGTGGCATTTGGCCTATCTGGCTCGGCTGGCTCGGTCTCGCGCTCGGCCGACTCGGCAGGGTCGCGGAGCTGGAGCACCTTCGCGGCGCGCTCGCCGCGCGCCTTCGCGCCGCCGGCCGGTATGAGTTCCAGGAGTATCTGCACGGCATCACCGGAGTGCCGGGAGGCGTCACGCAGATGGCCTACAGTGCAACGGGTCTGCTCATGCTTCAGGCGGCGGGGTCGCCCGAGCGGCTCGCGCTCCTCACCCCATGACGAGAGTCGAGCCACGGGATCAGGACGCGTCGCAGCTCGCCCTCGCCGGCGCATTGACCGATCTCCTGCTCGCGGACTTCGCGCTCCGCCGCGAGGGGCGTTCCGTGATCGCCGTTGCCGGGGAGTCGGGGAGCGGCAAATCGACGACTGCCATCGCACTGGCCGAGGCGCTGACCAACGCTGGGCTGCCAGCGCACGTCCTGCATCAGGACGATTACTTCGTCCGGCCGCCGCGCGCAAACCACAACTTCCGCTGCCGCGACCTCGCGAATGTTGGCATGCACGAAGTGAACCTTGCCCTGCTCGCCGAGCACATCGCGGCGTTCCGAGGCGCGCGCCATGACGTGACCGGGCCACGAGTTGACTACCCATCCGACTCCTTCCACACGCGTCCGCTCGACTTCTCGGCGGCTTCCGTGCTGCTCGTCGAGGGGACCTACGTCCTTCACCTCGACGATGTCGACGTTCGCATTTTCCTGGAGGCCACGCACGAGCAGACCGCTGAACGACGGCTGCTCCGCAACCGCGACGTCCACGCGCCGATCATCGACCGCATTCTCGCCATCGAGCACGAGATCATCGCGCAGCAGGCGACGCGCGCACAGATCCGGATCGATCCCGCGTTCGTAATTCGCCGGTAACGCGCATCACCTGCACCGTCGCGTTGTTCCTCGCCACGATGATGAGGCGATCACCGTTCGCGCCGCGCAGTGCCTTGATGTGCCGCACCTCGCCGTTGAGCACCAACTGGCTCGCCGCCATATCGACAGGCTCCAGGCCTCCAACGCCATCGCCGCGAAGCAACAGACCATAGCTCGCGTCGTACCGGCCCTCTAGCGGCGTTGCACCGTGAAAGTTTCCGCCCACGATCAGATCGATGAGCCGGTCACCATCAAAGTCCGCCGCGAGCACCGCGTACATCGGCGCAAGCTGCGCCAGCGCGGGCAGCGGCTGCATCGTGAAGTGGCCCGCGCCGTCACTCCGTGCGATCGCGCTGGCGAAGGTCGTCGCCTCGCGCATCTGCGCGTGCTTCAGCTCCGCCGTTGAGAACATGTCGTCCACCGTGCTGGCGCCGAAGTCCTTGTACGTTGCGTACCGGCTTCCCAGCGATGGAATGGCGCGCACGAGCTCGTCGCGCCCGGCGAACGGAACGCGCACGCCGTTTTTGGAGAACGTGAGGATCTGCTGGAGCGTGCCGTTGTGCGCAAAATCATCGATAAATAGACGTACCGGCTCGGTGCTCGATGACTTGAAATAGGAGTTGAGACCGAGGTTGCCCAGCACGAGATCGGTATGACCATTGGCGCGCAGCTTCACGGCGGCGACCGTGGTCCACCAACCGTTCGTCCTGGCGAACCCCGCTTCCGCGCTGCGATCGACGAAGCGCCCGTTCTCCTGACGAAAGATTTTGACCGGCATCCATTCGCCGACGACCACCAAGTCGAGCTGCCCCGCCACGCCCGACGGAATCCACGCCGCAGAGGTCACCATCCCCACATCGGTCAGCGCCGGTGCCTTGGTGCGAGTCACGTCGACGAAATGGCCGCGACCATCATTTTCCAGCAGGTAGCTGTGCGGCGTCACGCCATACGTGCGGGAGACGACTCTCCCCCCGATGAACAGATCGGTGCGTCCATCTCCATTGAAGTCACCCGGGACTACGCAGGACGCATTCTCGAAGAGCTCCGGGAGCGCCGCAGCGTCGCGGCGCAGATGACCTTGGCCGTCGTTGAGGTATAGTCGCGGTCGCAGCGCGTCGGCATGCTCCCAGAATTCGTTTCCACCGCTCGCGACGACGAGATCCGGATGTCCGTCGCCGTTGGCGTCGAAGAATGCGGCGTCGACATCCTCGCTGAGACTGTCCGCCTGCAGCGCCGGCTGTACGGTTGCCACGAACCGTCCGCTCTGCTGTTGGAGATACAGCGTTCCAGCCTGCCATTTCGCGCCGCCTACGAACACATCATCGAGTCCATCGCCGTTCACATCCGCAACCGCGAGCGCCGGTCCCTCGGTCGAGAGCAGGTGCGGCATCAATGACTCGCGCTCGAAATCAACGAAGGACAGGTTCTCCTCGTGCTTGACGTTGATGCCGAGCGTGGCCGTGACATCGGTGAAGAGCGGCAGCGTCTTGGAGGCGCGCGCGTAGTCATACCTTCCCGTCGCATTGCGCTGATCCAGCATCAATGCGACATCCGCCGCGACGTTCGTCAGCGTCTGGAAGCGATGGTCGGGCCAGATGACGACGAGCGAATCGATGCGCGTAGCACTCCCCAACCCGAAATGGAGCCGCGGATCGACGGAGGAGAGAAAGCCCCGCGTCGGCATTTGCTCGAGCACCTGCATGGTGCCGCCGTGCGCAATCACTACGGCCGTTCCGATTCCGGCGGTATTTGTGCCTGCGCCCTTGAGGGTAATCGTGAGGGAGTGGTTGCCGTTCCGCTCGCGGGCGTGATTGCGATAGATCGACGCCGGTGCGTTCACGTTGTTGACCACCAGATCCAGCGCGCCGCTGTTGTTCAAATCCACGTAGACCGCGCCGCTCGAAAAGCCCAGCTGCGCAAGGCCCCATGCGCCGGCCATGTTCGTGAACGTAAGGTCTCCGTTGTTGCGAAACGCGTATTTCGCCAGCGGCACCTGCGGCATCTTCTGCAGCAGCGTCAGGTTGTCCGTCGTGATGCCGCGCGCGAGTGACGCTTGGACCGCCTCGTTGCCGACGTAGTTGATGTAGTCCAGATCGTTTGGTCGCCGATAGATACCGTTGGTGACGAAAAGATCTTTTCTGCCATCGTTGTCGAGATCCGCGAACAGCGGCGCCCAGCTCCAATCCGTGGCGGCGACG
>JANMAY010000201.1:0-1637 GCA_031360095.1 Gemmatimonadaceae bacterium
TTGTGGGTGATGCGTGATCGTGCGAGTAACACTGCCATCAGAGGCACGAGTCACGGCATGGCCGCCGGCTCCCGTGAGCGTGAACAGCCGGGATGATGGGTAACAAAAGTGTCCGGGAGGATGGGTAACACTTTTGGTTTACCCACGAATGATGTAATCCCGTTCGTCGAACGTCGCTAGCAGAATGTTGTTGAAGTGAATGGTCCAGATGCCGTCGTCGGTTTCTTCTAGGCCGATGTGTTGATCGACCATGGCATTGGCGAGATAGAGCAGCCGCTGCCGGAAGCGAAACGTCCCCGCCGTGGTGATCTTCTTCACGAGAAAGTGGCCCGGGTACTCGAGGACGGGCAAGCGGTCTGGGTACGACCGCGCGGAGTTCCGATACTGCGAGGCGGGTGTCTGCTGCTCCAGGCGTTCGTGCGGTCGCTCGTTGTTGTACTCGTGCCGGAAGGCATCGAAGTTCCGCTGTTGCGCGGCGCAGTTCGCCCGCACGGGCTTGATCGCTTCGCGCTTCAGCGTGCGGTGCATGCGCTCATGGGCGCCGTTGTCCTGCGGACAGCCCGGCCGGCTGCGCTGGTGGAGAATGCCCAACCGCATCCACCACACGTTGAGATACGAGAGCCCGTGGATCGCTTGCGTCGCGAACGGCACACCGTTGTCGGTGCGGATCGCCAGCGGCACGCCGTACTCTCGAAAGGCGCGCTCGAAGATCGGCTTCGCCGTGACGGTCTGCGTGGACAGCACGCCGCGGCACGCAAGGAGATAGCGCGTGTGCTGATCGGCGAGCGTGAGCGGATAACAGTATTGGCCATTCCCCGTCCGAAACTGCCCTTTGAAGTCAGCGGTCCACAGGTCGTTCGCGGCATCGGTAACTGGGCGCACGACCCCCGGATGCACGGGTTTGCGACGCGGATGGCGTTTGTGCACCAGGCCGCGCCGCGCGAGGAGATCGGCTACGGTGCTCGCCACCGGCCAGCTCCGAATGCGCGGATGCTGCCGCGCGAGGACCGCCAGCAACTTCCGCGCACCCCAGTGCGGATGCGCGATGCGCGCGGTGATGAGCAGCTCCTCCATCGCGGGCCGGATCTTGTGCGGGCAGTGATGCGGGACATGGCTCCGGTCCACCAAGCCGCCGCGCCCCTCGGCCTCATAGCGCGCGAGCCACTTGTACCCAATCCGCCGGCTCACGCCGTACCGCGCACAGAGTTCGCTCATCGTGAAGCGATCGCGCTGGGCATCACGCACAAACTGCAGTCGCTCGTCCATCGGTCCACACTCCTTCCATGGCATCGACGCCCTCGCAGTCTCGAGATTCGTCGTGCAGGTTAGAGTGTTACCCATCCTCCCGGACTATTCTGTTACCAATCAACCCGGGCTGTACCGGTGGCTGCCTAACGCAGAGCACGACGCCGCACGATCCCATCCGCCGACCGAGTATCGGGGTGACTGACCTGGGCACGCGCTGAGCGCGACGCAGCTCATCCCCCGGTGTCAGGATAGATGTCGCACGGCCGCAGTAGTTTAAACGCGGTCACACCGAACATCGTCCCCGGGGGTCACAGGTGGGTCGTGCCATGCCACAGTACAGTCCCGCGTTCAAGTCCCGCATGCTGCGTCGAATGGTCGGACCGGGAGCC
>JANMAY010000231.1:0-10624 GCA_031360095.1 Gemmatimonadaceae bacterium
CCCCAGCTCTACTGGGCGATCAGCGCGCCGCAGCAGAGCTACCCTGCACTGCTCGACTGGTGGATTTCGCAGAATTCCATGAACCGGCACGTGTGGCCCGGTCTCGCCACCTATCGCGTCGGCAGCGGGACGGCGACGGAATTCTCGGCGACGGAAATCCCGAGTCAGATTTCGTTGACGCGCGCGCGACCCGGCGCAACGGGACACATCCTGTACAACACGACCACGACGCTGAAGAAGTCGGGTGGAGCAGTCGTGGCGTCGTTGTCGAGTCTCTATGCGTCGCGTGCGCTCGTTCCCGCATCGCCCTGGCTCGATTCGACCGCGCCCCCAGCACCCACGGTCAGCGTCTCCGCGAGCACGGTGACGATGACTCCGGCTGCTAGCGACGCACCGCGATGGTGGGTCGTTCGCTCTCGCGCCGGGAATGTCTGGACGACGCGCGTGCTGTTCGGCGACCGCCGTACCGTCGCTCTCGAACAGGCTCCGTCGCGCGTGCTGCTCACCGCCGTGGATCAGGCTGGCAATGTGAGCACGTCGGCCGATTGGCGTGCTCCGTAGCGCAAACGAAAGAGCGAACCACATCACGGATTATCCGGAAGCGGCCCGGATAGGCATCAGCAGAATTTTCTTGCGGTATCCGGACGTTTGGTTTTTCAGATCCGTGATGGGCAGTCGTAATTGCTTGCGGCGCTCACTGCGGACGCGAGCCAAACGGAATCGGTGGCGGAAGCTGTTCGGCAAACCGCCACGCGGCGGGCCCGTCGCGAGTGAAGGGAATGTTCTCGAGCCGCGCGCGTACCATCGCGATCGGCATCGCGCCGCCCTGAAGGACCGCGTCGTGAAAGGCGCGCTCCGTCATGCGCCCGCTGTCTACGAGCTCGTGATGCAGCGCACGCAGCTCCAGGCCGCCGAGCATGTAGCCCGCCTGATACAGCGGCGAGTACGTCCCGTTGAACGAGCGTCGCACCTCACCCTCCGCGTTGGCGCGCTCGAACCCCACTGTATCGACGAGGAACTGCACCGACTGCTCCGGCGTCATCTTGCCGAGGTGGAAGTTGAGCGAGAAGATGATGCGCGCGCTCCGGTGCATGCGCCACACCAGTGCGCCCACTCGGTCCTCCGCCTTCGCGTGAAAGCCATGATCCCAGAGGAACATCTCCCAGTACAACGACTGTCCCTCGTGCCAGAACGGCGTCGCGAACAGCTGGCGATGCGAGTTGTAGCGCGCCATCATGAACCCCTGGAGATGATGGCCGGGATTGAGCTCGTGGAATACGACAGCGCGCGAGAAATGCGGATTGTTGCCGCGCAGGCTCATGAGCTTGTCTTCGTCCGACATGTCCGCGGTGGGATATGACACGAGAATCAACTCACCGCCGAGGAAGAACGGGCTGACCTTTTGCCGCTCGGCGCTCATCATCTCCATGCGCCAGTCTTCGCGTGCGAGAGCTGGAATCGTGACCCAATCGTGTGCGTCGAAGAACGCCTCCGCCTCGCGCGCGAGATCGCGGATGAGATCGGGCTGCTTGCCGGGCTCGACGTACGTGTCCTTCACCTTCTCGACCGCCTTCTTCCAGTCGTCGCCGAATCCGAGCTCGCGCGACGCCTTCTTCATCTCGCTCAGCGAGAACGCATACTCGCGCTCCGCGATGGCGATGAGCTCCTGGGGCGTGTACGGAATCATCTCGTGCTCGAGATCGACCTTGAGCCCATCGGCGCCGATGGGATCGCCGATGATTGGGCCGTCGTAGAACACACCGCCCGCGTTTCTCGCCGTCAGCGCCGACGCCGGAATCCCGACGACCTTCTCGCGCAGCGTGCGCGCGTACCGCGTCATCGCCGAATCGAGCTTCAGGTAGGGCGACTTCGTCCACCAGGAGAACATCGGGTCGTAGCCGTCGTAGTAGCGGTACCACGTCGTGACGGTCGCGCGAATGCGGTCAAGGTTGTCGGCCGCGCGGTTGGCGACCGTGCGCGACACCTTGGGCGCCGCCGCACGCGGCTTCGTGGCGGTGTCGGGCTTTGCGGCGGTGGCTGCTGGCGCGTCGAACAGCGCGCGCATGCTGTCTACGACGCGCGTCGCCTGCGCGAGTGTGCGTGCGGACGCGACGGGATCAACGGTGAGGAGATTGCGCCGAGTGTCCTGAAGCGCGAGCAGCTTGTCGGCGAACGGCAGCAGCGGTCCGGCCTCGCCGCGCATCGTGTCGCGGCGGTCCATCACCGCGAGCTCGTGCTTCAGATAGCTGTCGAGGAGGACGTAGTCGGCCTGGCCTTCCGTGTTCAGCTTGTCGAAGTCGATCTCGCGAAGGCGCACCCGCCACGTGGCATTGAAGTCGCGCAGCCGTTTCCGCTGGTCCGGCGACTCGCGCGCGTCATAGCGGGCGCTGAGGGATCGTGCGTCGACTGTGTAGCGCTCGACGACAGTTGCCAAGTCGCTCGCGGGGCGCGCCACCAATTGGCTGAGCTTGGGGACGGTAACGGCGGGGTCGACGGGAACGACCGGTGAGACGCGAGCCGTCTGCGCGGCGGCCAGCGAAGGAGCGCAAAACAACAGGACGAGCAATGCCGAGTGCGGTGCGGCGTGCATCCAGGACCTCGTAGGAGTGGGCGACAGCTACACACACGGACAAATTGCGCCCGTGCACCTCGCGGCGCGAGTGAGCGCTGAGGAGCATGTTCGGAGGCTCAAGTCGGCGGGCGCTTCTTTAAGGCTACTCGGCCGACATTTTATTTCGACTACGTGGTCGATGCAGTGACCCGGCACGAAGACGCATGACTCAGGACTCACGACTCATGACTCGGCCGAGTTGTGAGTCTTCAGTCCAGAGTCTATGTTCCACATTATGGAACCCCGTTTCAATTTTGCTCTCCGTCAAACCCCGTTCCACCCCCGCACCGCCCCGCTCATGCTCGGCCAGTCCTGGCGGCGCTGGGCGGGGTGCGTCGTCGCCAGCTCCTACGAGCTCTCGCACGAGCGCGAGTACTACGCCATCCGCAACTCGGCCGCGCTCTTCGACGTCTCGCCACTGTACAAGTATCACGTCAGCGGACGCGACGCGGCACGGCTGCTCGACCGCGTCGTCACCCGGAACGTCGGCGCCGCAAAAGTCGGGCAGGTGTTGTACACGTGCTGGTGTGATCGCGATGGCAAGGTGATCGACGACGGCACTGTCTCTCGCCTCGATGACCAGCGTTTCCGTCTTACCGCGGCCGATCCCAACTACCGCTGGCTCGGTGACAACGCGCGGCAGCTCAGCGTCGAGATCGAGGATGTGTCGGAGAAGCTCGGTGCACTCGCACTCCAGGGGCCGAATGCCCGCGTCATCCTCGAGCAGGCGACCGAGAGCGACCTCTCGAAGCTCAAGTACTTCCGGCTCACGACATCGTCCATTCGCGGCATACCCGTCACGATCACGCGGACCGGCTACACCGGCGACCTCGGCTACGAGATCTGGGTCGACAGCGCTGCCGCAGTGCCGGTCTGGGATGCATTGATCGAATCCGGCACCCCCTACGGGATCACTCCAGCGGGCATGCTCGCACTCGACATGGCGCGGATCGAAGCCGGCCTGCTGCTCATCGAGGTCGATTACTTCTCGTCGCGCCACGCGCTCATCGACGCGCAGACGTCGTCGCCGTACGAGCTCTCGCTCGACTGGACCGTGGCGCTCGACAAGCCGCAGTTCAACGGCCGGCGTGCCATCAGGGCGGAACTCGCACGCGGGCCAGCGTGGCGCTTCGTGGGCGTCGAAGTGGATTGGACGACGCTCGAAGCCAATTACAACGCCATCGGCCTCGCGCCGCGCCTCCCGACGCAGGCGTGGCGCACGAGCGTTCCGCTGTACTTGGGCGGAAAGCAGGTCGGTTACGCGACAAGCGGAAGCTGGTCGCCGCTGCTCAAGCGGTATCTCACTCTCGCGCATGTGGAAGCGCGCCATGCGAAGCCGGGCACGCAGCTCGAGATCGAGATCACGGTGGAGCATCGCCGCAAGCGCGCACTCGCCACCGTGCATTCACTGCCGTTCTTCAACCCGGAACGGAAGCGGTCATGACAGTGCATCGCTATGACGCCATCGTCATCGGTGGAGGGCACAACGGACTCGTGAATGCCGCGTATCTCGCGCGCGCCGGCAAGAAAGTCGTGGTGCTCGAGCGGCGGCATCTCGTGGGCGGCGCTGCGGTCACCGAAGAGATCTTTCCTGGCTTCAAGTATTCGGTCTTCTCGTATGTGGTCTCGCTGCTTCGGCCCGAGATCATTCGCGACCTCGACCTCCCGCGTCACGGGCTCGAGATTCTCCCGCTCGAGAGCACCATCACGCCCATGCCGAACGGGGACTACCTTGGCGGCTGGGCCGATCACGACATCACGCGCCGCGAGATCTACCGGCACTCCAAGCGCGATGCCGATGCGTACGACGAGTACAACAAGCTGATGCACCACATGGCGATGGCAGTGAAGCCGCTGCTCGCCATGGTGCCTCCCGATCCCACGTCGCTCGCACCGAGTGACTTGAAAGGGATGCTGAAGTTCGCGGGGATGTTTCGGTCGTTATCCACGCGACACTTCCACGCGCTCTACAAGCTGATGACGATGAGCGCGGGCGACTTTCTCGACGAGTGGTACGAGACAGACGTCCTCAAGGCAACGAAATCGGCCAGCGGCATCATCGGCACGTTCATGGGACCACGCACTCCCGGCTCAGCGTACGTCCTCCTCCATCATTATATGGGCGAGATTGACGGCGCTTTCCGCGCGTGGGGCTTCGCCAAGGGCGGCACCGGAGCGATCAGCGAATCCATCGCGAGCGCGGCGCGCGAACATGGCGCCGAGATCCGTCTCAACGCGGCGGTGTCACGCATCATCACGAAGGGCGGTCGCGCCATCGGCGTCGCGCTCGAGGACGGCGATGAGTTTCACGCGCCGGTCGTCGTCACCTCGCTCGACCCCAAGCGAAGCTTCCTCGTGTTGACGGAAGAGAAAGATCTCCCCGCCGATTTCGTAGAAGACGTGAAGCGCTACAAGATCCGGGGTTCGTCCGGCAAGGTGAATCTCGCGCTGAGCGAGCTTCCAGACTTCACCTGTCTGCCGGGACGCGGTCCGCATCATCGCGGTGCGATCTCCATCAGCCCGACGATGGAATACGTGGAGACCGCGTACGACGATGCCAAGTACGGCAACTTCTCGCGCCAGCCGTACATGGACATCGTCCTGCCGTCGATGATCGACCCGGACATGGCGCCGCCAGGCAAGCACGTGATGTCGATCTTCGTGCAGTACGCTCCCTCGAACATCACGGGCGGCTGGGATGCCACGAAGCGTGATGCGTTCGGCGACGCGGTCGTCGATGCGGTCGCGCGCTTCGCGCCAAACTTCAAGTCGTCCATTCTGCATCGGCAGGTTCTCACCCCTGCCGACATCGAGTCGATCACCGGACTCACCGACGGCAACATCTTTCAGGGCGAGCTCGCGCTGCACCAGTTGTTCTTTCTCCGCCCTGCACCGGGTTGGGCGAAGTTCCGCACGCCGCTCAAGGGCTTGTATCAGTGCGGAGCGGCAACGCACCCCGGCGGTGGTATCATGGGCGCCGGCGGGCGACTCGCCGCACTGGAGATTCTCAAAGACACTTCACTGCCGTTCGCGGCGCGTGTGCCGAGATGAGATACGACGCGCTCGTCATCGGCGGCGGCGTGAATGGCCTGACTGCGGCGGCGTACCTGGGCCGCGCCGGCAAACGGGTACTGTTGGCCGAGCGTCGCGCAGCGCTCGGGGGATTGTGCGTCACTGAGGAGTTCCATCCCGGTTTTTGTGCGAACACGTGTGTCGACGATGCCGGCTGGCTGCCGCCTGAGATCGCGACCGACCTCGGGCTTGCGGCGTTGGGATACGCGCCGACATTCGCGGCGCAGTCGCTGACGATTCCCATCGCTGGTGCAGCGCCCATCGTCATTACACCAGACATGCGCGCGACAGCCGATGCCATCCGTCCACACTCCGCGCACGATGCGGCGAAGTGGCGGGAGTTCTGCGCACTCATCGCGCGGCTGTGCGGGTTCATGGAATCCCTCTACGGCGTGCGCGCACCAGCGGTCGAGAGCACTGCGCCGGCGGATCTGCTTGCGATGCTCGGCCTGGGACGCAAGCTGCGTGGCCTGGGCCGACGCGGGATGATCGACGTCATTCGCACGATGCCCATGCCGGTTGCCGATCTACTCGACGAGTGGTTCGAGCACGAAGCGCTCAAAGGCGCGCTTTCCACCGCCGGCGTGCTCAACGTGCAGCATGGGCCGCAGTCGGGCGGCACCGCGCTCGTGTTCCTGCACAATCACATCGGGTTGCCGGTGGGACATATCGGAGGCCGCCGAGTGTCACGCGGTGGTGTGGGATCGGTCTCCACCGTGCTCCAGGCCGCGGTTCGCAACGCCGGTGGCGAGATTCGCACCGGCGCAGAAGTGGTGCGCATCCGGGTAAAAGATGATCGTGTCACTGGCGTCGCGCTCGCGTCGGGTGAGGAAATCGACGTACCGATTGTCGTCTCCGGGCTCGATCCTCGGCGCACATTCACGACGCTGCTCGACGCCGGCGACTTCGATCCAGAGTTTCTGCATGCGATCGACTGTATCCGCCTGCGTGGGCCGCAGGTGCGTGTGCACATGGCGCTCGCCGAACTGCCGCGCTTCACGAGCGGCGCGACGCAGTGGTCCGATGCGGCCTTGCGTGGAGCCATCACCATCGCGCCCTCGATGTCGTACGTCGAAAAGGCGTATGATGCGGCCAAGCATGGTCGCATTGCCGAGCGGCCGTGGCTGCACGCGTCGATACCAACGCTCGATGATCCATCGATGGCATCGTCGGGCGGGCATGTGCTCTCGGTGCAGGCGCAGTACGCGCCGTATCGGCTGCGTGTCGGTTGGACTCCCGAGCGCCGTGCGGCGTTTGCAGATACGGTGATTCAGATGCTCGAGGAGCATGCTCCTGGCTTGTCAGGACTCGTGCTGCATCGCGAAGTATTGGCTCCGCCGGACATCGAGTCGCGCTTCGGAGCAACAGAGGGAAGTTTGCTTCACGGCGAGCTGACGCTGGATCAGTTCCTGTTTGCGCGACCTGTTGCGTCCAACGCGCGGTACGCGGCGCCGGTCGACGGGCTTTGGCTGTGTGGGAGTGGAACACATCCCGGCGCAGGTACAGCGGGCGCGTCGGGGAGGTTGGCGGCGAAAGAGATCGTCGCGAGGAAGTGATTCCGGAGATCCTCTGCATCCAACCGGTTCAATTGCCTTCTATCAACCAACCGGGATCCAGGTAATGGGTGAACGGTTCGGGGTTTTGAGAATGCCGGGTTGATGCGTTTGACGATGAACGCAGTTAACCGGAACGCCGACAACTCCTCACCGAACACCCACAACCTGGATCCCGGGTAAGTGTCAGAGGGACTTCCAGTTCATACGCGCTTGCCGAGGACCTTTGTATGACATCGTTCGTGCGCACCGCCACCACTTTCGTTCCGGGCGCTCACACCCTGCCCGGCGAGTATTACTGCGCCGCCGATATTCTCCAAAAGGAAACGGAACGGCTCTTTCGCGAGCGGTGGCTGTGGGTCGGACGCGCGTCGCGCATCACCGAGCCTGGCCGATACTTCCTCTACGAGCAGTTCGGCGAAAGCATCATCGTGCTGCGCGACAAGAGTGGAACGCTGCGCGCGTTCTACAACGTGTGCCGGCATCGCGGGACGCGCATGTGTCAGCTGCCCCACGGCAAGTTCTCGGGATCCATTCAATGCCCGTATCATGCGTGGACGTACTCCACCGAGGGCACGCTGATCGGTGCTCCGCACATGCAGGACGTGGACGGTTTCGACAAACAGGACTTCCCGCTGCATGCCGCGCCCGTGCACGAATGGGAAGGCTTCATCTTTGTGTCGCTTTCCGTTGATCCCATGCCGTTCGCGCAGGCGTTCGCTCCGGTGCTCGAGCGGTTCAGGCGATTCAACCTCTCGCAGCTCGTGACTGTGGAGCGCCGAGAGTACGACGTCGCGGCGAATTGGAAGTTGATCATGCAGAACTACAACGAGTGCCTCCACTGTCCCACGATTCACCCCGAGCTCTCGAAGGTGCTGCCATACCAGAGCGGCGCGAACGATCTGCACGCCGGCGAACAGCTCGGCGGCTACATGGAGATCACGGAAGGCAACGCCAGCGCAACGCTCGACGGACTCGCGTGCGGCGTTCCACTCGGCGATCTCCCGAGTGACGAACAGCGGCGCGCGTTCTATTACACGTTCTTCCCGAACATGATGCTGAGCGTACACCCGGACTACGTGAACTACTACAGCGTGTGGCCGGTAGACGAGAAACATTCCGTCGTCGTTACAGAATGGCTTCAGCATCCTGATTCTGTCGCGGCAGGTGCGTGGTCTCCACAAAGCGCGATCGATTTCTGGGACACGGTGAACCGACAGGACTGGCACATCTGCGAAGCGAGCCAGTTGGGTGTGTCGTCGCGCATGTATCGGCCGGGACCGTTCTCGCCGCTCGAATCGATTCCGGCGGCGTGGGACCGAGCGTATCTGGCCGCGATGGGCGTGAACCGTGAACCGTGAACCGTGAATCGTAGACAGGCCCCCTATCCCGGTACTCAGGCCGTTCAACGTGCCTTCGCGGTGCTCAAAGCGTTCGATCTCGAGCATCCGCGGTGGACGGTGAGCGAGCTCGCGCGACATGTCGGCCTGCACAAGACGACGACCTTCCGACTGCTCGGCGCACTCGCGCACGAACGCATGCTCGAGCGCGATGACGCCACGGGCACGTACCGGCTCGGTCCCGAGCTCATCGCGCTCGGCACGCAGGCGCTCCGGTCGACGGATCTCTACATCGCGTCGCACGCGGAGCTGGAAGCCTTGGCCCGCGACACGGGAGAAACCGCGACGATCGAGATTCTCGTCGGCGACGAAACGGTGATCCTCGACGAAGTGCACGGGAAATATCTCGTCGGCGGCCGTCCCGACTTCGGGCTGCGATATCCTGCACATGCGACGTCGACAGGGAAGCTGCTGCTCGCCGAGGAGCGGCACGGTATCGGCGCGCGTGCGCTGCGGTCGGCGCGCAAGCGTCCGCGCCTCGCGAAGCTCACAGCCAAAACGATCACAGATGCCGCCGCGCTCGATCGTGAGCTCGCGCAAGTGCACAGGCAGGGATATGCCACTGCGATCGAGGAGATCGAGCTCGGCTTCGCTGCAGTTGGTGCGCCGATCCGCAATCATGATGGACGCGCCGTTGCGGCGATCAGCGTAGGTGGGGCGCGTGCGCGCTTTACGCGGGTGCGTCTCACGAGTCTGACAGCGCGCGTGCGCGCAGCGGCTGGAGAGATATCGCGCCGGCTTGGAGCAGCCAGGTAGCAGCGCGAAGCTATTCTGGAGCCAGCTCGTCTTCTCCGTAGACTCGTTCGAAGAATGGCCGGAGTTCGAGCACAAGCGGAACCGTCGCACCGGCCGGACGCCACTCCAGCTTGTCCAGTGCGATCAAGGGACGCTCATCGCCTGGTCGCCATCGTTCGATGAGTCGTGCATCGACGTCGACCACCCAGTACTCCGGCACATATCGCTGATACAGCTCGCGCTTGCTACCGCGGTCGCCGCGTGCGCTTCCTGGCGACACGACTTCCACGGCAAGCACGAGCGCCTCGCTCCTGTTTGTTTTTCGAATCTGCTTGCCCTCGTCGTAGGATACGACATAGACGTCGGGTTGGACGTACGACTCGGGTTCGAGGCGTACGTCTGACGGCGAGGTTATGGCGACACCCACCCGTGTCCGCCGAACATATGCATTCAGAGCGATCAAGAGCTCGCCGACCGCCAACTGATGTAAGACACCTGGCGACGGCGTCACGAACAACTCACCGTCCACGAGTTCGAAGCGCGGTGTCTGATCTGGATTGTCGCGGATGAGCGCCTCCACATCGGCGCGTGTCCAGCGACGTCCCTGCATTGCGGGCATGGCCATAGACTGCTCGGCCTCAGGACGGTTTGGCAAGGGGACACTGCGCCAATGTGTGGCCCCTCTTCTTCCAGCGTGTCATCACGCTGTCGCGCGCGCCAGTCTTTTGCTGCGCAACGGCGTCCGCTGATGCGTTCAATCCATTACGGCACCATGCTCCGTGTACGCCTTGCAATCGGTTCCGGCTGGGGCGGCCGCGGCAGCTTCTCGTCTCGCTGTGCCGCCTGCCACGCAAAGCTCGCCACCACCGCGGCATTGAACTTCATGTCGTCCGGCTGCAGTCGCTCGTAGACATCCTGATTCGTGTGGTGCGTGATGTTGCCGTAGTCGAGTGGATCCTGAATGAATTGGAATCCCGGCAGCCCCACGCCGATGTACGACAGATGGTCCGTCCCACCGGTGTTGCTGCTCGTGAGTGTCTTCATCCCCACGTCCTTGAACGGCGCCATCCACGCGCTGAAGATGGGCCGCGTCGCTTCGATGCTTTGCAGGTAGACGCCGCGGATCTTTCCGCTGCCGTTGTCGACGTTGAAATAGGCTGCGAGCTTCTTCTGCTCGTCAGTCGCATGGAATCCGAGTGTATCGCGCGTGCCGAAGTGCTGCTTCACGTAGGCCGATGAGCCGAGGAGCCCCT
>JANMAY010000260.1:0-3134 GCA_031360095.1 Gemmatimonadaceae bacterium
GGGGGCGTGCGCACGCGCCGCCCCCCCCCCTCGGCGCTTCACCCACGAACCCTTGCCCACGGATGGTACGTAGGGAGATTTCGTTGCAGCTCTCCTCGTCCTCCCCCTCACGTCGTCCATGGCCTCGAACGTCGTCGCGAACGCCCGCCGCGGAAAAGCCACGCGCGTTTCGCGTTCCCGCGCTCTCTGGGAGAACATCAAATCTCTCGCGGGCGCCATTCTCATCTACCTCGTCATCAACACCTTCCTCGTCGCGGCTTATCGCATCCCCTCCGGATCGATGATTCCCACGCTGCTCATCGGGGACTGGCTCTTCGTGAACAAAGCCGTCTATGGGCCGCACATTCCGTTCACGAATACGCATCTGCCCTCGTTCAGCGAACCGAAGCGTGGCGAGGTCATCGTGTTCGTGTCCCCGTATCAGGCGGATGAAGCGGCGCTCGGCAATGATGCGACGCCCACGCTCGTGAAGCGGATGGTGGGCATGCCCGGCGATACGCTCTACATGCGTGCAGGATTGCTGCACGTGAACGGCGTGGCGCAGCGGCAGGGATTTGGCATCGTCAGTCGCCCGTCGCCGTCGGGGTCTCAACCCACCGACGCGCACCCGCTATTCGATTGGCAACACAAGTTCGAGCTCAAGCAGTCCCGATTTGGCGCCGCACCCGCGCAGCCGCAGCTCGACCACTGGGGGCCGCTCGTCATTCCCGCCGCGCATTATTTCATGATGGGCGACAACCGGTACGAGTCGAAGGACAGTCGCTACTGGGGCATCGTGCCTCGTGAAAACGTGCGCGGCCGCCCCATGTTCGTGTATTACTCGTATCGCAGCGGCGACGAGACCGACCGCCCACTGTCCTTCATTACCGACATCCGATGGAGCAGGATCGGCACCCGGATACACTGAAGCGGCGCCGCGTGATGGGTTCATGACGCCAGCACCGGACGCATCCTCGACACTCACCTCGCGACTCATCGCGGGGTCCCAGCTGGCGTGCGTGGTGCTGTTCGGCGTGCTGCTGCTCCGACCCTGGCAAGCCACATCCCCCGTGCTCGGCGCGGTGTTCACACTCGCCTGCGCGGCCTTCGCCATGGCGGCGATTTCCATCGCGCGAAGCGCGCGCGGCCTCGTGCGCGGTGTGTTCGGAGCGTTCGCGCTCCTCGCCCTCCTCCTGGGCCTCGAGGAAATCTCGCTGCTGATCATGCCGGGACGCTCAGTGATGCCGGGCCTCCTCGAAGCGAGCAGTCTCGAGCTCGCGGTCGCACTCGCTGCGCTCAATGGACTGCTGGCGCTCTACGGCAACTTTGCGTTATCGGAGGAAAGGCTGCATGCGGAGGACCTCGAACACCGCATGACGGCGGAGCAGGCCGCGAAGGCGACGCTCGAGCAGCGAGTCGCGGAACGCACACTGGAGCTGGATGATGCGCAGCGCGTTCTGCAGCGCATGTGGTGGCTCGGCCAGCAGATCACGCTGGAGCTCGATCCCCGTCATGTTCTCGACCGCTTCCTCGAGGCGGCCGCCGACGTTGCCCAAGCCGATGGTGCCGCGCTCGGTCTGCTGGCCGACGACGGCATGATCGAGCTCGTCGCCGCGAGCGGAACGCTGGGAACGCTCAACGGCGGCAAGGTGCCCGTCTCCGGGTCGGCGATGGGCCGCGTCATCCGTGCCGGCGGTAGTTGGAGCGTCGCCGACGTGTTGGAGCATCGGGACCTCGTGCACGGCAGTTGGTACGAGAGCGCCGACCATCCGGCGCGCGGCATGGCGGTGGTCCCGGTGCAGCGACGCGGAGAGCGCATCGGCGCCGTTTGCATCGTGGCAACGCATGTGCACACCTTCTCCCCGCTCGAGCTCGAGCGAGTGGAAGCCATGGCCGATCTGCTGTCGATGGCACTCGCAAACGCAGAGCTGTTTCAAACCATGAAGCAGGCGGAATGGCGATTTCGTACGCTCTTCCGTGCTGCACCCGATGCCGTGCTCACGGTGCTCCATGCCACGGGACGCATTCGCGAAGCGAACGACGCGGTGCGCGACGTCTTTGGACTCGAGCCGCACCAGATCATCGGACGAGCGCTCGGCGAGCTCTTGCTGCCCATCGACCGGCCCACGCTCGACGAGGCACTCGCGGCGGCGTTCGCCGGCCGACCGGCACGCGTCGAGGTGCAAGTCACCCTCCCGGGTGGCACAACGCGCGTTGTGGCGCTCGCCGCCAGCCGGCTTCCCGAAGCTGATCCGCCGAGCGTGCTGCTCATCGGACGCGACATGACGAACGAACGGGAGATGCGCGTCCGGCTCATGGAATCCGATCGCCTCGCCGCGGTCGGGGAGCTGGTCGCCGGCGTCGCGCACGAGGTCAATAACCCACTGAGCAGCATCAGCGCGTTCTCGCAGCTGTTACTGCGCGACGCGACGCTGGCGGCATCGCAGCGCGAATCGATCGAGATCATTCGCGCCGAAACGATGCGAGCGAGCCAGGTAGTGAAGGACCTGCTCGCCTTTGCGCGTCGAAGCGAGCCGCAGCGAACACCCCTCGACATCAATGGCGTCGTGTCCCGCACGATCCGCATGCGCCAGTACCAGTTCAGCGAAGCAGGGGTGAACGTGACACTCGAGTTGGGCGAGGACATGCCGTCCGTGATGGGGGATCCACGACAGCTCCAACAAGTGTGCCTCAACCTCATCACTAACGCCGTCCAGGCCATGACGGCATACGACGGCGGTGACCTGCGGGTGCGCACATTCGCCGCGGACGGCGTCGTGCGGCTCGAAGTCACCGATTCCGGCTGCGGCATCTCGGCTGATGTCCGCGCGCATATCTTCGAGCCGTTTTTCACGACGAAGAAAGAGGGGGAAGGGACCGGGCTCGGACTGAGCGTGAGCTATGGCATCATCACCGCCCACGGAGGAACGATCGAGGTGACGGAGACCGGACCCGCGGGAACGACGTTTCTCGTCACCCTCCCCGCCGTGTCGACGCCGCCGGCAGACGCAGAAGGAACAAACGAATCCATGTCGTTTACGCTCCGGTCCCCGCTGGCCGGACTTCGCTTGCTCTTCGTCGATGACGAACCGGCACTGCGAAATGGAATGGAGGCGTTTGGCGCAATGCGAGGCTTCACAGTCGTCGTCGCCGCC
>JANMAY010000282.1:0-15118 GCA_031360095.1 Gemmatimonadaceae bacterium
CCCGCCACCCGCTTCCAATCTTCGAGAGAGCTGGCACTTCCCGGCGGCGACGCGAGAATGATATGCCGGCTTCCGATGATTTGATTGAGCTCGATCGCCTTGACCATCGTGTCGCCCGGCGTGAGCGCCGCGAAGGAGTTGTGCGTCGACAGACAGCGGAGACCGAGGTCGTCCAGCTGCGTGCGGACGTCTTTCGCGAAGGGGAATGTCCACGCGAGGTAGGGCGAGTAGAACTCGACGACCTCGTACCCCATCTGCGCGATTGCGCGTAACGTGCCGGGGAGATCGCGAGCGAGCTCGCCGCGCACGGCGTAGAGCTCGATGCCGATCGGAATCTTCCGCGGCGCGCTCGGCAACGACGGCACCACCGCCGCGTGCAGAGGTAACGCGGCGGCGCCCGCGAACAGCTCGCCGGCGGCAAGCGCGGCGGCGCCGGCACCTACACGGGCAAGGAACGCTCGGCGCGAGGCATCACTGGGAACGTCGGAAATCGGCATGGCAGTCATCTGGGCGAAAGAGTCGAGGCCAAATCAACGTGTAGCGTCGCGCGGGCACAATGCTGGTCAGGTCTGCCCAGCGCTTCAGGCCACTGTCTACGCAATGCTGAACGGCCAGGCGCTTCGCTTCCACGACCACAGCAGGAACGCCAGGCAGCCCAGCGCCAAAACGCCCACACCAAACAGAATCACCGGGGGATCCGTGGTAGCGAACACGAAGACCCATCCGAGGATGGCCACCAGCGCCGGCAGGGGATAGAGCCACATTCGGTAGGGACGCGGCATGTCCGGCGCATGCCGGCGCAAGAGCATCAGGCCGACGACCTGTCCCAGGAACTGCACCAGGATGCGAGTGACGATCAGCGCGTCGATGACCGTGCCGAGCGAGAAGAAGCCCGCCACGATCGATATTGCGCCCATCACCAGCAGTGAGATGTACGGAAAGTCCTTCGTGGGATGCAGCCGGCCGAACACTTGGAAGAAGTATCCACTCTGCGCCGCCGCGAAGGGAATGCGCGAATACCCCAACAGCAGTGCGAACACCGAGCCGAACGCCGTCCAGAGAACCAGCAGGGTGAAAATCGTTGCCACGCCTTGACCGTAGATCTTCTGCATGAAGATCGACACGACGAAGCTGGACTCGGGATGCGCATTGGCGGGCACGAAGTCCCGCCAGGGCACTACTCCGATGATCGACAGGTTGATCCCCAAATAGATCAGCGCGACAGCGGCGGTGCTGATGAGAATCGACCGCGGAATCACTCGGCCGGGTTCGCGCACCTCGTCGCCGATGTAGCAGACGTCGTAGTAGCCGAGGTAGTCGTAGATCCCGATGCGCGCGGCGGCACCGAGGCCGAGAAAGAATCCCAACGAGAAATTGAACGCGCCGGGTGGAAAGTCGAAGGCGATGGCCGGATTGAAGTGCATGGCACCCGTGACCATCACCGCGAGCACGGTGAGCAGCGTCCCGACCCACAGCGCGATGGTGATCGTGACGATCGAGTGAACGCGCCGGTAGAGCAGCGCGATGTTGACCAACCCGACAACCGTCACGAGCGCAATGACGCCGCCGCGCGTCAAACCCTTCCAGATATAGCCGGCGTAGCTGGCGAAGCCGATGTATCCCGAGGCGATTTCCAGCGGCCCGCTGAGCACGAACTGCCAGACGAACAAAAACGCCATCAACCGTCCGAAGCGCGTGCGTCCAAATGCCTCGCGCAGATACTGAAACGATCCCCCCGACCCTGGCATCGCCGCGCCCAGCTCGCTCCAGACCATCCCATCGCAGATCACGATGACGAGGGCGACGATCCACCCCAGCATGGCTTGCGGGCCGCCCATCGCCGTCATGAGCAGCGGGATGGTGATGAACGGTCCCACGCCGATCATGTTGGTCATGTTCAGCGCCGTCGCGGGCAGGAGTCCAAATCGGCGCGGGAGCTGCGGGTTATTAGGGAGCATGCCCTAAATACTCACGACGGAATGCGCCGTGCAACACCGCCGTGGCCGGCGGCCCGAGCTCCAACGTGGTGCCAGCGGTACACCACGTCACGTGATCCGCGGCCGCGAGAAGCGTTGGTACCTCATGGCCGGTGACGACAACCGCCATCCCCGACGCCGCGAGTCCGCGAAGAACGCGCGTCATGTCTTCGGCATCCTTTGGGGCGATGCCACGAAACGGCTCATCAGCCAACAGGCATCGCGGTCGGCGAACCAGGATCGCGGCCAGCTCGGCGCGCCGCAGCTCACCGCCCGAAAGTGCAGAAGGCCGTCGATCGAGCTTGCCGACGAGGCCCACCGCGTGCGCCGCCTCATCGATGTCGCCGCCGCCGAACTGCTGGCGAAACATGTCGAGCTGCGTTCGCACGCTGAATGCAGTCGAAAAAAGATCGTGATCGGGCAGATAGAAGAGCCCCTGCTCTGCGAGCTGTGGAAGTCGCGTCCTCAACCGCGCCGCACCGTCGAAGTGAACGGTGCCAGTGTCGGGTTCGATCCACCCCGCAGCAATCTTCATCAGAGTCGACTTCCCCGCTCCATTTCGCCCGAGGAGAACGCGCAGCTCCCCCGCGACGGCGCGAAGCGATCCAGCGGAGAGCACGCGCCGGCCCTTGAACGACTTTCCGACACAGTCGGCAACCAGAAGGGGCGTCATGCGAGCACGCCTGCCACGACGCCGATGCTGATTTCTCCCGCCACCGCGGGGATCGCGAAGAAAGCGACCCGCATCCCGGTGGAGACGGCGAGATTCTCGAGCAGCGCACGCTCGTGCCGGCGGCGCGTGTCCGCGACGCCGAGCATCACGGACGCCGCGATGATCAGCAGCGTGGCGCCGAATGGGAGGTGGAGAGGGTCTCCACCCGCGAGCGCGACAGCGACGCTGCCAAGTACGCGCGCCACAAGCCAAAGACTCGCGCCGCGAGCGATGTAGCGAAGAGCAAGGGGTGGGGTCGGCAGCATGGTCCAGGGATGGAGAACTTCGCTTACCCTCGACTGATGCATGTGTGCCCCCGCCGCTGACTGGCGGCGATGCCGGACGACGAGTATGTCATGAGTCATGCGCATTGCATTGTACGTCTCAGGCGTTCTGTTCATGTTGATGGGCGGCATCTGGTTCCTTCAGGGAATCAACGTCCTGCCAGGCAGCTTCATGACCGGACAAACGAAGTGGGCGGTGTACGGCGTGCTGTCGCTGCTCGTCGGCGTTGCTCTCGTGGTCGCGGGCTATAGGCGGCCGAGCGGTTGAGCTCACTTCATGTACGGGGGTGACGAAATTGCATTAGTGGTCTGACGCACCTCACTCTGTCGCCGTCTGTGCCCCCAATTTCGTCCACGGAATCACCAGCATACGTCGGCCCGCCGGCGCCCGCGCGCACTGCCGAGCGTCTCGAGTCCACGCGAAGGGATCCAGCCCGCCTGGCGGCGCTGCGCTCCACGGGGCTCCTCGACACCGAGGTGGAAGAGGTCTTCGACCGGCTGTCGCGCCTCGCGGTGCGGTTGCTCCGAGTACCTGCCGCGTTCATCTCGCTCGTCGACGAGAACCGTGACTTCTATAAGTCGGCCTGCGGGATTGGAGCGCCGCTGGCGTCGATGCGCGAGCTCTCCGGCCCCACGTTCTGCCACTACACGGCGCAGCAAACCACTCCGCTTGTCATTCCGGACACGGCGGCCGATCCGCTGTACCGCGATGTGCCGACCGTCAAGACGCTTGGCGTGGCGGCGTATGTCGGCATCCCACTCGTGGTGCGCGGTCAAGTGATTGGCTCGTTTTGCGCGATCGACGTCGTGCCGCACGCGTGGACGATGGACGAAGTGGAGACGCTCACCGAGATTGCGGCATCGGCGCAGCGTGAGATGGAATTGCGAGGTGCGCTGGCGGACGCCGAGTCCGCGAATCGTGCGAAGGGCGAATTTCTGTCGATGATGAGCCACGAGCTGCGCACGCCGCTCAACGCCATCGGCGGCTACTCGGAGCTCATCCGCCTTGGCCTGCAAGGTCCGGTGACGCCCGAGCAGCTCGAGTTCCTGAACCGCATCCAGCGCGCGTCAAAGCACCTTCAAACGCTCATCGGCGACATCCTGGACTTCGCGCGTCTGGACGCGAACAAGATGCAGTTCACGATTAGGTCGGTGAATGTGGGCCTCGTGGTGACCGAGGCGGCGGAACTGTTGGCGCTGCAGATGACGGATGCCGGTATCGCATTCAACCGGACTTCTGGTGAAGGCGACACGGTCGCCATCGCCGATTGGGACAAGCTGCGCCAGATCTTCGTGAACCTCTTCACGAACGCGATCAAGTTCACGTCGGTGACCGGCCGCATCGGTGTGCGCTGCATGCGCGACGGCGACGTCGTGCGCATCGACGTGACGGACACGGGCCGCGGCATCGCGCGCGAAAACCTCGTGCGCATCTTCGAACCGTTCGTGCAGGTGGACAGTGGCCCCACGCCGGCCCGGGATCAGGGCGTTGGGTTGGGCCTGGCGATCTGTCGTGCGTTCGCGCGCGGCATGGGCGGCGAGATCACGGCCGAAAGCGAGCCCGGTAAGGGGAGCACGTTCACGCTGACGCTGCGCGCCGCCTAGTCAGCCGCGCCGACAGCTCCCGGCCAGAATTCCGCGGTCGATGCTGGCGATGGTCGAACACCCCGTCAGTGCCATTGCCATCGTCAATTCGCGACGGAGAATTCCGACGACCGCCTCCACTCCCGGCGCGCCGTCCACTGCGAGACCGTGCACATACGGCCGGCCGATCATCACCGCGCTCGCCCCGTTTGCCAGCGCCTTGAGCACGTCCGTGCCTCGCCGAATTCCGCCATCGACCAGCACCGGAATTCGCCCGGCCACCTTGTCGACGATTGCCGGCAGCGCGTCGATGGTCGGTAGCGCCGTGTCGAGATTTCGGCCGCCGTGATTGGAGACCATGATCCCCGCCGCGCCAGACTTCACCGCGAGGTCAGCGTCGTCCGGATGCAGCACGCCCTTCAGGAACAGGGGCACGGACGCAGCGCGCTGAATCCATTCCAGATCTTTCCAGGTGAGCGGATGCTCGGCGCGGCGGGCGGAGATGTGGGGGAGATTTTTCGGAAACGCGAAACCCGACCGCTGCTGACGATTGCGCGCACCGGACATCGGCGTATCGATCGTGACGGCGATGGCCGTCGCGCCGGCCGCAACGGCGCGGGCCAACAATCGCTCCGTGTAGTCGCGATCCTGCACGTACAGCTGAAACCAGAAGAGCGACGGCTTGTCTGCCGCAACCTGCTCGACGGGGATCGTGCTGTAGCTGCTCAACACCATCCCTGCCCCCGCGGCGCGCGCACCGCGTGCCGTGGCTCGTTCACCGTCCGGGTGTGCGAGCTGGTGACAGGCGGTCGGCGCCAGAAGAATCGGATGCGCCAGTTGCTGGCCCAAGAGTGTGACACTCAAATCCAACTTGCTCACGTCGCGCAACTGGCGCGGTACGAGGCGCAGCGAACGGTACGCGTCGACGTTCCACCGCACGGTGATCTCATCCGCGGCGCCGCTGGCGATGTATTCCCACGCGACAGGATCGATGCGCTCCCGTGCCGCGCGCTCGTAGTCTTCGAGCGTGAGCAGCGGTTCCGGAAGCGGCCGCGGCAACTCACCCGGTGCGGCTGAAGCAGCCTTGCCAAGCAACGCCGACGCTCCGAGCGCAACGCCGGACATGAGCGCATTTCGACGGCTTACGAGCATACGCCTCTCGATAAAAGAGGGCAAAAGGTCAATATTCCTGCGCGGACGCGCAAGGCTCACGTCTTCGTTGACGTCGAGGGACCTCGACGCAGTAGCGTGAGAATCGTGGTGGCCGTAAATGCGGCAATAAACGACGGAATTGCCAGCAACACCGGCCACGCCACGAGCGAGATCATGAGCGCAGTCTGATGGCTCGAGCCCACTCGCAGTCCATGAACGTTCGCGGCGACCGCAAGGCCAAGCGCAGCGAGCGCCACAGCAGCTGCTGCGTGGAGCGCGGTCGTACGTGGTGATGCGTTCAGTCGAAGGTGTTCGTAGCCGATGTGCGCGGCGAATGCCGCCGCGCTGATGACCCAAGCAGCGAGCCGCCACGCCGTGCGCGCCTCGTTGGACGAGGCCGACTTCGCGAGCTCCGCGAACACGAGGCCCGCGACGAGGTAGACGAACCCGATCGTCAGCACGACACGAAGCCAGCGTGAGTCGTCTGGGGTGCTCATGTGCGCCTTTCTGATTGGAAGGCGAAGAATATGGCTGGCGGAACCGGCAGCCGCGACATTCCGTTAGCCCTATGGTGAAAACATCGACTGAACCGCACGGCGCCGCGATGGGCGATGCCGTTGTCCTGTGGGCCGCACGCTACGACCTGCTGATCTGGCTGCTCACCCTTGGCCGCGAGCGCAAGTTCCGCGACAGGCTGCTGGAGCCAGCACGCCTTGGACCCGGCGAATCCGTGCTCGACGTCGGCTGCGGCACCGGCACGCTGGCCATGGCGGCAAAAGAACGTGTCGGCCCGGCGGGCTCGGTGCATGGCATCGATGCATCACTGCCGATGATTGCGAGGGCGACGCGCAAAGCACACAAGGCAAACGTCGACGTCACGTTCGAGTACGCGGTTGCCGAGTCGTTGCCATTTCCAGACGCGCAGTTCGACGTCGTGCTCTGCACCGTCATGCTGCATCACCTCGGCCGGCAAACTCGCCAGCAGGGCGTGCGCGAGATGCGACGCGTGTTGAAGCCTGGTGGCCGCCTGCTTGCCGTCGATTTTGGAGCTGGGGCCGACCAGCGGAAGGGGCTGATCGGCCATCTTCATCAGCACGGCGGGATCAAGCCGCACGAGCTTCGGGCGCTCGTGACAAACGTCGGGCTTGAAATCGTGGAGAGCGGTGCGCTGGGGACCTGGGACTTGCAATTCGTGCTCGCGGAGGCTCCGCGAGCCTAGCCTTTTACCGCCGCACCGCGCCCGCAGTGCGCAGCAAGCTCCACGTTTCGAAGTCCCCGTCCACGATTCCATGCGTTGCCACCAGCCGGTCGAGGGACGACGCGCCGACGGTATCTCCAGTGGCGCGACGCGCGTCAGCCTCCAGTTGCACGATCGTCACGAGCGACCGCCAGAAGTACACACCATGTCTCGCCTCCGCCGCCATGCTCGCGGCACGCGCATAGTCGCCGCGCACATACGCCAGAGCCGCATCGATCGTGCGCTGCGCCATCGTGTAGCTGCGCAGCGCGCGACCGTGATCGCGCTCCGCGACAAGTGTCAGTGTACTTCTGACCGTCGCCTCGTCACCGGCACGCGCGGCGAGATCGCCGATGCGCTCCGAGAGCCTTGCCACCGCGGGCGGTGACAGATCGCGCCGACGCAACCACGCGAGCGCCTCACGCGCATTTCTCTTGGCCGCTTCGCGATCGCCGGTCAGCGCGAGCTCCATCCATCCCTGGTTGATGAGCGCGCGCGGCACGAACTGCGCGCGATCATTTGCGCGCAGCGTGTCGAGCGCCGCCCGCGCGCCGGCTACGTTCCCGCCGGTGAGGTGCGCCAGCTGCCGCCTCCACGCGCGCACCGACACGTGGCTCGAGCTGTCGGCCAACGCGAGCGCGTGAGCAAAGTCGCGACGCTCGAGTGCGGCGTAGAAGCCCGCTTCGGCCGACGCCTCCGGATTGCGCGCACTGACTCGCGCCGCGAGCGTCAGCGCGCTCGCGGTATCTCCCACAGCCAGCCACGAATAGATCGCGTTGTTGGTGTTCGGCACCACGGACGCGGGTTCGAGATCCATTGCGGTGTCAGCGGCCGCAGCGGCTTGCTCGTGACGCCCCAGCGCTCGAAGCGCCCAGACCTTCCCTTCATACACCAAATAGTCGTGCGGAAACACATCGCCGAGCAGACCCCAGTACATCAACGCGCTGTCAGGCCGGTCCCGCACGAGCTGCTCGTAACGGGCGCGGATCAGTAACTGCTCGCGAAGGGGCGCCGTCCTACTGAGCTCGTACGCGCGTGCGAGATGCGCATCCGAGCGCGCCTGCTGATCGAGAAACCACAGCACGTCTCCGAGCAGATAGTGCGCGAGCACGAAGGTGCTGTCGTGCGCCACGGCACGCTCGGCATGCTCGACCGCGAGGACGCGATCGCCGTGCGCGAGACTCTGTCGCGCCAGAGCGTAGCTCTTGAGTGCGGGGAGTGACGCGGTTGTAACCTGCGGCAGCGCACGGATGGTCGTGTCGCGTGATGCAACCGTGATCGCCGCACTCAGCGCTCGGCCGATGCGCTCCACCGCTTTCAGGATTTCGGGAGCATCGAGTGGCCGCTCGGCGAACGTCTGGATCGACCGACCCGTTGACGGATCGAGAAGATCCACGACGATTTGCGCACCAGCGCCGATCGGTACGACCGATCCCGAGATCGCGACGTGGGCACCGCTGCGAGTGGCGACTCCCATCAGACCCTCGAGACGCAGCGGCGAGTCCTGCGGCAGGCGCATCAGCGTCTTGATCTCGCGGACTCCGACATCGCTCGCCACGCGCACGCCGCGCGTATTCAACAGCTCGGCGCGCAGTGCTTCACGAACGGCGAGTGAGAGCACGGAGTCCGGACCTCCGAGCTCTCCGAGTACCACCACCGACATCGTGGACGAGCCGAGCCCGTTGCGGTGCTGCCCCTGTCGCCATGCGACCATGCCGATTACAGCCGCGCCGATCGCGAGCGCGACCGCATAACGGCTGCGACGCGGACGTACTTTGTGCGCGGGTGCGCCAGGCGGCGGCGATGCTGCTTCCGGCGCGGCAGGCATTTGAAGTACCGGCGCGCTCCCGCTCACGACAACGTGCGGATAACTCGCAGCTGGTGTAGACGCACGCCGCAGCTCGGCCGCCAGCTGCGTCACCTCGCGATCCGGCTCCGTCTCGAGCTCTTCCCGCATCAGCGTCTCGTACACGCGCGCCGCCTGCAGCGCGCCATGACGATCGCCAACCGAAACGAGCGCCTGCATTAGACGCAGCGTCTCGCGTCCGTCCATCGGGTCGAGCGCCGCGCGCCGTCGCCGCCAGTCCACCGCGGCGTGCTTGTCGCCCTGGCCTTCGGCGTACGTCGCAAGTCGGTCGAGCGCGCGCGCACACGCGGCGGCTCTTCGCGCGCGCTCATCGTCGATCCAACGACCCAGCTCCGGCGCGTCATCCAGATAGAAACCGTCCAGGAACGCCCCGCGATACTCCTCGACCGCGCGCTCGAACTCTCCCGCGTTGGCGGCGACATCGAAGTCGTGCGCGTCGCTCGTCACGACATCCGCGTTGAGCCGCAGCGTCTCCGGGTCGGCGCGAATGGCGTCGGCGCCGAGGTCGTGGCGAATCGAATAGAGCAGCTGCGACAGCGAATGCCGGGCGCCCGCCTCATCGCTCTCCGGCCACAGCATCGCCATCAGTTTATGCCGCGTGACCGCGCCGTCCGTCGCGGCGAGGTAAGCGAGGAGCGCCAAACGGCGCCGTTGCGTGTGGGCACCGCCCAGCGGAGCGCGATCACGCTCGAGAACAACGGTGCCGAACGTTCGAAGGCGGAACGTCATATGGCGTTTGACGCCGGGAGGAGAGCGGTGTGATCGCCGGCTCTACGTTATGCCCGCCATCGCGAATCACAAGTGTCGCGCGGGCTCCACAGTCCCGTTGAACCGCCGTTTCCGGAGAAAAAGGCATGCTCGGCAGAACCCATTCTATAGAACGGGCCATTGCGGCGATTGGTGTGGCGGCACTCTGGCTGATGGCGCCGACAGCGGCGCGAGGCCACTCGCCGCCGGAGGAACCCTGCTGCAGTGTCGTCCGCCTCGACCTGGCCAGTTCCATCGTCACCGCTCGCGACTTGGCGACGGGCTACACGTTCCGCGTCGAGGTGAGGTCGAAGAAGCTGCTCTCGACCATCAAAGTCGGCGACAAGGTGTGGGCCAATTACGCCGTGAAGCGCGTTCGCCTCAGCGCCACGGGCGACTCCCTCTGCTGCCCCATCCTCGAAACTTCTGCTCCCGCCGCTCAGCGGAAAGCAGCCAATCCATAAGTCCCACTCAGCCGGAGCTGACGCCATGCGTTACTCGATCGTGCTCTTGCTCGCCGTCGCCGCGAGCGCAACTCCACTCACCGCGCAGACCACGGCGCGGACGGCGGCCCAGTCCCAGTTCAAAGGCGTGTTCGAGCCGGTGAGCTATACCGAAGACATCGATCTGCACTCGGTATTCTTTGCCAACGGCGACGTCGGCTGGGCATCCGGCGAGTCCGGAACGATCATTCATACGAAGGACGCAGGCGCGAAGTGGACCGCGCAACTCGGCGGCGACCCCGGCGACAAGGCCGAGAAGATCACGATGCTTCGGTTCGTCGACGAGCGGCACGGCTGGGCGAAGCAGGCGGAGAAGCTGCTCGCCACGCGCGACGGCGAGTCGTGGGAAGAAATTGGCACCCTGCCCTACACCGTCACCGACATGGCCTTTCTGTCCAAGACCGAAGGCGTGCTGGCTGGCGGAGCGGACATCTACAGCCGGGGCGGCAACACCATCTACCGAACGACCAACGGCGGCAAGACGTGGAAAAAGGCGTGGACCTGTTCCGCGAAAGTGCAGATGGCCGGAATCAACAAAACGCTCGCGTGCAACATCGAGCAGCTGCAGTTCGTAACGCCCTCGATCGGCTTTGCCGTCGCGCAGAACAGATGCACCGGTATGGGATGCGAACCGCCACCACTCATCGCGAAGACCAGCGATGGCGGGATCACGTGGGAGGTGATCATGGGACCCGGCGATGCCGAGAAGGATGGCGTGTCGTCGATCTTCTTCCAGGATGAGAGGAACGGCGTTGCACGGCTCACGAGCAAGAAGCTGCACATCACGAGCGACGGCGGCGCAACGTGGCGTGGCATCCCCGTGTCGCCGGGAGCCGACCTTCGCTTCGCTGATCCCAGCGTGGGCTGGGCGCTGGAGCTCGATCGCAGAGACACGCCGATCTCGTACACGACCGACGGTGGCAATCACTGGACGACACGAACGGCAATCTTCCCCGTGCGGGCGTGGGGCTACACGCTGCCTCGGCGCGACCGCGGGTATGTCGTGGGAGAGAATGGCATGGTGCTTCGCTACAGCGTCGTACCGGCATCGAAGCCGCTCGGCAAGAACGACCAGGTTGCGCCGGCGATGCCGGGGTTCGACTCGCCGCTCGATGAGCAAGTCGCGCAGCTCGAGAAGGTCGTCACTGAGCTTGCTGGCTCGGTGGGTGCCGGAAGCGGCGGCAGTGTCATACCTGCCGGTGCTCCTGCTTCGGCCGAGCCGTCAACCGGCGCTGGTGCAGGTGCACCGACGGATGCCGGAAGCGCAGGCGCTCTCGACACGCCGCTGCCACCTGCGTCCACGTACACCGACAAGTGCTGCAAGAAGAACTTCAGCCAACTCGAGGTGATACTTGGCGCGTTGAACAAGACGCTGCCGGAGTTCATCGGCAAGTATCGCAATCTCAATCTGCTGCTCGCAGCCGTGCGCATGGGCGCTGAACTGCCGGGCGAGTATCGCTCGGTTCGCGAGGGATTTGGCACGTTCAAGAAGGCGGAGTCGAAGGAGGACGCAGCCGCCGCACTTGGTGCGGTGAGCGCAGCGCTCAGCGCGCTCAAGCAGACGACGGCGATCTCGATGCAGCAGCAGCTTCCGCCAGTACAGCCATGACTTCAGGTGGATGAAGCCGACGAGGGACACAACATCAGAGAGCAACAGATCACACGCCTTCCACCGCCATAGGAGAACACCAATGCGTCGACATATCGCACGCGTCGCACTCATCGCGCTCGTTCCGCTCCCGCTCAGCGCGCAGGTGCAGTCCGGCATGGCTACCGCCGGCACCACCGGGATGGCACCCATCCCGCTCGCATCGTATCCGCAGGGACAGGCGATGATGGCCAAAGCCGCGCAGAACGCCGCGCTGCTCGACATCAAGTTCGAGTTCATCAACAAGAGCTATGAGAACGACCAGTACGTGAAGGATCCCATCACCGGCACCAAGGTCCGCACGGCGTGCATTCGCTTCAAGGCGAGCAGCGGCTTCCGGTTCAAGGTCGACGTCCCGCAGGTCACTCTCAACGCGCAGGGACTCACCGTCGAGCAGAACATCTCCCGCCTCGATGCCGACGGACTTACGGCAAAGGTCCAGCTCGGCCCCTGTCAGGAGATCAGCACGGGCATCGGCGTGCGCGCGAAGGACGTGAAGGTCACCTATAAAGCGCGCCCGATGATCGTGCTCAACGCCGCCGGATGCTCGGTAGCCTGGAACCAGGACACCGACGACACACGCGTCAGCATCGGCGACCTGAACATCCTTGGGGTTCAGAACAACATCGACAACCTGGCCAAGGATGCGGTTCGCGAAGCGCTCAATCTCGCGCTCGATGGATTCTTCGGCGCGATCATGCGCAATGAGCTCATGAAGATCTCCACGGTGGAGTGTGGGGGCGGGGCGCGCACGAAGAAATGACCTGCACTCTACGAGGACTCTAGCCGAGGAACATCGCAGTGGACCTCTCCGCCTTTGCGGTACCTGAAGCGGGCGTCGTGCTCATCGGCGTTGCGGTAGCAGTAGCCGGTGTCGTCCTGCTCCGCCGTGCAGCTAGGGCACGGCGGGGTCCCTCGGTTCGCGGCCGCATCGTGGTCTCCCGCATGATCGAGCGGGAGTCCAACGATTCTGAAAAGGTGAGCCGCACGTTGTATTACCCTGAAGTGCAGTACCAGTACGTCGTGGATGGACGGGAGCACGCTGGAACGCGTCGAGGGTATTACGACGCCGCCGTCAACTGGGAAGGCTACGCGCAGGGCGTCGTGGCGCGCTTTCCAGTAGGAACTGAAGTCGACGTGTTCTTTGATCCCCACGATCCGCAGGAAGCCTTACTCGATCCAGACGGCGGGCGACTGTTCTCGTGGAGTGCGGTTCTGGGCGGACTCGTCGTCGCGCTGGCGGCCGTGGGTCACGCGCTCTTCGCCGGGTCGTCTAGCTAGGAGGCACTCACCGCGCCAGCACCGGCGTGTCCATCGTCTGATAGAAGTCCCGCATGATCGCCGAGCGATCGAAGTTCTCCCACAGCGTGATCATGCGCGGATTGTCGGGCCGCGCTACCCACTTGTGGTCGATCAGCCGCGGCGCGGGGATGCGCTCCGCATGCGCCCACGCCGGATTCTTCACGATCGCAACCGCCGCCATGTCGAACAGCGCGCGCGCCGGTGGATTGCCGTTTAGATCGATGTGATCGAACAGGTCGACGGAGTAGTCGCCGAACGATCTGAATTCTCCACCGTTGCGACCGACCACCGGCACTCGAGCGCGGGGACCCTTCCCTCGCATCCGCGAGCGGATCTCGTCGCGTGACACTCGCACCGCCGCCGTACCTGACGTCGTCCCGTAGCGCACCAGCGCAATCTCGAACGGCACGCGTGTATCGAGGATGTATTGCAACGCGCCCTCGTCATTCTCCTGATTGTACTCGCCGGGCTCGGGGTAGTTGGAGCCAAGCCACACGATGCGCACCTTGGACGCGATCGACGGATCCTTCCTCAGTGCGAGCGCGATGTTCGTGAGCTTGCCAACCGGCAGCAGCACCAGCGGTGCGACGCCCGACTCGTGCGCTCGGCGGATGATCAGGTCGACGGCGGCAGCGCCGTCGAACGTGGGCTCGCTGACGTGAGTCTCGATCTCATGGAAGGATCCATTCGCGCCGCGAATCACGCTGAAGCGGTTTTCCAGGCCCGCGAGCCTTACGATCCGCTCCGCTTCCCGGGCTTGCATCTCGACGTTGCCACCGCCGCGCGTGCGGTTGACCGTGATACCAACAATGTCGAAGACGTCGCCACTAAAGAGCATGTAGGCGAGCGCGTGCTGATCATCGACTTCGTTGTTGGCGTCCGTGTCGAGGAGGATGCGCATGCGCCCCTGCTCCGCACCGCCGCGCCACCCCGCGCACGACAACGACACTAGCGTGATCCACACAGCCAACGTGATCTGGAACCTTTTCATTCGCACTCCCGGAACGCCTCGCATGAGATCACCGGACGTTCACCGTGTCCTCGACGGTCAGCAGTGCGTCGGTGTGGCGAAAGATGATGACTGCCCTACCGCGCGCGACCGCGACAAAGCGGAAGCGTTGCGTCGGCCCGGCGGGAACTGGATCGACATACGACATGTCGACAAAGCGCACCGCGTCCGTCGAGAGTGCCGGGAGACTGTCGTACTGGCCACGAGGTCCCACCGTCCGCAATGTGATCTCGATCTGCTGTCCGACGTCCGCAGTGACCGAGCGATTCGTCTCACCGAGACGAAGCGAAGCGATCGACATCGAGTCAGCGTGACACGCGAGCGCAATGAGCGCGGAGATGCAAGTAAGCGCCGAGACGCGACCGTGGACATGACTCCCTCGGGTTGCGCAAGCGCGTGCACCGTGATCGATCTCCGCTTCTTCGGCCGCTCGCTCGCTCATTCGTGTTGGTCCATCGTCACGTCGACGCGCATTGAGTCCGCAGGCACCGACACATCGCTCGACCTCGCTGCGACGGGTCGGCGCACAACCATCGCACTATCCATGGGCGCGCGCGACCTATCGATCGCCGTCACCCTCATGCAGAACGAGTCGCTCGGCTCGATCAGCAGAAGTTGCGCGCGATAGCTTCCGTTCGCATCAGTCATGGGTAGCAGCGGAGCGCTCCCGACAATCTGCTGAGTGCCGTCGCAGCCGCGCAGCGCAGCGAAGACGTGGATTGCCGCGCTCCTCACCGGCTGATTGTGACGCGTCACGTTCCCGTACACGGTGATTTGTGTGGGCGGCAGCGGGGAACAGGCGCACATTGATGTCGGCGCGCCGCACGTGATGCCCGCTAGCACAGCGGCAATGATGGAGAGACGTAGCATGTTGTTCTGCGGCTCCAAACCGACGTTGGTCTATCGGGGAGCGCAGCGGCATCGCGCGCTCGTGCGGGAGTGACTCGGTTAGCTCAACCTGCGGGGAACACCAGCGGTCACTCTGGCAAGGAAAGATACGGAACGCATGCCGAATGCAATCCTTAGTATTTTCACAGACTGTACGGAAGCGCACGTCGATGAGTCCGTGGATCGGCAATGCCAGCCAGTTACAAACG
>JANMAY010000297.1:0-2097 GCA_031360095.1 Gemmatimonadaceae bacterium
CGTTTGGTCCGGCGACAGGTGTGAAGCCGCAGGCGTTGCGATTCGAGAAGCTGTTCGAGCTGGTGGGGAGCGGAACGGAGTGGCGCGTGGTTCGCGAGGCACGGGCGAAAGAGTAGCTGTTGGGTGGAACGGAACGGCGGAACGACGGGGGTTTGAACGGAGAGGTCGCAGCAACTGTCTTGGGTTTCATGACGAAAGGAGCATCGGATTCCACGGCATGCGCGCGCGGAGCATCGTGTTGAGAATCGTGAGCAGTTTCCGCATGCAGGCGACGAGCGCGAGTTTCTTCGGCTTACCGGCGGTGAGGAGTCGTTGATAGAATGCTTTGATGCGCGCGTTGCACCGCGTGGCGACGAGCGCGGCCATGTACACCGCGGCGCGCACGCTGCGTCGACCACCCTGGATCGACCGCCGGCCGCGCCATGCGCCGGAATCGCGAGTCATCGGCGCGATCCCGACCAGCTTCGCAATCGCGCGGCGATTGAGCCGCCCGAGCTCCGGCAGTTCCGCGAGCAGGGTCCGGGCGACGACCGGTCCTACTCCCGGCACGCTCTGCAGCAGCGCGTCGCGCTCGCGCCACACGGGGCTCTGCCGCACGGCGTCCCCCAACTCGGTGTCGGCGATCGCGAGCTCCCGCTCGAGATAGGCAATGTGTTTTTTCAAGCTCTTCTTCACGGGCGGCTGCCCGCGTCCCAGGAGCTGGGCGAGCCGATTCCGCTCCGCCTGCAGCATCTCCACCAACTGCCGGCGCCGAGTGAGGAGGGCCTCGAGCTCGCGCGCCGCGGCATCGGGCACGGTCCGGAGCGGCGGGCGGATCCGCTCGGCGAACAGCGCCAGCACGCCCGCGTCAATGCGATCCGTCTTCGCGAGTTGGCCGGTCGCCTTCGCGAAGTCCCGCACGTGGCGCGGATTCACGACGACCACCGGCAACTCCGCGGCCGCAAACGCTGCGACACACGGCATCTCATAGCCACCGGTGGCTTCCACGACGATCAGCGTCGGCGCGGTCCCCGCCCACAGCTGCACCAGCGCGCGCACGCCCGCGTCATCGTTCGACACACTCCACGACTCGCCACTGGGACGAATGGCGATCACCAGCTCCGCTTTCGCAACATCAATCCCGACGAACATCGGCACCCCCACGCTGAGAGTGTCGCGCGCACCCGGTCTTGTCATCATGCGGGCTCGAGGTGGTCTCGGCCCCGGCAACTGTTCGGGCTCTCCGCGACAAGTGATCGAGGCACCGCTCCGGCTGCGACCCGGTGTGTGACACCCAGAGGTCAACGAGCTGGTGCCCACGACCAACTTGCCATCAACTTGATCAACTCGGCAGATACAAGAGGACGCAGAGGACTGCTTGTGCACGTCCCTTGACTGCGCGGAGTTTGCCTGCGTAGTCGAAGGTCGCAGTTGAATAAGGAGGGAGCGAGCGTTCCTGGAGACGGCGTCTGAGCGTGCTCCGGCCGCTTCGGCCGGAGCGTTTACGCGAAGTCCCGCCGTCGGAAGGAATGCCCGCGACCGTACCTGGCGCGACGTGCCGTTGTGCGGCTATCTGCTCGCCGTCGATCGCGCCTCACCCTGCAGCCAGTACGCAAACCACTGCCGCAGTCGCCCAAGCCGATCTACCAGCAGCCACGGCTCCCCCGAGCGCGACAACTCGTGCGTCGACCGCGGATACCGCACCAGCTCCACCGGTACGTTGCGCTTCTTCAACGCGAGGAACCACAGCTCCGCATTCCCCATCGGCGTGCGGAAGTCCTCCTCCGACTGCACCATCAACGTCGGCGTGCGCACTTTGCTCACGTGCCGAATGGGCGAGAGCTCATCGTACAGCTTGAAGTTGTCCCACGGCTTGCCGTAGAACTCGAACTCGGTGAGCCCCTGCGCGTCCGACGCGCCATACCAGTATGTCCAGTCGCTGATCATGCGATCCGTCTGCGCCGCCTTGAAGCGAGTGGTCTTCGTGGTGATCCACGCCGTCATGAAGCCACCGTACGAACCTCCGGTGACGCCCATGCGCGTCGAGTCGATGTCGGCCCGCGCGGCCGCGATGTCCGTCGCCTTCATCAGGTCCTCGTAATCTTCCGCGCCCCACCG
>JANMAY010000299.1:0-5268 GCA_031360095.1 Gemmatimonadaceae bacterium
CATCGTAGCTGCCGTACAAGTACGGCGTCGCCGATGGAAACTCGCCGGCGCAGGTGTCCACCATCTTGTACGCCGGACGAACGCCAAGCCCCCAGCGCGCCTCGCGCACGCGCGCCTCCACTTCGCCGCGCAGGTCCGCCAGCTGACGATCCGAAAACCCGAACTGCTTCATGCGGCGCAGCGCGGGCGCGTCGACGGACGGCAGCGCCTGATACCAGCGTTCCGCTTCGACCAGCTCTTCCATCTGCGCCAGGAACCAGCGGTCGATGGCCGTCAGCTCGTACAGCTCCTCGACGGTCATGCCCTGCAGCATCGCCCGTTTCACTTGGTAGATTCGCTCGGGCGTCGGCTGCCGCAGCGCACCGCGCAGCGCCTCCACACTGTCGTCCACGAGGCGGTCGTCGATGAGCCGCGCGCCGATCGTCCAGCCGGTGCGGCCCGTCTCGAGGGCGCGCATCGATTTCTGAAACGCGTCTTTGAATGTGCGCCCAATCGACATCGCCTCGCCGACGCTCTTCATCTGCGTCGTGAGCAGCGGACTCGCCGAGGCGAACTTCTCGAACGCGAACCGCGGCATCTTCACCACCACGTAGTCGAGCACCGGCTCGAACGACGCGGGCGTCGTCTTCGTGATGTCGTTCGGTATCTCATCCAGCCGATAGCCCACGGCGAGCTTCGCCCCGATGCGCGCGATCGGGAATCCGGTTGCCTTCGACGCCAGCGCCGACGAACGCGACACGCGCGGATTCATCTCGATGACGACCATTTCGCCATCGACGGGATTCACCGCGAACTGGATGTTGCATCCACCCGCATCCACCCCCACCTCGCGAATGATCGCCACGGCGGCGTCGCGCATCGTCTGGTATTCACGGTCCGTGAGCGTCATGGCCGGCGCGACCGTGATCGAGTCGCCCGTGTGCACGCCCATCGGATCGAGATTCTCGATCGAGCACACGATCACCACGTTGTCGAAGCGATCGCGCATCACCTCGAGCTCGAACTCTTTCCATCCGATGAGGGAGCGCTCGACCAGGATCTGGCTCGTGGGACTCTCCTGCAGACCGTTACGCACGATGTCTTCGAACTCATCGCGATTGTACGCGATGCCGCCACCGGTGCCACCGAGTGTAAATGACGGACGCACGATCGCCGGGAATCCCGTCGTGTCGAGCAGTGCGACGGCCTCGTCGAGCGTGTTGGCGATCCCGCCTTTCGCCACTCCGAGCCCGATACGATCCATCGCTTCACCGAACTGCTTGCGATCCTCCGCGATGCCGATCGCCCGTGCCGACGCACCGATCAACTCGACGCCGTACTTTTCCAACACGCCGTTGCCAGTGAGCACCATGGCGACGTTCAGTGCCGTCTGTCCGCCCATGGTGGGCAGCAGGGCATCCGGTCGTTCGCGCTCGATGACCAACTCCACGAACGCTGCGGTGACCGGCTCGATGTACGTCCGATCCGCGATCTCGGGATCGGTCATGATCGTGGCGGGATTCGAGTTGATGAGAATGACCTCGTACCCCTCCTCGCGCAGCGCCTTCGTGGCCTGGGTGCCCGAATAGTCGAACTCGGCCGCCTGGCCGATGACGATCGGTCCGGAGCCGATGACGAGAATGCGGTGGAGATCAGTGCGTCGCGGCATGTATCAGGTCGTCGATGATGTCGTCACGCGTTCGGTGCGGCGTCCAACCGGTCGCTCGGCGCAACTTCTCGTTGCTGCCAACGAGCACTGGAACGTCCACGGGTCGCGTCAACGCGGGATCACTGAGAATCTCGGCGGTACGGCCGGCACGCTGCAAGACGGACGCGGCGAGGGCGCGCACGCTGACCCCTTCCCCGCTGCACACGTTGTAGACGTCCCCCGCGACGCCGCCCGTCACCAGCGCCAAATATGATTCCGCGACGTCGGCCACATGGAGAAAATCGCGGACCGTGTCGCCATTGCCGATCAGGAGCCGCCCGCCGGACGTCGGCAGCTCGAGCGCCCGACGCACCAGAGACGGGAGGAGGAATTGACCGCCGTGACCCAACCCGGAATGGTTGAAACTCCGTGTACACGTGATGCGGACGCCGTCGCTCCGATACGCTTGGAGGGCGGCGATTTCCTGCGCAACCTTCGAGGCGGCGTACAACGACAGTGGGCGGAGGGCGACATCTTCGTGCAGCGGCATCTCGTTCAGCTCGTGCCGTCCGTACTGCTCACCGGATCCGACTACGAGCACGGTGGGGTCACACACTCCACCCGCCCTGAGCCGCGCGACTTCGGAGAGCAACCGAACGGTGCCGACGGCATTCACTTCGTATGCGTATGCAGGATTGCGGCGCGCATCGGGAATATGGCTCACCGCCGCGAGATGGACGATCGCATCCGGCTGCGCCGCGTCAACAGCGGCTGCAATCTCCGGTTGCTCCAGAATGTCCATCGGCAACCAGGTGACGCGTGTCCGCTCCTCCGTGTTCAGGATCCCGGCGGTATGCGGCGTCGGAAGGCCGGCCGCGATCACGCTCCAGTCTCGGTGCAGCATCGCCTTGATCAGCCATTGCGCGACGAAGCCGTTGCCACCAGTGACGAGCGCGCGTGTGCTCACGGCCGGCCGGAGTGACGCGAAAGATCCGCTGCCACCATCATCCGGACGAGCTCACGAAAGCGCACCGTCGGCTCCCAGCCCAACTGTGTCTTCGCCTTCGAATAGTCGCCGACGAGCAAGTCGACTTCGGCCGGCCGATCGAAGCGTGCATCGTGCTTGACGAAGTCGCGATAGTCGAGATCAACGGCCTCGAATGCGTATTCGCACAACTGCCGCACGGACCAGGTCTCGCCCGTGGCAATCAAGTAGTCGTCAGGCTCATCCTGCTGGAGCATGCGCCACATCGCGTCGACATAGTCACCGGCATAGCCCCAATCGCGGCGCGCCTCGATGTTGCCCAACAGGAGCTCCTTGGACTTGCCGAGCTTGCAGCGCGCCGCACCGTCCGTGACCTTGCGCGTCACGAACTCCAGTCCGCGCCGCGGGCTTTCGTGATTGAACAAAATGCCGGAAACGGCGTACAGGCCGAAGCTTTCGCGATAGTTCAGCGTGATCCAATGGCCGTACACCTTCGCCACGCCATACGGACTGCGAGGGTAGAACGGCGTGGATTCCCGCTGCGGAGTTTCCAGCACTTTGCCGAACTGCTCGCTCGAGCTGGCCTGATAGAATCGCGATGTGGGCGCCGCTTTCTTCATCGCTTCGAGCATGCGCGTCACACCCAGCGCCGTAAATTCACCGGTCAGCACGGGCTGCGACCACGACGCCTTCACGAAGCTCTGGGCCGCCAGATTGTAAATCTCGTCGGGCTGAACGTCGTGCACGACGTCGGTCAGCGACGTCTGATCCAGCAGATCGGCGCTGCACAGCTCCAGTTGATCGACGAGATGGGCGATGCGCTCATACGGTGTCGTGGAACTTCTGCGCACGATCCCGACGACGCGATAGCCCTTGGCGAGAAGAAATTCGGCGAGATAGGAGCCGTCTTGCCCTGTGATTCCGGAGATCAGCGCGGTGGGCATGGCACAGAGGTATGGGCGGATACAAGAAAAAGGGAGCCCTCGAGAGCTCCCTTTGGCACGTGGGTCCGGCGGTGCTGCGTCCTCACGCCACCTGCGCGCCGCGCGGAGCGCGCGGGACTTTGCCCGCGTTCAGGCAGCGCGTACACACCTTGACCTTCGTGATCTTGCCGTCGATGAGCGTCCGAACGACCTGCAGATTCGGCTTCCAGGTCCGGCGCGTCCTGTTGTTCGCGTGCGAGACGTTGTTGCCGAACGCGACTCCCTTGTCGCAGTGATAGCAGCGGTTGCGAGCGATGGCCATGGTGCTACTTCTCCCCTGGAACGAACTCGATGCGCGCCATGTCGGCACCGTCTCCCTTGCGGAAGCCAGTCTTGAGGATGCGCGTGTAGCCACCGTTGCGCGTGGCGAAGCGCGGCCCGATCTCCTGAAAGAGCTTGTCGGCCGCCGCACGCTTCTGGATATGGCGGATCGCGAGGCGGCGGGCATGCAGCGTTCCCGTGCGCGCCTTGGTGACAAGTTTCTCGATGAACGGACGGAGCTCCTTGGCCTTCGCCTCGGTCGTCTCGATCGATTCGCTCTCGATGAGCGACGTCGCAAGGTTGCGCATGAGAGCGAGCTTTTGCTCGCTCGTGCGGCGCAGCTGCCGTCCTGCCTTCCGGTGACGCATGGGTGTTACTCCTCTTCGTCGTCGGGTGCGGCCGCGGCGGCCTGGCTCGGCGGTGTGCCCCAATCGAGCACGCGTACGCCCTCGCCATTCTCCTCGAACCGCATCCCGAAGTTCAAACCTTCGCGCTCGAGCAGATCGGCGATCTCCTGAAGCGACTTCTTTCCGAAATTCTTGACCTGGAGAATCTGACTTTCCGTCTGGCGCACGAGATCGCCGAGACTCCGAATGTTCGAATTCTTGAGCGAATTGACGGAGCGGACGCTCAGCTCGAGATCGTCGATCGGGGTCTTGAGCAGCCCCTGCATGCGCGCACCGTCGGTGCCCGCGCCATCGGCGCCACCGCCAGCCACCGGCGCGGAACTGTGGGAGCCGAATTCCACGAAATACTGGAAGTGCGTCTGGGCAAGCGCCGCGGCATAGCTGACCGCCTCTTCCGGCGTGATCGTGCCGTTCGTCTCCACCGTCAACGTCAACCGATCATAGTCGGTGCGTTGTCCGACGCGCGTCTCCGCGACCGAGAAATTGGCGCGGCGCACGGGGTTGTAGATGGAATCGATGCGCACCAGGTCAACTGGCAAGCCGCGATCGAGCGGATGCTGATCCGCTTCGACGTACCCGCGACCCTTGTTGACGTACAGCTCGATGTTCAAATCGCGGTCGTCGTGCAGCGTCAGGATGTGATGCCCTGCTTCGACGATGCGCACGCCAGAGACCGGCGTCAGATCGCCGGCCGTGACGGCGCCGGAGCTGTCGCGCTTGATGTGCAGCACGGCGCTCTCGACATCGTCGGCGAGCGTCAGCGTCAGCGTCTTGAGGTTGCCGATGATCTGGTGCACATCCTCGACGACACCGGGGATGGTCTGATGCTCGTGCACGACGCCGTCGATGCGCACGCCCCACACGGCCGCGCCGCGGAGCGACGACAGCAGCATGCGACGCATCGCATTCCCGAGCGTATGCCCGAAGCCGCGCTCGAGCGGCTGAAGGCGGAACTCGGCAACGTTGGGGTTGTCCTCGCGCTTGGTCGCTTCGACCAGCTGCGGA
>JANMAY010000300.1:0-5292 GCA_031360095.1 Gemmatimonadaceae bacterium
GACGAGACCATCAACGATCGCGGCACCGGCGCGCAGGAGCTGGATCAGTTTTTCCTCGTGTCCCCGTCCGATGGAGCACCGCGCATCGAATGGCATCGGAACCGTATCGACGTCCGCCCGCGCCACGCGTTCCGCGCGAACACCGCCTACACCGTGACACTGCTGCCGGGACTCGGCGACTTGCGCAGCAATGCCATGAAGACCGGCGCCAGCATCGTCTTCTCCACCGGCCCAACCATTCCGGCTGACAAGATCACCGGTGTCGCATTCGATTGGCCGACGGAGCGCGGAGCCCCGCGCGCGCTGATCGAGGCGATGACACCCGACAGCATCACCTATCTCGCGCAGTCGGATTCCGTGGGCCGCTTCGCCATCGGTCCAATGCTCCCGGGTTCCTATCGCGTGCGTGTGATTCTGGACCAGAACGGCAATCGGGCGCTCGATCGCAACGAAGCGTTCGATACAGTTCGCGTCACTGTTCCGCATCCCGCGCCCATCGAGCTGCTCGCCGTTCAGCGCGATACACTTCCGGCGCGTCTCCTCACCGTCGAAGCGACAGATTCGGTCTCGCTCAAGGTCACCTTCGACCGCCTGATCGATCCCTCGCAAACGATCGAGGCAGCAGCGTTTCGGCTCATCAGCGCGGACAGCACCGTCATTCCCATCACCGCCGCACTCACGCCGCGCCAGGAGCGAGACGCCGCCGTCGCGGCGGCTCAAGCTACGCTCGATTCCACACGCCGCGCGGATTCGGTCGCGGGAAAGCCCATCGCTCCGGTGCTCCGCCCCGTGACGCCACCGGCGGCTACGCCGGCCACGACGAAGGAGCTTCCCCCGCCCATCCCCTCCCGCCCCGCGCCGTCTGCATCCGTCGCGCTCAAGCTGGGCGCTCGACTCACGCCGAACACACCGTATCGCCTAAGCGTCGCCGGAGTGCGGGCGCTCAGCGGACGAACTCAGCCCAGCGAGCGCAGCTTCACCACACCAAAGCCGCCACCACCCAAACCCGCGGCGGACAGCGCGCGAACAACTCCACCGGCGCCAAAGACTCCGTGAGCGACTCCCGCCGCAACCTGCCAAGCGTGGGCGCGTTGTTGGACAGCGCCGGCGTGCGGGCCTTGCTCGACACCACGCCGCGCGCGCTCGTGGTGGACGCCGTGCGCAGCGTCGTCAGCACGCTTCGCGGCGCCAATGTGCTGCTGCCCGCCGACGATGCCGAGTGGACGCGTGTCATCGCGTCGCGCGTCGCCAGCACGCAGCGTCCGTCACTTCGGCGCGTCGTGAACGCCACCGGGATCGTGCTCCACACGAATCTTGGCCGCGCACCGTTGCCCGCGGCGGCGCTGGACGCCATCGCGCACGTCGCGTCGGGATACAGCAACCTGGAGTACGATCTCGAGGAAGGCGCGCGCGGCTCGCGCTATACGCACTGCGCCGGGCTGCTGCGCGAGCTCACCGGCGCGGAGGACGCGCTGGTGGTGAACAACTGCGCCGCCGCCTTGGTGCTTGCGCTCAACACCATCGCCGACGGTCGCGACGCTCTGCTGTCGCGCGGCGAGCTGGTGGAAATCGGGGGCAGTTTCCGCGTGCACGACATCATGGCGAAGAGCGGCGCGCGCCTGATCGAGGTGGGGGCGACCAACCGCACGCATTCGGCGGACTACGAGCGCGCGATGACGGCGGAGACGGGCGCCATCCTCAAGGTGCACCGCAGCAACTTTGCGCAGGCCGGATTCGTCGCCGAGGTCACCGTGCGCGAGCTCTCGCTCATCGCGGCGCCGCGCGACATCCCGATCGTGCACGATCTCGGCAGTGGCCTCCTCATCTCTCTCGCCTCCATCGGCCTGACTGGCGAACCGACGGCACGAGAGGCACTGGACGCCGGCGCCTCCGTCGTCGTCATGAGCGGCGACAAGCTCCTCGGCGGACCACAGGCCGGCATCATTCTCGGCGACGCGCGACATCTCGAGGCCATGCGTCGCAATCCGCTCGTTCGCTCCTATCGCGTCGACAAGCTCACCCTCGCGGCACTCGAGGCGACGCTCTCGCTCTATCGCGAGCCGGACCGCGCAATGCGAGACATTCCGACACTCGCGCTCCTTGCTGCGACATCGGACGAACTGCGAGAGCGTGTCGAGAGCTGCACGGGCATTCTGAGGGTTCGCGGTGTCACGTGCGAGATGGTCGAGACCGTGGGTAGCGTGGGCGCCGGTGCATTTCCCACAGCCACCCTTCCGAGCTTTGCCATCGCGCTGCCCGGAGATGCGGAAGGCTGGGCGACGCGCCTGCGCAGGCGGGAGCCAGCGGTTGTTGGACGCGTGCACGACGGACGGATGCTGTTGGACTTCCGCGCCGTCTCAGACGTCGATGCCGACGTGCTCGTCGAAGCCGTGCTGGCAACGAATGTCTGATTCGCGCCGGCGACACGCGGCTCTCCTCGATCGCGACGGAACGCTCATCCACGACACGCACTACATGCGCGATCCGGATGAGGTCGCGCTCGTGCCCGGTGTGGGCGCCGGCCTGCGGCGACTCGCCGCGGCGGGATACCCCATCATCGTGTGCACGAATCAGTCGGGCATCGCGCGGGGGAAGATCTCGCTGCGCGAGTACGGACGCGTGCGCCGCCGGCTGGACGAGCTGCTGGTCGGTGAAGGCGTATCGCTGACCGATACGTTCACCTGTCCGCACGGCCCGGAGATTACGCCCTGCGAGTGTCGCAAGCCCGGCACCGCATTGTACACGCGCGCCGCGAGTATGCATGCGCTCGATCTCGCGGCGTGTGTCTACATGGGAGACAAGATGCGCGACGTGCAGCCCGCGTTGGCGTTCGGCGGCCGTGCAGCACTGCTCCGGTCCCCCGAAACGCCGGATCAGGACCTTCGCGCAGCGTCGCGTGCCGGCATCGCGGTGGTCGACACGTTCACCGACGCCGTCGAACTGCTACTCGCGCCTCGACCGTGAATCGAGCTCGCGTTGCGGTGCTGGCGAGCGGCGGTGGCTCGAATCTCCAATCGTTGATCGACCACGAGCGCTCCCTCAAGCGCTCGTCGGCATCGCACATCGTGTTGGTCGCGTCGGACCGAAGCGATGCCGGTGCGCTTGGGCGCGGCATCGAGGCAGGCATTCCCACGGCGACCATCACGTCACCGCGCTCGCCGCTCGGCCACAATCTGCAGCATCTTCTCGGTCGGCATCACATCGATCTGGTGGTGCTCGCGGGATATCTCCAACTCGTGCCGCCGCCAGTAACTCGCGCGTTCGCCGGACGAATGATCAACGTGCACCCCGCCCCGCTCCCGAAGTTTGGCGGCCCCGGCATGTACGGCATTCGCGTCCATCGCGCCGTACGTGTCGCGCACGTGCCCATGAGCGGACCCACTGTGCATTTCGTCGATGCCGAGTACGATCATGGTCCCACGATCGCGCATTGGCCCGTGCCTGTTCTCGCGGACGACGACGAATACCTCCTTCAGGACCGCGTGCTGCGCGCCGAGCACTTGTTGTATCCGCGCATGGTGCAGTCGGTGGCCGCCGGCCGAGTGACGCTCGGCGCGGATGGCGCAGTCACGTCGCCATTCTTGACGCCGAGTGCGATTTTGCCGCCGTTCGATCCCGCGCTCGACGCCATTGCGCTCGCGACTCTCCTCGACCAGGCATTCGCCAAACCACGCTGATGACCGCACGCCGCGCCCTGCTTTCCGTGTCGAACAAATCCGGCCTCGTCGACTTCGCGCGCGGCCTTCACGACCTCGGCTGGGAGCTCATCTCCACCGGCGGCACGGCGCGCACGCTGCGCGAGGCCGGCATCGCAACGCAGGACGTCAGCGAGGTGACGAAGTTCCCCGAGATGCTCGACGGACGTGTGAAGACACTGCATCCCGCCGTGCACGGAGCACTCCTTGCCCGGCGCGATTCGCCGGAGCACCTGTCCGCCATCGCCGAGCATCACATCGCGCCGATCGACCTCGTCGCGGTGAACCTTTATCCCTTCCGCGAAACCGCCGCCAAAGCGGGCGCTCTTCCCGAAGAGGTAGTCGAGCAAATCGACATCGGTGGCCCGAGCATGCTCCGCTCGGCGGCGAAGAATTTCGAGGGAGTGATCACGATCGTCGATCCCCGCGACTACGCCAATGTGCTCGCACGCCTGCTCGCGGACGATGTGGATCGCGACCTTCGCCGGCGGCTGGCGGCCAAGGTGTTCGATCACACCGCGGCGTACGACGCGTCGATTGCGGCGTGGTTCGCCGGCGCGATCGACGAGAGGTTCCCCGATCGCACGTGTCTGCCACTCAACAAGGCGCAGAGTCTGCGCTACGGGGAAAATCCGGGACAGGCGGCGGCGTTCTACATCGAGGCGCCCGGTGCGGGCCTCGCCGGACTCACGCAACGCGGCGGCAAGGAGCTCTCTTTCAACAACCTGCTGGATCTCGAAGGCGCGCTGCTCGCAACCGAACCGTTTGGCGACGAGATCTCCTGCGCCATCGTCAAGCACACGACACCGTGCGGCCTTGCGACTGGAAGCAGCGCGGTTGATGCATACCGCAAGGCACTCGCGTGCGACCCCGTGTCGGCATTCGGCTCGGTGATCTCGCTCAGCGTGCGACTGGATGAAGCAACCGCCGAGGCAGTGTCGAGTCTGTTCGTCGAGTGCGTGGTCGCGCCCGAGTATGCAGAGGGCGCGCTCGAGATTCTGGGCCGCAAGAAGAATCTTCGCGTCCTCGAGGGCCGAGCGCGCTGGCCCGCCGGTGCCCTCGACTACAAGCGGGTGCGCGGCGGCCTGCTCTTGCAGGAGCGGCCACCGGCAGTGATCGACGATTCGGCATGGACCGTCGTATCCAAACGCGCGCCAACGAGCGACGAGCATCGCGATCTGCTATTTGCCTGGCGCGCCGTGGCGAGTGTCAAGTCGAACGCCATCGTCCTTGCGCGGAACGGCGCGACGATCGGGATCGGCGCCGGACAGATGTCGCGCGTGGACGCCGCATTTCTCGCCGTGCACAAGGCGGCCACTGCCGGCCATGATACGGCCGGCTGCGCGCTCGGCTCCGATGCCTTCTTTCCGTTCCGGGATGGGATCGACCAGGCCGCCGAGGCCGGGGTGCGCGCGATCGTTCAGCCCGGCGGGTCGGTGCGCGACGCCGACGTGATCGCCGCCGCGGACGAGCATGACATCGCGATGGTCTTCACCGGCACGCGGTTGTTCAGGCATTGAGCGAGGGGCCGCACTGTTCCTGAGGCGGTTTCCTCGCCATCTTAAGCCGGCTACAGCCGCATGTCGTCCCCGCCCCG
>JANMAY010000304.1:0-1931 GCA_031360095.1 Gemmatimonadaceae bacterium
GTCCAACTGCTCGGGGGCGCGTCCCTGCGTTCCGGAGATACGCCCCTGAGCGGGCCGCCCGCCCAGCGTCATCGCATTGCGCTGCTGGCACTCGTCGTTTCGGCGTGGCCGCAGCCGCTTTCCCGTGACCGCGCCATGGCGCTGCTCTGGCCCGAGCGCGACGTGGCCAACGCGCGCCGGCTGCTCAACCTCGCCGTGCACGTGTTGCGCTCGGCTCTTGGCAGTGAGGCCATCGCTTCGACGGGCGACGGATTATTGCTCAACCCAACGCTTTTGTCCTGCGATTTGCACGAGCTCCGGTCTGCAATCGCGGAGAGCGCCACGGATCGAATCGCCAGTCTCTATTGCGGCACTTTGCTCGACGGATTTCACCTCGACGATTCGATCGAGTTCGGTTACTGGCTCGATGAACGCCGGACCGAGCTCGCCCACGCATATGTTGGCGCACTGCTCGCACTCGCCGAGCGCCAGGAGCGATCAGGTGAGGTGCATGGGCGGGTCGGCACGTGCCGTCGTTTGGTCACCGCCGATCCGCATTCCGGTGCGTATGCGCAGGGACTGATGCGCGCGCTCGATGCCGCGGGCGACCGGCTCGGTGCGATACAGCATGCAACGGAGCACGCTGCGCGCCGGCGTGCAGATCTCGAGCTTGACGCAGATCCGGAAGTCGTTGCATTGGCGAAACGACTGCGCAGCGCGCCGATGGCGGCGGCAGGGCGCCCTCGAGTTTCGTCTGTCGCAGTGCTGCCGTTCCTCAATTTGAGCGCCGATCCCGAGAACGAGTACTTCGCGGATGGACTCACGGAAGACGTCACTGCGCACCTGTCGAAGATCAAGGCGCTGAAGGTGATCTCGCGCACGTCGGTGATGCCGTTCAACCCGCGGCAGCAGAGCATGAAGGAGATCGGCGCGAAGCTCGGTGCGAAGACCCTGCTCGACGGGAGCGTGCGTCATGACGGGGATCGCGTGCGCATCGTGGCCAAGCTCATCGACGCCGAGACGGATCGGCACCTGTGGGCCGAGACCTACGACCGGGAGCTGACGGACATATTCTCGATTCAGACGGACGTCGCGCTTCACATCGCCGCCGCGCTGAAAGCGGAGTTGTCGCGAGAGGAGGAGTCGCGCGTTCGCACCGATCCTGCGATGGATCTGCGGGCCTACAAGCTCTTTCTGCAAGGACGCCAATGGTTCGTCAAGTTCACGCCGGAGGGCCATGCGCGCGCGATCGAGTGCTTCGAGCGTGCGATCGCGCGCGACCCCACGTGTGCGCCCGCATATGCGAACATGGCCATGTCGCTGATCGAGCTCGCGGAACTTGGTACGATGGCGCCGCGCGAGACGTATCAGCGTGCCGCCGATGCCGCTGCCACTGCCCTGCGCCTCACGCCCGACCTGGGCTTGGCACATTGCACGACGGCGCATCTGAAGATGGTACGTGACTTTGATTGGACGGGTGCGGAGCTGAGCTTCAAGCGGGCATTGGAGCTGAGCCCGAGCGGCGCGGATGCCTATGATTTGTACGGACGCCTACTCGCAGCGCTCGAACGCTACGATGAAGCCATGGTGATGCTGCACCGGGCACAGGAACTGGACCCGCTGGCACATCGTTCCGATGTCGCGACGACACTGCTGCGCGCCGGCCGCTACGACGAGGCGGTCATCAGCGCGCAAAATGCCGTAGAGCTCGACCCGCATCACGATCGCTCGCGCGCTACGCTGGGTTGGGCGTACTTCCTCAGTGGACGGGTGAAGGAGGGGTTGGCCGAGCTCGAGAAGGCGGTTGCCGGATCTCGAGGCAATTCGCTCTGGATGAGTCAATTGGGTGAGGCCTACGGCATGGCTGGTGAACTGGAAAAGGCACGAGCGATCGCGCGCGACCTGGAAGCACTTTCGAAAAGCGCGTACGTCTCGCCCTACCATTTTGCCTA
>JANMAY010000361.1:0-12469 GCA_031360095.1 Gemmatimonadaceae bacterium
ACGGCGGCGGCGATCGGGTCTACACCATCGACATCTCCAATCCCGGGGCGCCCGTCATCGTCGATTCCATTCAGGCCAACACGCGCCTGGTGAACGACATGATGACGACGGCAGACGGCAACTACATGGTCTTCACGCGCGAGGGCGCGGCGGACCGCAAGAACGGCATCGTCATCGCCGACACGCACGATCCGCTGCATCCCAAGGCGATCAGCGAGTTCACCGACGGCGTCACCGGCGGCGTGCACTCGGCCTTCGTGTACACGCAGCCGAAGTACGGCACGCACGTCTACCTCACGAGCGACGCCACCGGCAAGATGCACGTGATCGACATCAACGATCCGCTGCATCCGAAGCAGGTGGGCGAGTGGAAGACGCCGGGCTCCGACAACAGCGGGCGCTACATCCACGACATCGACATCCGCGACGGACTGCTCTACGGGTCGTGGTGGAACGATGGCCTCGTCATCCTGGACATCGGCAACGGGATCAAGGGCGGCTCGCCGTCGAACCCGACGTTTGTTTCGCAGTACAAGTACGATCTCGACAAGCTGTATCGCGACGTCGAAGCCGTGAGCGGCCCCGGGTTCGGGCGCGGAACGCATACCGCGTGGCGCCACAAGAACTATGTGTTCATCGCGGACGAGGTGTATCGCAACGGCAGCGTCGCCGGGGCAAAGGACGCGGCATCATCGCGGATGTACGGCACCCTCCAGGTGCTCGACGTGAGCGACATCGAGCATCCCAAGTCCGTCGCGTCGTACACGCCCGAGTATGGCGGTGTCCACAACGTCTGGATCTCCGGTGACACGCTCTACATGGGCGCGTACGACGGGGGATTTCGCGTCTTCGACGTGTCGGGCGAGCTGCGTGGCGATCTGCGCGCCCAGGGTCGCGAGATCGCCCATCTCAACACGGCCGACATGCAGGGTATCGAAGGGGGCAAGAATGCGGCGTTCACCTGGGGCGTGGTCGTCAATCCGAAGGATGGCCTCGCCTACGTCAACGACTACAACAACGGGTTGTGGATCGTGAGGGTCGAGCCCAAGCCCGCGCCTGTTCCGTAACGATCAATCCAGGTGTCGATGAATGAAGTCGGAGGCTTCGGTGATCGACGCCGTCGCCTCCGGCACGACCCCGTAGAGATGCTGCCAGGCGTGAAACGCGCCCTTGAAGATTCGCAAGTAGCTCTCGCTCCCCGACTGACGTGCGCGCTGATGGACCAGCCGCGCGTCGTCGAGGAGCAGTTCTTCCGCGCCCACATGGAACAGTGACGCCGGCAGCTTGGACGGCGCGGCAAACATGGGTGATGCGAGCGACGCGCGGGGCGGTGCGGTCCCCAGATAGACCGATGCGAACTGCGCGATGTTCGCGGGATAAAACATCGAATCGCGCTCCGCATTCGTTCGCATGGACTCGCTGCTTCCGGTGAGATCGGTCCAGGGAGAGAAACACACGACGCACGCGGGCGACGGCAACCCTTCGCTTCGGGCCCGCTCGCAGAGCGCCAGCGCGAGCCCACCACCGGCGGAGTCGCCCGCGACGGCGACGCCGCGAGGTGCGGCGGCAAGGGCGACGCGATAGGCGGCCATGACGTCGTCGAGCGCGGCGGGAAAGCGATGCTCCGGCGCGAGGCGGTAGTCGACGCTCAGCACGCGTCGTCGTGTGCGTCGTGCGAGTGCCGCCGTGATCGGACGATGCGTCATCGGTGAGCACGAGACGTAGCCGCCGCCGTGAATGTAGAGGAGCACACCCGGGTGGGGGTCCCACGGCGCCAGCCACTCGCCACGCACGCCGTTCTCGGCGATCGCAGTAATGGTCACTCCGCGACTCATCAGCACCGCCCAAGGGCGCGGCGAACCGAACAACTTGCGTGCGCGCTGCGCAAGCGCCCGCTCGTCGCCCCAGTAGCGCTCTCGAACGAGTGCGCGCACGAGGCGACGTGCTACGCGGAGCCGCCAGCTCACTGCCGTGCCGATGCGTCAGTCATTCCGCCATACTGCTGCGCGGCCCGCGTTTGACGCAAGCGTCTCGCGCGCTAGCTTCTCATCGGATGAGCGAAAACGACGGTACGAACTCGGAGATCTCAGCGGCGCCGCTGATCACGCCGGTCGCCGCGGTCGGAGACGAGCCGAAGGACCTCGGATTCGGCTCCGTCGTTGGCGGTGCGAACGAGCGTCGGCTCATCGAGCGCAACGGGCGATTCACCGCGCGCCGCGAAGGCTTTCCCCCACTCACGTATCTGAACGGGTACCACGCCGCGCTCTCGATGAGCTGGCCGCGCTTCCTCGGTGTCGCCATTGGTCTGTACATCGCGGTGAACGGACTGTTCGCGTGGGCCTATCTCCTATGCGGTTCGAACGCACTTGGCGGCATGGGCGAGGAGCAGGCGGGTGGACGGTTCCTGCGCGCGTTCTTTTTCAGCGTCCACACCTTCGCGACCGTCGGCTACGGCAGCATCTATCCAAACAGCGCGGCGGCCAATGCGCTCGTGACGGTTGAATCGATTATCAGCATTCTGATGGTCGCCCTGCTCACGGGCCTTCTGTTTGCGCGCTTCTCGCGACCGACTGCTGCACTGATCTTCAGCGAGACGGCCGTCGTTGCCCCGTATCAGGGCAAGACGGGATTCATGTTCCGCATCACGAATGCGCGCAGCAACCAGCTCATGGAGCTCGAAGCGAAGGTGCTGTTCACGCGCCTCGACGGAAAAGGCCGGCGGTACACGCAGCTCGAGCTCGAGCGCACGAAGGTGGTGTTCTTCCCACTGAGCTGGACGATCGTGCATCCCATCGACGATACGAGCCCGATGTTCGGGATGACCCACGACGATCTCGTGAACGACGACGCCGAGTTTCTCATTCTCATGAGCGGCATCGATGAGACATTTGCGCAGATCGTCCATGCACGGTCCAGCTACAAGCCGAACGAGATCGTGTACGGGAAGAAGTTCGCCAACATGTACAACCCCGTCGCCGGCGACGGGACGATCAGCATTGATGTCTCGAAGTTGAGCGATACCATCGATGCGCCGATCGACGACGATGCTCGGCACACGCAGACGTACCGGCACACGGGGCTGTTTACTGGGTTTGCCGCGCCGCGAGGGGGGAACAAAGGTGAACGGTGAACCGTGAACCGTGAACCGTGACAGCTGAGCAGTTACGGTTCACGGTTCACCGTTCACCTACTTTTCCGGATTCCGCGGACTGCCCACCGAAAATGGCTCGTGCGGCGCGTTCGGCTGTTCGGGAGCGTCGGCGCGCTTCTCGACTTGCTCCTGCGCGAATTTCTCCTTGTCGAGCTCCAGGAGTCCCGACTTTTCCCGCTGCATGTCCTTGTCCGCACCGCCGGATTCGGGACGATCGCTCTGCATATTGGTACTCGCCTTTCCGCCCATGGCTGACTCCGTCTGAGGTGATGTCCGTCCTGAGAGGCAGAAAGCACGCCGTCGAGCGTCAGGGGTCGATTGGCGGGGCCCGGCTGGCGGGAGCAAGGCCGCGTCCGAGGAATTCGCCTTTTGAGCCCATCACGAACCGGACGAGAAGTACGCTGGGACCTCAACTCGGGATTCCCGGGTAGAGCGGATGTCGTCCTGCCCTATATTCCCTGCCCATGCGTCTGCTTTGTCTTTGCGCCGCTCTCCTCGGCGCCTCCCTCGCTGCCCCCTCGCTCGGCGCGCAAGCTGGAACGCCGCGAGCGCCCGTACAGCGTCCACCAGTCAAGGGCGCACCTTCCAAGGACACGCCGGCCAAGCCATCGACGCCGCCTGCCGAGCCGACGACTGCGTTTCTCCAGGGCATCGCCGTCGACAGCCTCCATGGCGAGCCGCTGGCCGGCGCGCTCATTCACGTCGAGGGAACCAGCCGCCTCGGCCAGACCGACTCCATCGGCCGGTTTCTCATCGATAGCATTCCGCCCGGCACATACCGCATTCTCGTCGATCATCCGCTGGTCGATACGCTCGGCATTTCGCTCGTGACACCAGCGATGCTGTTCGGTGCGAACATGATCACCCGCACTGTCATTGCAGTGCCGACAGGCAACGTGCTCACCGGCTTCTTCTGTCCGGCCGCGCGGAGGACGCTCGGCCCCGGCGCGCTGGTCGGTCGCGTTCGCGAGCCGGACAGCGACGTCGCCGCCGAAGGGGCGCGCGTCTCGTTCGTGTGGTACGATCCCGATCCGCCGGGACTGCCCGCGAATCTGCGAATGAAGAAACAGCCGCGCGTTCGGGAAGCCGTGGTCACCTCGGATGGTACGTATCGGCTGTGCGGTCTTCCGGAGACATACGAAGGCAAGCTCCAGGCGCAGCGGAAGGACGGGGGCGCAACGGCGGAAGTGACGGTCTCGCAATCGGACGGCCTGTTGGCGCTGCGCAGCATGAGCGTCGCGCCGCTTCCGAAGGTTGCCGGCGCGGACAGCGCCGCGGGACCGGCGCAGAAGGGTACCGCGCGCGTGCTCGGCAAAGTGCTGAACGCGAACGGAGCACCCGTGGCGAACGCGCGGGTGGGACTGATGGGGAACAGTGCCGCAACGCTCACGCGTCCGAATGGAGACTTCGTTCTGGACTCACTGCCTGCAGGCACACAGGCGCTCGTCGTACGACAGCTCGGGTATCGTCCGACGGAGGTTCCCGTCGAGCTGTCGTCGCGCACGCCAGCGCGTGTGACGGTGCGTCTTGGCGTGTTCGTGCCGGAGCTGACGCCCGTCGAGGTCGTGTCGATACGCGATCAGGGGCTCCAAAAGGTCGGGTACTCGGAGCGCAAACGCTCGGCGACGGGCGGGCACTTCATCGATCCGGAAGCCATCGAGCGGCGTCATGCGCAACTCTTCACCGATCTGCTACGCACGGTGCCAGGCATTCGCGTCTCGCAGGGCAACGGGCCGGGAAACAATGCCGTTGTTACGTCGTCGCGCGGAACCAGTGGCAATGGCTGCGTGACCATCTTTGTCGACGGCGCGCAGTGGCAATCGCTTTCGGCCGGCGATCTCGATTCATTCGTGCGTCCGGACGAAGTTGCAGCGATCGAGGTGTACAACGGCGCATCCGTTCCACCGCAGTTCTCGGCGGCCGGACAGAATTGCGCGTCGGTGGTGGTGTGGACCAAAACGCGCGTTCAGCGGAGAAAGTAGCAAATGCCTTCACCGATCATGCACCATCCTGCCGATTGGCACCTCGGGTTCCTGCATCTCACGGGCTTCGGCTTTGCGATGATGAGCGCGTTCGCGATCGCGCACTGGGTGTCGCAGATGGTGCTCGAGGCGCGCGGCGACGACGCCGAGATCATGAATGATGTCACGTTCGGCGCGCTGGTGGGCACGCTGGTTGGCGCGAAAGTCTACTACGCGATTCTGAACGGGTGGGACCACCTGTTCAGTCAAGCCGGCTTCGTGTTCTGGGGCGGCTTCATCGGGTCGGTGCTGCTGTGCGCGGCGATCATTCGCTGGCGGAAGCAGTCATTCCTACGTGTGGCCGACGGCGCGGCCGTTGGCATTGCGGCGGGCTACGCGATCGGGCGCACGGGGTGTTGGGCCGTGGGCGATGACTATGGGCGCGTGTGGAACGGCCCGTTGGCGGTCGCCTTTCCGAATGGCCTTCCGCCGACATTCGCCAGCGTGATGAACAGTGAGTACCACGCGAACCTTCCCGCCTCGATTCCTCCCAACGCCGTGGTGAGTGTCATTCCCACGCAGCTTCTGGAAGTTGCGCTCGGACTCGTGATGTTCGCGATTCTCTGGCGGCTTCGTCGTCACACGCATCAGTCGGGCTGGCTGTTTGGCATGTATTGCGTGCTCGCCGGAACCGAGCGATTCGCCGTCGAGTTCCTTCGTGCGAAGAGCGATATGATCGGACCGGTGACGTCCGCGCAGCTCATCGCGCTCGGCATCACGATCGTGGGCATCGTGCTCATCACGTGGCGCCGGCGCCCCATGCCGGAGCTCGCGCGCGCTGGTTGACCTTTTTGTCATCCCGAGGGACACACTCTCATGACCGCGTCACTCCGCAGCCGTCCACCAAAAGAAGAGTATTTTCCGTTTTACGCCGGCTACATCGCATCGGTCCCCGAGGGCGATATCGTGTCGCTCATGCGCTCACTCGGTGCGGAGCTCAATGCGTCGCTCGCGAAGATTCCGGAGTCGAAGGGCAGCCATCGCTACGCGGACGACAAGTGGACCATCAAGGTGGTGCTCGGCCACTTGATCGACGCGGAGCGCATCTTCACGTATCGCGCACTGCGTCTCGCGAGAGGGGATCAGACGCCGCTGCCGGGGTTCGAGGAAAACGACTATGCGCGCACCTCCGGTTCGGACGCACGGACGGTCGCAGATCTGGCCGCCGAGCTGGCGAGCGTGCGCGAAAGCTCGGCGCGGATGTTCGAGTCGCTGCCGGATGAGGCGTGGGCGCAGCGCGGGACAGTGAACGGCGGCGTCGTGAGCGTGCGCGCGCTGGCATATATCACGGCAGGGCATGCAAAGCACCACCTGAATGTGCTTCGGGAGCGGTACGGCGTGGCGTGACCAGCAACGCAGTGCAAAAGAGAGGGGACGGCATTTGCCGTCCCCTTGTTCGTCTGAAGCGAACTATTGCACGATGCAGCACCCCATCGAACAGGCGGCCCACGCGGGCTCCACATCGCCTGCCTGAAGCACGAGGCCGAGCTGCACGGTGGAATCATTCCGCGCCGCGCCGCGCGCCATTTCGCAGGTCTTGAAGTCGGCTGCTGCACCGGCGACCCACTTGTGATTGCACCCGGCAAACACGCCGGTACCAATCTGCGAATGCCGCCGGGCTTTCTCGGTTGTGTCGAGTTGCTCGAACCGCCAGCGCATGGCGCCTGCGGAGTCCGCGCTCACGATCACGAAATACTCGAAGTTCGCGCCGGGCTTCAGGCTGTATCTCGCCTCCTCGGCGTCCCCTTTATTCAGCGCTCGAATGTACAGCACGCCGAACTGTCCCGCGTTCGACGGCGCGATGGAATCCTGCCGGGCGACCGCGTCGATCTGCACTTTGGTTCGGCGGGTGGCCAGCGCACCTTCGCAGCCCGTGGCATTCTTGCAGCGACGGTCGCGCTCCTGTCCCCCGGTGAAGGAGAGCTTGCGCACGAAGTCATAGAGCTCGTCGCCCGAGTACGCGTCGAGGGGCTTCGTCAACGCGCCCGGCATCGCTGTGGCAACGGCGGGCGGAAGCTTTGTGGTATCCGTGGGCGCCGCGTCTTTCTTCTGACAGCTCGCGAGCAGCAGGACACACGCGATCAAGGAAATCTGGGCACGACGAAGGTAGAACTGGGTCACGGATCCTCCTGTGATGAGGTGAGTGCGTACCGCGAGAGCAACTTGCAAATGCGTCGTCAAACTATGTGCGATGCGTGGCCAGGGCCTTCATCCGTGCCAGCGTCGGCGCAAGCGAGGGATCAGCGTGAGCCCACAGTGTCAGCACACGCCCCGCCCACAGCGCGGCGGAGCCGACATCGCCGTGTCGGGCGGCAAGCTCAGCGCGGAAAACCATACTGCGGCCGACAGCAGCTGCCATGCCTGGTTCGTACAGAACGTACGGCGAAAGCGTGGGCAGTGCAGTGAGCGTGAGATCGAGTTGGTGCGTCGCTCCCGTCGTGTCTCCGAGCGCGGCGCGCAGCCACGCTTCGGTGAGGGTGTAGTCGAGCGCGAACTCGCCGGGCCTGATCAGCCGCCGCGGGCGTTGAATCGAGTCGAGCTGCGCGCGCGCGCGCGGTGCGTCGCCGCGGGCAAGCAACTGGATCGCTTGGAGGAGCGGCATGCCGGGCGCGTTCAACGCCAATGTGCTCGATGGGCCAAGACAACTGACTGCGAGTTGCACGGGTCGGGCGAGGATGCCAGTGCGCGCCCGCTCACGCTGCGCTGGATTCACATAGCTCTCGAGGAGCGTGCCAACCTTGGTGTGCAGTGCGCGCAATGAGTCGTCGCACACGCCGAGCGCTGCCCGTACGAAGAGTGCGGTGGATGCGTCTTCGAGCATCGGAACGCTCGGCGCCCCCGCAAGGTTCACCGTTCGTGCGCTCGAGCGCAGATAGGCGATCGCAGCACGTTCCCGTCCAAGGAGCGCGGCGATTCCGGCAAGGTATTCCGCCGGCGCTCCGCGTGTGGTGCGAGAGGCGGTGAGAATCGAATCTCCAATCGCCGCCGCGCGGCTGAAATCTCCCAGCTTGAGGTGGAGACGAACGTCCATGGCGCCAATGCGAGCACGCTGCACCGAATCCGTCGCGAGTACCTTCGCCCGTTCGAGCGCGCTCAGCGCCGAGTATCCTCCGCGTGGCGTTCCGGTGATGTCGTCTCGGGTCTCGAGCACACGCGCCAGCGACTCGAACGCATCGGCATCGTCTGGGAGACGCTGTGTCAACGTTGAAAGAATGCCCAGTAGCGCATCACGATTGCGCTGGAGCGCTTGGTCGTATGCGGGAGCAGCGATCTCCAGCGGCGTGCCACTCAACTCGGCGAAGGGCCGCGCGATGTAGGCCAACGTGTCGCCACGGATGTCCGGAATACCGAAGAATGGCAAACTGTCGACGTTTGCTCCTCGGCGATAAATGTTCGATTCGACCGCAAAGATGCGGGTAATTGTCGAGCGAAAGGGGAGCGCGGCGAAAGCGGGCGGCGCGATCTGCAATGCGTGGGCGTACGCACGCTGCGCCGCCGCCATGCTCCCTCGAAAGGCCCATCCACTCGGGCTGGCCTTGCTCGGAATGACCTGGAGATCTCGTCCCTGGCAGTAGGCGAGCCCCAGCCACGGTATCGCATCCAGCGAATCGCGCGCGCGCATGTTGGAATAGGCTGCACACGCCGTCCCGAACTGTCCGTGCTGTATTCCCTCCAGCGCATCGAGCACACCGAGTGCACGCTGGTCCAGCGAGGCGCGATTGCGAAGGGCGCTGCTCACGAAAGGGCTCCATCGCGCGAGAGGTTCCTCGCGCCACAGCAGCAACTGCGCGAGATACACCTGCGGATGCGCATAGTCAGGATCGGCCACAGTCGCCCGCTCGAATGCCGAGATCGCGATGGGCACCCGCCAGCCCGTCAGCGCACGCTGCCCTTCCTGATATGCGCGCCACGCAGTGAACGAGCGCGTGCCAACGTCACCAGAGAGTGCCATCGGAGCGCCGTCGAGACGCAGCAGATCCGTGGCCAGCTTGCGCAGCGCGGAGGGGCTCGAGGACAACATGTCGCGCGGCCCCGCGACCGTGACTTCACGCAGCGAATTGCCTTCGATCGCATCGTAGACGCCGGCGCGCACGCGCATGGAGTCGCCCGTCACCCACACACGCCCCCATACGAGCTTGCCCGCCCGTGCGCGCCGCGCCGCCGTCATCATGCCGGCAAGCGTTTCGTTCGGAGCGCCCTCGAGCGCGTCGAACACGCGCACGTCGCTCACGAGCTTGAGGCCGTTCCACTCGCGCATCGCCGTGTACAACCCCTGCGCCACCGGCTCCTGTTCGCCGGCCGGCGTGGCAGCGCCGATGTATTGAAACGGCATCACCGCGTACTGCGCCGTATCCACGCGTCCCGTGAGCACGCCAAACTGATCGCGCCCAGTGGGGGTGGTTGCCGTCACGGCGATGAGCATGAGTGCGACGCCACCGGCCCACATCCACGGACTCTGCGCGAGTGGGCGCTTCGCCGCACGCGCGCTGAGCGTCTCACCCGAGTGGCCAATTGCCGACGACAGCGCCGCGCTGAACGCGCGTGCATCCTCGAACCGATCGTCCGGCGAGATGGAGAGTGCCTTCGCAATCACCGCCTCGATGGGCGGCGGAACGTCGTGTCGATATTCACGCAGCTTCGGCGGCAGCTTGGAGATGCGCTGGCTGAGCTGCTCCTGCGGCGTCGCTCCGACGAATGGCGGCACCCCCGCAATCGCCTCGTACAACACGCACGCCAGCGAATACACGTCGCTGCGCCCGTCGAACGCGCGGTCGCGCGCCTGCTCGGGACTCATGTACGTGGGCGTGCCGGTGATGGTGCCCTGCTGCGTGATCTTCTCACTCGCGCGATTGATGGCGCGCGCAATGCCGAAGTCGGCGAGCACCGCATGTCCGCCGGAAAAGAGAATGTTCTCGGGCTTGATGTCGCGATGCACCACACCGCGCTCGTGCGCATACGCGAGCGCACCGGCCACCTCTCGGCCAATGCGCACGGCCTCTTCGATCGACAAACGATTGTCCGCCCCCAGCCGCTGCCGCATCGAATCGCCTTCGACGTACGGCATGACGTAGAACAGCTGATCGTCCACCACGCCCGAATCGTGAATCGGGAGAATGTGCGGATGCTGAAGACTCGCGGTGAGCTTGATCTCCCGAACGAAACGCTGTGCGCCAAGTGCGTGCGAGAGCTCGCGATGCAACAGCTTGACCGCGACCAGCCGCTCATGGCGGAGGTCGTGCGCAAGGTAGACCGTGGCAGCGCCCCCGCGACCGATCTCTCGCTTGAGGACGTACCGGTCCGCGAGCGTCTCGTGGAGCAGGGGAGAGATATCGTGCACGGCCATCCGGGATACAGCGGTGAACGCTAAACTAACGTATTCAGCCGTGAGTCAGCCAGAGGACGATCACCATTCGGCCACCGCCACGCCGTGAGCAACGCCATTGACAGCGAATTCACCCTCCGACCCGCCACCATCGACGATACTGGAACCATTCTCCATTGCATCGAGGAGTTGGCCGCCTTTGAGCGAATCGATGACCAGTGCAGTTGCGGAGCGCGGGGGCTGGGCGCCGGAGGCGGGGGTCCTCGAAAGTGACCGCTTGCCGGCGCCGGCAGGTCCCACGATACTGAGAAGGGGGCGGACTGCGTCCGCTTCAACACGGCGGGTATCTGGCATGCGCATCTGGCTTTCCTCCACTGTGAAGACGTCGGCCTTTGGGCCCAGCGCGGCGACGAGCATTGCCGCGCACATGGTGCTCATCGGCGCCGCGGTCTACGGCACCGGCGTAAGTGCGCGCAAGCTCCAGGAATCGATGGCGCAGCAGGTGTTCTATCTCCCACCGCCGGACCGGCAGGTCAGTTCGCGGGTGGCGCTGGAGCACCTGCACTATCTCGAGGTGGGAGGAGGGGCGGTCCTCCAGCCATCCGAAGCGCCAAACGCAAAGAAGGAGCAGACCGGCGGGCAAAGTCCCCTGCCGCGTCCAGGCAGCGAACTTGGCGTCGACGACTTGAGCCAGACACCCACGGCGGCGGTGCAATCCGATGATTCGGTGTATTCGGTGCTCGACGTCGAAGAAAGCGCCGTGCGCGCCGAAGGCAGCGCCGCGCCCATCTATCCACCAGATCTGGTGAAAGCGAGCGTCGAAGGAGCCGTGCTCACGCGGTACATCGTCGATACCACCGGCTATGCCGACTCGACGACCATCCAGGTGCTTCACTCCACGCACCCCGCGTTCGTGGCAGCGGTGCTCAACGCGTTGCCTCGCATGCGGTTCTCCTCCGCGAGCGTCAGGGGCCGTCGCGTCCGACAGATCGTCGAACAGAATTTCGAGTTCAAGATCACGCCACCGGCCACCACTCCCGCCGAGCATACGCGCGCCAAGCCGATGCCGTGACGGGTTCGGCATCCAGCGAGGGCGAGTTCAGCGGGTTTCGTCCTGCCGCCGCCACATTTCTTCGCGCGCTCAAGCGCAACAACGATCGCGAATGGTTCACCCGCCATCGCGACACGTACGAATCCGAGCTCCGCACTCCGCTGGCTGCACTCGTGGAGGAAGTCGACGTGCGCCTCGCGACGCTCGCGCCAGAGATCGTCGGCGACCCAAAGCGCTCGCTCTTCCGGATCCACCGCGACGTCCGCTTTTCTGCCGACAAATCGCCGTACAAAACGCACGTCGCCTGCTGGTTCCATCACTTGGACGCCGGACGCGGAGTCGGAACGGCAGCGCCGCACGGCGGGGCAGGGTTCTACTTCCACATGGAAGCGTCGCGCGCGTCCATCGGCGGAGGAATTTGGATGCCGCCGCGGCCGACACTCCAACGGCTGCGTGAAGCGATCGACGAGAATCCCCGCGGCCTCTCGAGGATTTTGGGCGACGCGGCGTTTCGTCGCCGGTACGGTGAGCTTGCGCAAGAGAGCGCACTCACCCGCATGCCCCGCGGCTACCCGGATACCCATCCCGCGGCCGCCCTGCTTCGGCTTCAGTCGTTCACCGCCGGCAAGACACTCACGGCTCGCGACCTCTCGAGTGCGCGACTGCCCGATGTACTCGCGCGCGAGTACGAGCGCCTGCTGCCGCTCGTGCGGTGGATCAATGGTGCACTCGGCCTGCGCACGCTCGCGCGTCGCTGACGCTCGGCGTAAATTTGCTGCATGACGTCCGGCGCCATACCACAGATCACCATGCGTCGCGCGGCGCCCGCGGACGCCGCGGCGTTGGCAGCGATGGCGTCCACCGCGTTCACCGACACGTTCGGTGCGCACAACGATCCGCACGACATGGCCGACTATCTCGCC
>JANMAY010000370.1:0-3220 GCA_031360095.1 Gemmatimonadaceae bacterium
CGCAGCCCAACTACTTTGCGCTGTGGTCGGGCAGCACGCAGGGCGTCACCAATGACGTCTGCCCCGCGCCCGGCTCACCCTTCAGCACCCCGAATCTCGGGCAGGCCGTCGAAGCGGCCGGTAAGACGTGGCACGCTTACAGCGAGAACCTCGCAGTTGCCGGCGCCACCGACTGCTCGTTCGACGGCACCGTCTCGACGGGGCTCTACACGCGCAAGCACGCCCCCTGGACGTACTTCACGAACGTGGATCACGCGAACGAGCGCCCCTACACCGATCTTGCCGCGGACCTCGCCGGCGGCACGCTGCCCAATCTGTCGTTCATCATTCCGAACAATTGCAATAACACCCACAACTCCGCCTCCAACGTGAACTGCAACCTTGCCCACGGTGACGCGTGGCTGGCCGCGAACGTGCCGCAGATCCTGGCCACGTTCGGGCCCAACGACTTCCTCGTGCTGACATGGGATGAGGACGACAGCAGCGCCGGCAACAACGGGCTCACCCTGTTCGTGGGACCGCTGGTCATGCCGGGCGTCATCTCGACCCAGTTCACGACGCACTACACCGTGGTGCGAACGATCGCCGATGCCCTGGGTATCCCGGCCCCGGGTACGGCGGCGACGACATTCCCCATCAACGGGGTGTGGACCCTGTTGACGCCCACGATTCCTTCGTCCTGGGGACGGTTGAAGATGCTTTACCGGTAGGTCCGGCGCCGTTCCGAAGCCCGTCCTCGCGAGCGGGCCGGCGAAAGTGATCCGGGCGCGATAGATTCGAGCCGTGGCGGCGTCCTCCTCCCAAGGAGGAACACCCCATGGCTCGACTCACAGGCTCATCCCGCCCCCACTTCCCGCTCGCCCTCGTTTCCATCCTCGGATTGGCGCTCGTCCCGCTTCACGCCTCCCCCGTCCCCGCGGCCTCGCACTTCCACGCGTGTTTCCGTGACGCCGCAGGCAACACCTCGAACGCCTCCGATGCCTTCAGCACCATCGTCACCCTGACCTACAGCGCCGGGCTGTCGGGGACCACTCCGGGCACGGGTGCGACGACCTCCCTGTACTTGTACGGCGCCAACGGCAACCCCCTGCTCTCGGCGACCGGCACCGTGGTGTGTGCGCCCTGCGTGTTCGAGAGTGGCAGCGGCACGTCGGCGCCGCGCCGGCGCGTCATTCGCATTGGCGACCTGGTCGCCGCTCGCGGCGGCTATGGACCGGGGCTCCAGAATCGCAGCGGGTTCATCGCGCTCGACGCGACGGGCGACACGGATCGCCTGTCGGCTGCTATCGAGTCGCGCGTAGCCCTGCCCCCGCCGGTCGACACCTTGAAGTCGCCGAAGATCTCCCGGAACATCCTCAAGGGTTACCTCGGTCCCGCCGGCGTGGCGAAGACCTATGTGCTCGAGAACACAGGCGGGCCCTCGGAATGGGACCAGCATGACTGGGTGGTGCTCAGCGCGACCTACGCGGGTGGGATCGGATCGGTGCCCACGGGGGGCGGCGCCACGGTTGAGCTCTACTTGTTCGACGAGAGCGGCGCGCCGCGTGGCGGACTCGCGGCACCCGTGTGCGCTCCATGCACCTACGCGCTGGGGACGGGCGGCACGTCGGGAGCACCGCGCCTGAGCGAGATCCGGCTGCCCGCTGCTGACTCCCCTACCAGCGGTGGCTTCGGCATCGTGCGAGTCTCGGGCGCGTCACCGGAAGCGGTCGTGCTGGAACAGACGGACATGGACTCCATCCCGGGGACGACACCGATGGTGATTGCGCGGCTCAGCCGCCAACTCGAAGCGCTCGACCTCCCGGCGGGCGCCCTCGCGGTCGCCGAGCCGGATCTGCCAGGCGCCGCATTGATGCTGCGCGGCAGCCCCAATCCTGCGAGCGATGGCATGACGCTCGCGTTCGACCTGGCGCAGGCGGCCGTGGCCGACGTCGAAGTGTTCGATGCGGCAGGACGGCGTGTCGCAACCGTGGCGTCGGGCATGCGCGTGGCCGGTCACCACGAACTCCGCTGGAACCGCAAGGACGACGCAGGGCACCCGCTCGCGGCGGGGATCTACTACGGGCGGCTTCGCGCGAGCGATGGTTCACGCGTCACCAAGCTCGTGCTGCTCGCGCCGTAAGCGCACTACCCGCTAAGCTGCGGGCATGCTTGGACTGCTTTGCACCTCGCTCAAGGGGGTCGCCTCGACCCTCGTCGCGGCACTCATCGCTGGCCCCGCGGCCACCGGGGGGACGGCGCCAGGGGACGCGCCGCGCGAGACGCGCGGCGTCCCCGTGTTCCACGCCGCGATGATCCACTTCCACGCCGATTCGGCGGGGCGCTACGCCAGACAGGGCGAGCAGGTCGAGGATCACGGCCGCATCGTGGCGACGACGGTTCAGCTCCCACCACGTGCGGCGGGGCAGCGCATGATGGCGCACCTCACGCTCGAACCCGTGGCGAAGACCGAGCGCGAGGTGTTCGACCGCTGGGATCGCGCGGGCAATGTGCGGCTCGTCACGAACGGGCGGCCCGACATTGAACTCGTGCGCTTCATGACCGCATACGGCGGGCGCACCGAGTACGACGTCGATGTGTCGGAACTCGCACCCCTGCTCACGGGCACCGCCCGGCTGCGCGCGCACATCGATACCTGGGTGAGCCCCGCGTGGCGGCTGAGCTTCACGTTGCGCAACGTGGCCGACACGCTGTGGGACGCTCCACAGTGGGCGGCGCCGGTCTACTACACCGACTCCTACAATCGCGACAGCATGCCGCGCGGCGTCGAGACCACGATCGAGGTGCCGCGCGGCATGAAGCGCGTCGTGTTGCGCTACCTCTCGAGCGGGCACTGCACCGACGGCACCGATGAAGATGAGTTCGTGTCGAAGGCGAACGTGATCTCCGTCGATGGCGTGGTGGTCGCGCGCGTGCATCCCTGGCGCAACGACTGCCGCGCCATGCGCGAGCGCAACCCCTACTGCGCGCGCTGGACCGACGGCAGCTGGTCGAGCGACTACAGCCGCAGCGGCTGGTGCCCGGGCGATGTCGTCACACCGGTGGAGTTCGACTTGAGCGACCATCTGGGCCCCGGCCGTCACCGCGTGGCGATTCGCGTCGAGGACGTGCGGCCCAAGGACGCCAAGGGACACTTTGGCTACTGGCGGATCTCGGCGAGTGTCATCGGCTGGGATCACGCGCCCCGGCTTTGGCGCAACTAGGCGCCAGCGCCGGTAGG
>JANMAY010000388.1:0-2013 GCA_031360095.1 Gemmatimonadaceae bacterium
GGCCGGCTTCCACTCTACTCGACGGACGTGACCCCCGCGGGCGAGCCCACGGTCCATCCGTTCACGGTGCACGGCAATGCCACGGTTGCGCAGGCGCTCGAGGTGCTGCGTCGAACGCTGGACGAGCAGACGGCGCGCGAGGTAGAAGATCCCGCCGCCGTGCGCGCCGCCATCAAGCGCCACTTCGCACCCGATCGTGATCCGAAGGGCAAGCTCGCGGCGTCGATCGATCTGGCGGGACGGCGGTCGGAAGAAGACGTCGCGCAGGCATCGTCGCTCTGGCTGCCGCTGTACGAAATGCTCGACCGGCAGGATTCGCTGTATCGCCGCACCGTCAAATCCATCGCAGCCGATGCCTCCGTGCTCGAGCGTCAGATTGCTCGGCTGCTGGGGCCCGATGGCGCGCGCGTGCTCGAGTGGCTCCGTCGCGCACCACTGCATGGCGGTCTCGCGGCCCAGGTCGTCGATGATTCGGGGTTGGCCGTGGCGAACGGCGGCGACGCGGCGCTGTCCGGACTACTGGCGGCGATGGCCTGGCACGCGGTGCACGTACTCGGGCTCAAAGCGTAGTACAGCGGGCGCCGCACGCGACAGCGCGACGCCTACCGCGATCCAGTCTCTGTCCGGTATATTCCACGCGCGTGCGGGAATAGCTCAGTTGGTAGAGCACAACCTTGCCAAGGTTGGGGTCGCGGGTTCGAGTCCCGTTTCCCGCTCTGAGTTCGGAAATGACGAACGGGGGAGCGATGGCTCCCCCGTTTGTCTTGTGCTGTGTTTGCGCCGTGCGCCGGGATGGCGAAACTGGTAAACGCGCGGGACTTAAAATCCCGTGACCGCAAGGTCTTCCGAGTTCGAGACTCGGTCCCGGCACTCACACGACGCCCGTCAGCCGCAGCCTGTCGCGAATGACTTCGCCGATGCGGTCCACCTGATGCGAGATCGCCTCGGCGTTTTCGCGCGCCGACATCCAATAGTCGGGATCGAGATGCTCGCGCACATGCGCAACCTCGATGGCATCGCCGTGCGCAAGCGTCATGAGCCGCTGCAACTCCAGATAGATGGGGGGCGGAAAAAATGGACGCCGCTCCTGCACGAATCGCGTGAAACCGTTGAACACGGATGCGAAATCCGCGAGACGCTTCCGGTCGCGCGCATCCTTCACCGCTTCGTCGCGCAGGTGAATCGGATCGAGCATGGGACGAAGGCTCTCCGTCGCGGCCTGCACCTGCACCAGCATCGACCACACGTCTTCGTAGGTCTTGAGTTCCGTCTCATACTGGAACTGGCGCACGTCGGGCTTGCCCGCCTCACCGCGCAGTCGCGCGGACTCCGCCGACTGCCCCGAGCGCAGCGTCTCCACCTTTTCAAGGATCTCTCGAAGATCCTCCTTGGTCGCGACAGACGGCGGCACGCGCGGGATCGCGGCGTGCAACGCGCGCACGTAGGCGAACAGGGCAATCACGCCGAGTAGAACGACAATCTGGAGCGTCAGACTCAGCATGACTCGATGGAGGGTGCGGATGAGGGGAACCCGTCTCCCCATGACGTCTCCAAGTGAGCGAGCGTCACGGCACGCCCGCGAGCGGCATCGCCCTCTCGTCACCGCCGCATGCGGCCTTTGAATTTCTTGGCCACACCCACAGCCGGGCAGGTTCGGCCATGCTCGCAGTACCACCCATGCCGATCGAAGAACACGAGATGGTGGGTGGCCTGTCCTCCGAGCCGTTCGGTGATTCGATAGAGACGCTCCACCGTCGTCCCCGCTCCGCACTTTCGAAACGGGTCGAGCTCCTTGACCTCGATGTCACTCGCTTTTTTCGGCGCCTTGATCGCGGCCTTTCTGATCGGATTAGCCCGCTTCGTCGCGTTACGAACGACCACCACTTTGGTTCTTTTCTTGACTTTCGACACTTGCACTCCTAAAATGTGCAACGGACGTCGCTTCACTTCGGGGTATGTTCGGCGCCCAATCTAGGAACCACTGTAACGAATGTCAACAGAAGCGCTTCTCGA
>JANMAY010000453.1:0-6037 GCA_031360095.1 Gemmatimonadaceae bacterium
GCGAGAACGATTGGGCCGTTCTGTGCGTGATCGGCGATCGTGGAAGCATTCTCGTCTTTCAGCGCGGCGTCGGAGTGCCAACCACGCTGCCTGCGATCGGCATCGACATTCCCGATGCCGCTATGCTTGACCACGCCAATCTCTGCACCGGCGGGATCCTTACCATCGCCGCGGCCCGTCTGAAAGCCGACGTTGCCAGAGGCGAAACAATAGGCGAGCGCGATTCGACTCGGCTGACGCGTGTTGAGCGAAAAGGACCTGTACACGACGGCATCGGAAGAGGCGACTGTGAGGGTGTGCACAACATCTACTACTGGACCGGATCGCGCTGGGTGATGCTCCTCGGCGACGATTAGCTCAGCGGCGGGCTGGCACGACAGGGCGGATCGTTCTACCGGCGCTCAACATGCGTGCACCGCAATAGCTAAAGAATTTGCTTGTCTCGGCGCAACCATTTCTTCATTCGGTTGAGTGGATCCCCATTTTCCAGGTGTTTCCGCTCTTTCCCCCAAATGCAGTAGCGGTTACGGGCTTCTTTTCGTCCAAAGGAATTCCGCCGATCCGCCGACTGGACCGTGAGCCCACATCATGTTTGGTGAGAGTGCTCCTCCGGCCCTCCGGAACAAACCCTACTGACGTCCGGCGAGACGCGCGCGGAGTTGCGGCAACCAGTTCGTCGTGACGAAGAGCTGCACTCGGCTGTAGCTCGGCTGCACGGCCAGAATGCGATTCCCGTCGGGCGTGACGTCAAACTTGATCGACGGCAGCATCACGAGGCGTTCGCGCTTCGTGACCACAATCGACGTTCCGCTCGGGGCAATGGTTGCTTCCTCCGCCCAGGTCTTCCCATCGCTCGGCGTGACGGAGGCATAGAACAGGCGCTTGCCGTCGCGCGACCACGTTGGCCGTTGCCCGTTTTCCTCCGAAACCTTGACTCGCGGACCGCTCTCGCGAAAACGACGCACGAACACTTGGGACGTGCCGACTTCCGTGGCGACGTACGCCAACCATTTCCCGTCCGGCGACACGCGGGCGAGGCAAGTCTCGGCGATGGGGTCGTCGGTGAGTCGCTGAGGCGTGCGTTCACCGATGAAGGGCAGATACCAAAGCTCCACGCCCGAGTTGAAGTTGTTTGCTGTCGCCTTACAGAAGACGACGCCGTGCCCGTCCGGTGTGGCGCTGGCGTGATAGAAGTACGTGCCGTCGGGGGCCCGAAGCAGCGGCTCCGCTGCCTGTGATCCGTCCGCTACCTGGCTCCAGAGTGCGGCCTCTCGGGGAAGCAATGTTGTGAACAGGATGCGCTTGCCGTCGGTGGTCCAGTCGGGATTCGCGACATTTCCGAGTGAGGTCACGCGGGTGAACGAGCGGCGTGCGACGTCGAACGTCCAGATGTCGGCGGAAATCGTGTCGCTGCTCGGACCCCAGACATCGACCGCGATGCGTTTTCCGTCGGGCGAGAAGCGCCCGCCAACGCCGTCCGGCCAGACGTTGTGCTCATCGCTCGACAATGCCTGCGTCCGGCCGTCGCGATCCAGCAGGATCAGCCGGCTCCCAGGCTGGCCGCGGCGGAACGCCAACGTACCACTGGCTGAGAGCGCCGCGCTACGCTTGCCGTCCAGGGTTAACTCCTCGAGCACGCGCACCGGGTCGCCAGTCGTTTTGGCGCGCTTCACATCGATTGGCACCGCCATCATCGACGTGCCGAACGCGTAGAGTGCGCGGCCGTCTACCAGTCCATACGGACGCGACGCCATGAGAGAGCTCGTCTGAAACATCCCGGTCTCCACAGAGCCAATGTCGAGAAAGTCATCCTCGGTAAATCCCGGACCCCAGTCGCCAAACAACATCGTCTTGCCGTCGGATGCGACAAACGGAAAGCCGTGCTCCGACTGTGCTGACGTCGGCGTTGTCAGGGGACGGACCGCGCCGCCACTCGCGGCGATGCGCCCCAGTCCAAGTCGCTTCGGTTGCGCGGTCCCGAGCACGATGGTCTCGTTGTCGGCCCACGCGACGCCGCTATAGCCGTCCACGCCCTCGGCGAGTGTGATGGGGCCGCCGGTCCCATCGACACGCACCTTGAGGAGTTTTCCCTTAAACGTCGTGATGCTCAACCACTTGCCGTCGGGCGAGAAGGCAACGCTCGACGCACCCTCCGTGCCGGCGAGTGGTGATGCGCCGGGTTCCGACAAGCGTTGCACGTAGACACGCGTGCTCGATTCATTGAACGGATACGCGACGAGGGCCAGCGTGCCTCCGTCGGGCGAGATCGCAAAGTCCTCTGTTGTCTGCCGAACGCCCTCGTATGGGGGAGGATCGACGACGAAGGTGAGCGATGACCGCTCCTCTACGGCGCGCGAGCGCGGCAACAGGTTCGTGATTGCCCACACCGCGGCCGTAATCGCGGCGACACCAATCCCGACAGTCAGGGCGAGGCGACGCCCGAACAATCCGCCACGCACTTTCTCCTTCGTCGCCATGAGGTGGTCGGCGAATTCCTGCGTCGTGCGCCACCGATCGGCAGGAAGCTTCTCGAGCGCGCGCATGACGGCCTCCTCGACGTGCACCGGCACGCTCGGCCGCGAGCCTCGGATGCCGCGCACCGGCTCCGTGAGCAGCCGAGCGACGATCGCCTGCGCCGTGATTCCGCTGTGCGGGGGTTCGCCCGCAAGCATCTCGTACGTCAGAGCACCGAGCGAGTACACGTCTGTGCGTGCGTCGATCACTCGATCGCCGGTGGCCTGTTCCGGCGACATGTACTGCGGCGTGCCCAGCGAGAGACCCGTCTGCGTGATCCGCTCACCTGCGGCATTCGCGACGGCCAGGGCGATCCCGAAATCGGCAACCAGCGGCTGCCCCTCGTGCAGCAGGACGTTCTCCGGCTTGAGGTCGCGGTGAATCACTCCATGTCGGTGCGCGTGGTCGAGGGCTGACGCGATTGCCGTCGCGAGATGAACGGACTCCTCGACGGAAAGCTGCTTCTCGCGTGTAAGCTTCGCCCGCAACGACTCGCCGGCGATATACGGCGTGACGTAGTACAGCAGTCCGTCCGCGTCGCCACTGTCGAACAGCGGAAGTAGATTCGGATGCTGCAGGTTTGCCGTGATCTGGATTTCGGAAAGAAATCGCTCCACGCCGAGTAGCGCGCCGAGCTCGGGATTCAGCACTTTGAGCGCAACCTGGCGCCTGTGCTTGACGTCGGTGGCGAGGTATACCGTCGCCATGCCTCCGCGACCGATCTCCCGCTCGAGCGTGTACCGCCCGGCGAGCGAAACATTCAGTCGTGCGAGGGCGTCCATGCGCAATGACTCCCGAAGAGTGCGGGGCAAACGTAGTCTGCTGCACCTCATTGCGCACAGAGCCGTCGGAGCGACGGCGCGAGGTCGATGTACCGCGCCGAGCGGAGCCTGTCGCAGCGGCTATCCTTCCCACCGTGGAAAACCTCACCCATTCCCTGCTCGGCGCCACGCTCGCCGAGCTCGCGCTCCCATCCGGCGCCACAACGCCGCAGCGCCGGATCTTTTTCACGACCGGCATCATCGCCGCCAACCTGCCAGACGCGGATCTGCTCTACAGCCGCATCATGCCGCCGCCACTTGGCTACCTGCTCCATCATCGCGGCCACACACATACGCTGGCAGGACTGATCCCCCTCGCGCTTCTCCTCGGCGCAACCTCGTTGCTGCCGCGCATCGCACCGCACGTCATCCGGCACCGCACTCGGCTCTGGGGTCTGATCGCGGTGGGTTTGCTCAGCCACATCGTGCTCGACTCCTGGAACAGCTATGGCGTACATCCGTTCTGGCCGTTCGATACGCGGTGGTACTACGGCGACGTCATCTTCATCTTCGAACCGTGGCTGTGGCTACTGCTCGGTGTCGCCGCCACGAGGAATACGCAGAACCCGCGCTCCAGGGTGCTTCTTGGCGGCGCACTCGTGCTCATTGCCGGCGCACTGGCGGTGTTCCGGATGATTCCGGTTGGAGCCTTGCTGGCGCTCGCGGTGGGCAGCGTCGCGCTCGCGACGATCGTTCGAGCGCGGACCCCGCGTGCCTCGGCCGCATTGGCGCTCGCGCTCACGGCGGTGTTCGTGGCGGCCATGTTCGGATTGCGCCGCGATGTGCATGCTCGGGCGCTCGCGTCGCTCTCCACTTCTCGCGGTGCCGTGGTCGACGTCGTGCTCAGTGCGCAACCCGCGAACCCACTCTGCTGGCAAGCCCTGGCGATCACGCGCGACGAGCGTGCGGGCGAGTACGCGATGACGCGCGGCTCAGTCGCCGCGCTCGCGCCGCTCGGCTGCGGCTTCGGAAGTGACACGTGGGTGAGATGGGACGACCCCACACCTCGGTCGCTGGTTCAGCTCCGCGAATTGACCCGACGCGACTGCTGGGTGCGCGCATGGATGCAGTTCGGGCGCGCACCGGACATCAGCGGCGGCGCGATTGAAGATTTCCGCTTTGGCGGCGCGGCACGAGACAATTTTACCACGATGCAGTTGAAGCCGGGAGACCAGGCACCGGTGTGCCCGCCAAACGTGACGCGCTGGGGGATGCCGCGAGCAGACCTGCTGCAAGCATCCGCCGCGGCGCCTTAGCGCACCATACTCTCTCGCACCTCTGGAGTGGGTAGAAACGAACGGGGTCGGTTGGTTCGCTCGGAGTGGGCCGAGAGAATCCGCCGATCCCGTTCCGTTCCCGTATCTTCGATCGTCTCCGCGTGCCCGCCAACGACCCCCTCGATTCCACACGCCATGCTCGCGAATCTCTTTGTACTCGGTATTCCGTTGGCAGAAAAGCTCGTACGCACTTTTTCTGTCTACGCCTTCCTGTTGATCGGTCTGCGGCTGGCTGGCAAGCGAGAGCTCGGGCAGCTCAACCCGTTCGATCTCGTCGTGCTCCTGCTTCTTTCGAATACGGTGCAGAACGCGATCATCGGCAACGACAATTCACTTGCTGGTGGCGTGTTCGGCGCGAGCGCGCTCCTCATGATGAATTGGATCGTGGTGCGATACCTGTACACGCATCCCACGGTGGCACGGTGGCTCGAGGGCGATTCGGACGTGCTCATCGCAAACGGAAAGCTCATGGCGACGCGATTGAAGCGGGAGCTCATCACGCCGGCGGAATTGGAATCCGCCGCGCGACGTCAAGGCATCGACGGGCTGCATCTCGTCGAGACATGTCGCTTGGAGGTCGGCGGTGCGCTCACGTTTGTCCCACGCGCTCCAACGGAGAACGAAGCCCGGCATCAGGAAGTGCTGCGTCACCTCACTGCGCTGCGCGAGGGTCAATCATTGTTGGCGGCGCGGCTGGCCACACTGGAAGGGCACTAGCGAAGCTTACAGATGGTGGAGTTGAGATTTTACGCCGCCGTCGGATAGTCCGTGTATCCCTGCGCGAATCCCCTGGGGCCTGGAGCGTAGAACGTCGCGCTGTCCGGAGAAGCGAGCGGCAGTCCCGCTTTCAAGCGCGCAACGAGATCCGGGTTCGCGACGAACGGGCGCCCAACCGCGACCAGGTCCGCGTGGCCCGCGTTCAGCGCCCCATTGATTGCGTCGACGGTGTTGAACCCGCCACTGAGAATGAGCGTGTTCGTGAACTTCGCGCGAATGGCCGCGACCGTCGGCGCGGGAAGAGCCGGAGCACCCAAGCTCTCGTGATTCACGAGATGCACGTACGCGATTCCAAGCTTTTGCAGCTCCTCGGCCAGATACGCGTACGTCTCATCAATCTCGGCGTAGTGCGGCATGTCGCCCGCCACTCCCCATGGCGACAGCCTGATCCCGGTTCGGTCCGCTCCGATGGCGTCGGCCACGCCGCGTACGACATCGAGCACGAAGCGCGCGCGATTCTTCACGCTGCCGCCGTACTCGTCGGTTCGCAGGTTCGACCGCGGATGCAGGAACTGCTCGAGCAGATAACCGTTCGCACCGTGCAGCTCGACGCCGTCGAATCCCGCGTCCATCGCCAGCTTCGCACTGAGGACGAATGCGTCGCGCACGGTGTTCAGCTCCTCCGTTCGCAGCGCGCGCGGCGTGGGC
>JANMAY010000479.1:0-6985 GCA_031360095.1 Gemmatimonadaceae bacterium
TCCCATGCCGACGGCGAACATATGGTGCGCCCACACGCCGAAGCCGAGGAAGGCGATGAGCATGGTGGCGTACACCATGACCGGGTACCCGAAGATCGGCTTGCGTGAGAACGCTGGAATGATCTCGGATGTCAGGCCGAACGCCGGGAGAATGAGGATGTACACCTCGGGGTGTCCGAACACCCAGAACAGATGCTGCCAGAGCAGCGGGTCGGCGCCGGCGGCAATGGTGTAGAACTGCGTGCCGAAGAAGCGATCGAACTGGAGAAACACCAGTGCGATGGTGATGACGGGGAACGCGAGCACCAGCAGGAACTGCACGACGAACGCGTTCCAGGTGAACATCGGCATGCGCATCAGGTTCATTCCTGGCGCGCGCATGTTGATGATGGTGGTGATGAAGTTGAACGCCGCGGCGAGCGAGCTGACACCGAGGATCTGAAGTCCGATGACCCAGAAGTCGATGTTGAGGCCGGGCGAGAACTGGTACGTCGTGAGCGGGGCGTAGCCGAACCAGCCGCCATTGGGCGCCGCGCCAATGAGCCACGACGCGTTCATGAACAGCGCGCCGAACAGATACACCCAGTAGCTGAACGCGTTGAGCCGCGGGAAGGCGACATCGCGCGCGCCGATCTGGAGCGGGATGAGATAGTTGAAGAACGCAGCGGACAGCGGCATGATCGCGAGGAAGATCATGGTCGTGCCGTGCATCGTGAACATCTGATTGTAGACTTCGGCCGAGAGGACGTGCTTGTTCGGGCCGGCGAGCTGCCAGCGAAGCAGTGCCGCTTCGAGCCCGCCGACGAGAAAGAAGAAGAGCGAGGTAAAGAGATAGAGCGTGCCGATCCGCTTGTGATCGACCGTGGTGAGCCAGCTCCAGACGCCGCTCTCACCGACGTAGCTCTCGACCGGCGCGTATGCCGGGGCGGTAGCCGTAGTTGCCATGTTGAGTCGAATCTCCGGTGGGTGTCGGCGGTTACTTGAGCGCTTGCAGGTACGCCACGATATCCGCGATCTGCTCGTCGGTGAGTCCGGCCTTGAGCGTGGTCTTCATGACGGGATCGTACTGGCCTACGCCCAGCGTCGGCATGATGACACCCGGCTTCATGTGGCGCGCGTTCTTGATCCAGAGTGCCAGATGCTTGGTGTCATTGGGAAAGATTCCCCCGGCGATCGTCGCGCGGGAGCCGATGTGCGTGAGGTTCGGTCCCACGACGCCCATCATCACGGGATTTCCGTTGATCATGTGGCAGCCGATGCATCCCCCCGCCATCTGCTTCGACGTGAGATCGTAGCCGCGCTGCGCATCGCCCTTGAGCGACTCGTTGTACGTGAGCCCGTCCGGAACCGGCGTCTGCGGCACCACGAACCCAGGAATCTTGTCGTGCGGGAAGTTCGTGTAACCCGCCTGCTGCACGCCGCCACTCGCCGCGGTCATCGCCGCCATGTCGTGTGCGGCCGGCATCGGCGTCGTGCTGGGGCCCATCTGGCCAGCGCCAGCCGTCGGCTTGGAACTCAGCGTCGCTCTGCCTGGCACCGTGGTATCCTGCCGTGCTTTTGCGGAATCGACGACGACGGGTGGGACCGCAGCGACAGGAGCCGCTGTCGCGACCGCGAACATTGCCGCCGGCGTCTTCTGATGTGCCGCCCACGACTCGAAGTTCGCCGGCGTCACGGTGAACACGCGGAAGTGCATGTTCGCGTGCGACGCCCCGCAGAACTCGGCGCAGTACCCGTTCCACGCCTGCTCGCCAACGGAGTCAGGGGTGAACCACAGGTAGTTCGTGCGGTTCGCGATCAAGTCGCGCTTGCCGGCGAGGCGCGGAATAGAGAAAGAATGAATGACGTCGACCGACTTCAGCGAGAAGTTCACCGTGCGGCCGATGGGCAGATACAGCTCGTTGGCCGTGGTGAATCCGTACTGCGGGTACCGAAACTCCCACCACCACTGATGGCCGATGACCTCCACCTGGAGCGCACTGGCGCTCGCCACTGCCTGCGTCTTGAAGATCGTCCGGACGGTGGGCACCGCGATGAAGGCGAGAATCAGCGCGGGAATGGCCGTCCAGAGAATTTCGAGCGTGGTGTTGCCGTGTACGTGTTCGGGACGATCGTCCTCGCTCCGGCGGCGATACCGGAAGATCGTATACAGCAGAATGCCTTCGACGAACACGAAGACGAATCCGCCGAGCCAGAAGAGAATCTTGAAGAGGTAGCCGACATCGCGATTGAACTCCGTGTGATTCGTGAAGACGGAGTTCGGATACTTATCGGTCGAGCACGCGGTGAGGAGAACCGCGATGAGGACCGGCAGCGCAGCAGCGAGGTGCCGGCGCAGTCGGGGGGCTATGGGCATGCGATGTCCTTGTTCCGACAGTGTCGTGAGTTGCGCGATCGCACCCATTCGTCGCGCTTGTGCCTGATGTACAGCCACGGAAAAGTACCGGGCGCTGTGGGTGAAAGCAACGCAAAAGCAGGTAGCCTCAATACGGTGTAGGACTTTCCCCCACAGCGCGTTACGAGGCCGAACTCAACCGGACGTGCTGGATCATTGCGGCGGGTCTGCCGCGTCTTCCTTTACGGCGTGGTTCTCCTTGACGCGAACGACGGCGATGTCGAGTTGCTGCCGGATGGAGCCCACACCCTCCTGAAGCATCCGCACCTTCGTTTTCTCGCTGCCGCCTCGGCCCGCAACGAGGTTCAGAGCCGCCACGACGTCGGAGATCATACCGAATTGCGGCTTCAACACGCCAACGAGCGGGGTGAGAGTCCGCTTGACCTGCTGGCTGTACGAGTGCGTGGGCTTGTTCTGCTTGATCGCGAGCGCGTAGTGCTCCACGACGCCGTGCAGCCGCTGTAGTTGAACAACGGCCTCATCGAGCGTCTTCAATTTCTGAATGCCCGCGCCATCGATCTTGGGGCCTGCGGCCATCTGACCTCGGGTGAACCGTGAACCGTGAACCGTGAACCGTTCACGAGACCTTATTTCACTTTCTCCAACCGCGTATTCGCCCTGAACTCCCGCCCCGCCTTGCCCTGCGGCTTTCCATCCAGGCGCACCACGTCGGCGGCGAAGTCCCACCGCCCATCGTACACGCTCGCCCCCACGCCGTACGCGTCGACGGGAACACCCTCGTCTTCGAACGTGCGGATGCGCGCAACGTTGAAGCCACCTGATGCGACGATCTTCACGTCGCCAAATCCTTCACCGTCCAGCGCGTTACGCACGTTCCATACGAGCGCAGGGTTCACGCCGGTGGGCGGGAAGGTCCCCATCATCGACACCACCGACGTATCGACCATGAACTCGGCGGTGTCGAGCCGAACGGCCCAGAGTTTCCCGTCGAGCGCCCGCGCCAGCGCGAGACTCGTGGCCACGGAATCGTTCTCGTAGTCCACGAGCGCGATGAGCGGAACGTCGGCCGGCAGTGTTTCGGCAACGGCGAGCGCCGCGGCAACGGTGTCACCGCCGAACGCCGCAATCAGCGAATGCGAAACCGTTCCAACGCCTTTCTTCCCGCTCAACGCGCCTTGCGCATCCGTCGAAACGCTCGCCGCGCCGCCGATGTGTGCGCTCAGGCCGTCGCCGGGCTGCTGCAGCGGATGATCGCTGCGTGCGCCGAAAAAATAGATTGGCTTGGGCCGAGCGGCGTCGACGAGCAAGCGCACGTTGGTGCACACGCGCGTGCGATGCGCGAGCACACCGATCGCCAGCGTCTCGAGATGCGCGAAGGTCGCGTACTCGCCTTCCACGTGCAGCACGGTGTCCCACGCCTCGACGCGATCGCCCTCGTACAGCGCATGCATCTCGAGCGCGGAAAAATCGTCGCTGCACAGCTTGAGGATCGCGACGGCCTCGTCGATGCCGCCCACCCACCCGCCGCGCTTGGCCGACACTTGCCAGGTGACGCGCGCGCCACGCTCATTCGCGCGCAGGGCGTCACGAGCGCGATTGAAGTACGCGTCGCTGAACTCTCCGGCGCGAATACGATCGACCGGAAGCTCGAACAGCGCAGGGTCGATGCGCTTGCGTCGTCGCGGAGGCATCGAGCTACGTCGACTGTGCGATGCTTCCCGCGGCCGGCGTGGGGCGTCCCGCCATGCGCTCCGGATTCAGCGCGCGATCCAGCTCCGCACGCGTGAGCAACCCCTTCTCCATCACGAGCTCGTAAACGCCGCGCCCACTCGCCAGCGCTTCGCGCGCGATCTCCGAGCTCGCCTCGTACCCGATGACGGGAACGAGCGCGGTCACGATCCCGATCGACTGCTCGACGAACTGGCGCATGCGGTCCGGATTCGCCGTAATCCCGCTCACGCAGCGCTCGCGGAGCACGATGCACGCATTCGTGAGCTCACTGATGCCGGAAAGAAGGCGAAACGCGATCACCGGCTCGAACACGTTGAGCTGCAGCTGCCCCGCCTCCGCCGCCATCGTGACGGTGATGTCGGCGCCGATGACGTCGAAGCAGACCTGATTCACGACCTCCGGAATGACCGGATTGACCTTGCCCGGCATGATCGAGGAGCCGGGCTGCATTGCGGGCAAGTTGATCTCGCCCAGACCGGCGCGCGGACCGGAGGAGAGCAGACGAAGATCATTGCAGATCTTCGAGAGTTTCACTGCGCAGCGCTTCAACACACCGCTCAGCTGCACGAACGCGCCCGTATCGGCCGTGGCCTCCACGAGATCGGGCGAAGTAATCAGCGAAAGGCCGGTAAGGCGTGAGAGATGGGCGCGTACCGTCTCGGGATAGCCGTGTGGTGCGTTGAGACCGGTGCCGATCGCCGTCGCGCCCATGTTGATCTCCCGAATCAGCGCTTGCGCCTCTCCCAGCCGATCGATGTCCTCGAGAATGGTGTGCCCGAACGCCGTGAACTCCTGGCCGAGGGTCATAGGCACGGCGTCCTGGAGCTGGGTGCGCCCCATTTTCACGAACGGCGCAAACTCGCGGCCCTTCTCGAGGAACGCTTCGGCGAGGGAGCGCATTGCGGTCCGAAGACCTTCGATCGCGGTATGCAGCGCGATCTTCACCGCCGTCGGATAGACGTCGTTGGTGGACTGGCTGAGGTTGACGTGATTGTTCGGGTGTACGTGGGCGTAGTCGCCGCGCGCATGGCCCGACAGCTCGAGCGCCCGGTTCGCGATAACCTCGTTCGCGTTCATGTTCGTCGAGGTCCCGGCTCCGCCCTGAATCATGTCCACCAGGAAGTGCTCGTGATGCCGGCCGGCGCGGATCTCGCCCGCCGCGCGCACGATGACGTCGGCGATCTCGCTCGGCAGGAGACCCAGATCGGCGTTGGCCAGCGCCGCCGCTTCCTTCACAGCGGCCAGCGCCTCGATGAGCGCCGGAAATTCGCGCAGGGGAATGCCGGTGATCGGAAAGTTCTCGAGCGCGCGCAGTGTTTGAATGCCGTAGAGCGCTTCGTCGGGCACGTCGCGCGCGCCGAGGAGGTCATTCTCCGCCCGTGTCCGCGTCCCACCGAAGCCGAGCGTGCGTCCTCGGCCGGTGAGGGTGGCGTCCACGGCGGAGAGGCGCTGCTTGATCGATCGCGCCGCGCGGCCGACGAGCGCCGCGTACAGCGATGGTGTCTCCTTGAGCATGTGCTGCACCTGCTCCTTGGTGAGCAGATATGCCTTGGTGTTGACGATCGCGCGTGCCGTAGTGCCGTGGGTGGAATCGTCCAGCAGCAGTCCTTCGCCCACCGCTTCGCCGGCGCCCAGCGTGGCCAGGCGGACTGGCCGGGTCCCTTTCCCTTTCTCGATCGCGACGGCGCCGGTGACGATGAGGGCCAGGTGGCGACGTGCTTCGCCCTCCTCGAACAGGACGGCGTCGCATTCGTAGTCCACGAGCTCGACGAGCTTGGAGAGCTGGTGCACCGACGTGTCAGTAAGTCCGTCGAGGAATCCGAGGGCGCGAAGCTCGTCGCGGATGGGGGTGGTCATGGGGGGAAAGTAATGCGGAAGGGCGGGGCGTGAGTCTGGCGTATTTCCGCCCTCACCCGCTAATTCCAGGCGTTACAGCCCCTCCTTCCCCCGAAAATGCCTCTCTCCCGCCGCGATTTCATCGGTGCCAGTGCTGCCTCGGCAGCCGGACTCATCATTCCAGGCCTGGCCCACGCCACCGCCCCCGGACAGACGCGGCTGAGACCCACCGGCGCGGGTCGGCCAGCCGTCATCGCGAGCGACAACGGCATTCGCGGGGTGAAGGTGGCCTACGACCGAATGCTCGCCGGAGGCGATCCACTGGATGCCGCCATCGCCGGCGTGAATATCCAGGAGCTCGATCCAAACGACCGCTCGGTGGGGTTGGGCGGGTTGCCCAATGCCGATGGGGTGGTGCAGCTGGACGCGAGCGTCATGCACGGGCCAACCAAACGAGCCGGTTCTGTAGCCGCACTCGAGGACTTCGCAACGCCGTCGCTCGTCGCCAAAGCCGTGATGGAGTACACCGATCACATCATGCTCGTGGGCGCCGGCGCGCGCCGCTTTGCGATCGAGATGGGCTTCACGCCGCAGAATCTGCTCACGCCGGAGAGCCGGCAGCTGTGGCTGCGGTGGCGCGCGAACCAGAACCCGAACGACGCCTGGCTCGATCACACCGACGACGTAAAGATCGGCACGCCCACGCAGCCACCTCGGACGTCGAGCCGCAGGGACGACACATCGCCTGGCAGAACGCACGTCTTCTTCGACGACCGTGGCGTGGCGCACACGTACGGCACCATCAACATGAACGCGGTGACGGCGAGTGGCGACATCGGCTCGGTGACGACGACGAGCGGGCTCTCGTGGAAGATTCCCGGCCGCATTGGCGACAGCCCGATCATTGGGGCAGGGCAGTACTGCGACAACGAGGTGGGCGCCGCGGGATCCACGGGCCGCGGTGAAGCATGCATCAAGGTCTGCGGATCGTTTCTCGCCGTGGAGTTCATGCGCAATGGCATGTCACCCGAGGCCGCGCTCATGAAGGTGATGGAGCGCGTG
>JANMAY010000481.1:0-10948 GCA_031360095.1 Gemmatimonadaceae bacterium
TTCAATGCGTGGATCGACCCCGCACGCATTTTGGGAGCGCCGCGCGAGGAGCGCGCGATCGCGCAAGCGTTGCTGGCGGGACACAACGTTACCGACGTCGCCAACTACGATGATCGCGCGATCGAGAAGCTGCTCGCGGCAGGACGCACGTCGCGTCCGGACGTTCTCGCGCTCGGGTCAAGTCGCATTCAGATCCTGTCAGCAGAGGCCTTTCAGGGCGCACGCTTCGTGAATGTCGGCGTGGCCGGCGCACGGCTTGACGACATCCTCGCAACGTACGCCCTGTACGATGACTCGACTCGTCGCGCGAAGCGGGTCGTAATCAACCTCGATCCGTGGACGCTCCAGAACCCCGGTGCCGACGCGACATGGAGCGCCCTGGCGAATGAGCGCGCGGAGATGCTCGAGCGACTTGGTGCGCCTGCGTCGGCTTGGCGTAGTCGCGTGTCCCTTCGCATCGCGGCGTTCAAGCGACTTGCCTCGCCAGAATACTTCCGGCTTTCTGTGTTCTCGCTGCGACACTACGGCCCGAAAGGGATTCGTTTCGTCATCACTACGCAGCGCGAGAATGTCGAGAAGACAAAAACGCCGGACGGCACGATGGCATGGTCGCAAAATCCGCCTGAGAAGACTGAGCGGCTGGTGGATCAATACCTCGGTGGGTTGATGGACGCTGATCCGAGCTATCAGCATCTGGACGCGAACGTCGAGCGTGATCGGTTTCAGCTGCTCGAGCGCTTCGTGCGGCATCTCCGAGAGGGCGGAGTCGAAGTCTCGTTCCTTCTCGTACCGTACCATCCGCGAGTTTTTCTCGCCTTCGAGCGGCGTGCGGATCGGCCACTCGTCTGGACAGAAGAACGATATCGCGCGCTCGCCCAGCGCGTCGGGGCGCCCGTGGTCGGAAGCTACGATCCCGAAAAAGCGGGAATGCAAGCCTCGGACTTCTTCGACGAATCCCACGTGCGCCCGGAGGCGCTGGTGAGATTGTTCCGGCGCTAGCGAGGAATCACCCTGCTCCGCATCGTGATCTCTCGCGACCCTTCCAGATCCTTCAGAAACATCGCCTCGGCCTGCGCGCCGAGTGTGGCGTCTTCGATCACGGCGTCGAGCTCGTAGTTGATCGCCACGCCCAGTGGATTGAAATCCGTGGAGCCCACGCGCACCCAGCGGCCATCGACCACGCTGGTCTTCGCGTGCATCATCGTCCCCTTCCACTCCCAGATGCGCACGCCGTTGGTGAGCAGGCGCCGGTAGTATCGCCGAGTGAGAAACGACACCCAGCGGTGGTCGTTGCGCGCCGGAACGAGAATGCGAACGTCGACGCCGTCGCGCGCCGCTCCCATCAATGCCTCGACTTCGGACGGCGAGGGCACGAAGTAGGCATTCGCAATCCAGATCGACCGTTGCGCGGAGATCGCTTGCATCTGCAATGCACGAGCAATGCGCAGGCGAAGCGGCTCACCCTCGATGATGCCCACGAGCGCTGGCTCGGCCGTCGCAGGATCCAGGTGCGCGCCCCGGGCGGCGCGGCGCGTCCGCCGATCGGAGCTGCGGCGCTCGCGCTTCAGCGCGCGCTCCCACATGGTGTCGAACGCCTGCTGCATGTCCTTCGCTGCCGGACCTTCGATCCGCACCGCGGTGTCGCGCCAATGCCCGCGGCGGCGCGCGGTCTTGCCGATCCATTCGTTGCCGATGCCGACGCCACCGGTGATGCCGACCAAGGCGTCCACCACGAGCAGCTTGCGGTGATCGCGCGGGATAAGGCCGAGCCACGGACGAAAACCAGGGGCGCTGAAGACGCGATGATCGACCCCCGCCTTCTTCAGTCCCTCGATGTAGCTCCCCTTGATGCCGCGCATGCCGATCCAGTCGCTCAACAGCCGCACGTTGATGCCGCGCGCGGCGGCGGCGGTGAGCGTTGCACCGATCCGTTGGCCAACGTCGTCCGAGCGCAGGATGTACGTCTCGAGCACGACGGTGCTCTGTGCCGCGTCGATGGCGGAACACATCGCGTCGAAGGTCGCTGGCCCGTCGTGCAGGAGGTTGACTTTGTTTCCGCTCGACACATCCGCGGCAGCGATGCGCCACAGTCCGCGCGCGAACGCGGGCCCGGCAGCCACGGGCTGAAGTGGCACGACGTCGCGTTCCCCGGGGTCAGGGAGAGCGGGACTCGTGCTGGCATGATCTGGTGAGTGCAGGTGTTGCGACACGCGACAAGGTTATGCCTGCACGCGCCGCTCCGCATCGTCGAGCGATTCCGCCAGCCGCGACAGCTCGAAGGGCTTCTGAATGAACGGACGGCCGAGGGTGCGGGTCAGTCGTGCGGGATCGTTGCCGCCAATATCTTCGCCCGTCACGAACGTCACCCGTTCGGTGAGGTGTGGATGCGTCTCATCGATCCAGCTCAGCAGCTCGAAGCCACTCTCCGCGCCGATCCAGACGTCGATGAACAGCACGGCCGGATCTTCCCGCTCCAGGTGCTCGCGCGCCTCGGCGATGGAGTGCGCGAGCAGGACGACATCACCGCGTCGGGTGAAGAAGCGCGAGACTACGCGACCGATGGTCACCTCGTCATCGACGTACAGCAGTGTCGTCATGTAAGTGCGGGCAAGATTCGCCTGGGGCACCCTGAACACGGGTGTTGCAAGAAAGTCACCGCGGGCTTTGCGCCGGCCGACCCCTTGGCCGAGCGAGGAGCGCACGCCATTATGCACGGATGCTCCAGATCGACCTGACCGGACGGCGCGCCCTTGTTGCTGGCGTCGCTGACGACGGCGGATTCGGATTCGCGATTGCCAAAGCGCTCGCCGAAGCGGGCGCAACTGTGTGCGTCGGCACCTGGCCTCCGGCGCTCAACATCTTTCTCAACCTGCTCGAGCGCGGAAAGATGGATGAATCGAGGCGGCTGAGCGACGGAACGCTGCTCACCTTCGAGAAGATCTATCCGCTCGACGCCGTCTTCGACACGTACGACGCCATGCCGGAGGATGTGCGCGACAGCAAGCGCTACAAGGACGTCGGTGACTGCTCCATCGACGGCGTCGCGCAGCGGCTCGTCGCAGATTTCGGCGAGCGCCCGCTCGACATCGTCGTGCACGCGCTGGCGAATGGTCCGGAAGTGAAGAAGCCACTCATTGAAACAAGCCGGAATGGCTACTTGGCTGCTCTGAGCGCGAGTGCGTATTCGCTGGTCGCCATGGTCGCGCGCTTCGGGCCGCTCATGCGCACGAATGGCGCGTTCGCATCACTCACGTACATGGCCAGTGAGCGCGTGATTCCCGGCTACGGCGGCGGCATGTCGAGCGCGAAGGCCGCGCTGGAGAGCGACACGCGCACGCTCGCCTTCGAAGCAGGCCGCAAGTACGGCGTTCGCGTCAACACCATCTCGGCGGGACCATTCGCGTCGCGCGCCGCGAGCGCCATCGGCATCATCGAGAAAATGGTGGCGTACGTCTCAGCGAATGCGCCATTGACGGCAGAGCTGACTGCTGCCGAAGTCGGGAATGTGACAGCGTTTCTCTGCTCGCCGCTCGCATCCGGCATCACCGGGACCACGGTCTTCGTGGACAAGGGATACCACGCGATGGGAATGGCGCTGGAGGCGAACCAGGCGCCTAGGTAGGTCGCGTGCGGGGTGCGGCGTACCGCGTGGTCGTACGGAGTGCTGCGTGCTGCGTGGTCGTGAGGCGGACGGCGACGTACGGCGAAACGCGACACGCCGCCTCACGACCAAACACCGGTCACGCTACACGCCGCCGCTCGCCTCACGACCACGCCAAACGCCGCTCGCGTTCCGAGCAGCCGCACTCCGCACACCGCACGCGTTTCCGTTACGCATCTTCATCGCTCACCGTACCCGGCGGCGGCGGCACATCCGCCGGTCGAGGAACGATCTCCGGCAGTCCTGCTTTGCGAAGTGTGGTGTTGATCGCGGGCAAGCGCGTGTCGAGCGCCTTTTTCATTTTTGCGAGCTCCGCGTCCAGTTGCTGTGACAGCTGAGTAAACACCACGTGCGACTGGGACGTCGGCGCGGCTTCGGCGCCGCTCACCACGCCCGCCAGTGCCGCAATCTTGTTGTTCAGACGAATGGGATAGTTGAGCGGGTCCTGACCGCTGCGGTTCTTCGTCTGATAGATCGAGTCCTCCACGACGGACAGTTCCGCGCGCAGCGGCGCGGCCTGCGATTGGAAATCCGATTTCGCCTGCCCGGTGAGTTTCTTCTCGCGGTCGTCGAGCTGGGCGCGCACGAATCGAATGGTTTTCACGGCGTCGTTGGCGCTTGTGGTGCGGTCGCGGATTTGTTGCAGGAAGGCGAATTGCGCCGCGAGATCCGCCGGCGTCGCCTTGGTGCGTGGATCCTTCTTGAGCATGAACGACTCGGTTCCTACGGGCCTGCCGTCGACGACCAGGCGCACCTGATATTTTCCTGGCGGGGCCGCCGGGCCGAGGGTGCCGCCGGCCCACATGATCAATCCCTCGAAGGTGGATGCGTCGGGATACCGCATGTTCCAGGAGAACGTGTTGACGCCGGCCTTATTCGGCACGCGCGGTGGCGGCGGCGTGCGCCCAGGCGTGGCGTCGTCTTCACCGCCGCCGGCGCCCGGTGAATCGGCGGGGGTGCGGCGGGCCATGCGATCCGCGCTGTCCGGAGCGATGCCCGTACCGCGCAGCGAGTCGATGCGCGTGCGAATGCGCGCTTCACGTTTCACGGAATCGGCCGCGACTGTCGAGTCCTGCTTGCTGGTGAACGACCGAATCAACCTTCCCTGCGCATCCATGAACTCCAGCACGACTTCGCGGTTGGGCCGCTTGAGCCAGTACTGCATCACGGGTCCACCAGCGGGGCTCGCCGCGACGGGACGCACCGGCGGTCCCGCGGAGGCAGCAGCGGCGCCACCGCCGCCGAACCGGCTGCTCGCAAAGCTCACGCGATACGCGTCGCGCGGCTTGAAGAGATGTGCATCGCGTTCCGTGACGGCCGGCGTGAGCTGACGCAGGGCCGATAGATCGTCGATGACCCAGAAGCTGCGGCCGTGTGTGGCGGCGATGAGGTCGCCCTCCTTCACCGCGAGATCGTGCACGGGGACGTTCGGAAGATTGAGCTGCAGCTTCTGCCAGCCGCGTCCGTCGTCGCTGGAGAACCACACGCCGCGCTCCGTGCCGACGTACAGCATGCCGCGCTTCTCGTCGTCCTCGCGAATGGCGCGTGTAAACTCCGTGGGATCGATGCCCGCGTCGATCCGCGTCCACGTCTTTCCGTAGTCAGCCGTCTTCCACAGGTACGGCTTGTTGTCGTTGAGCTGAAAGCGGTTTGCGGCCACGTATACCGTGCCGGCGTCAGAGTGCGACGGCTCGATCATCGACACGCGCGTGTAGATCGCCATGTCTTTCGGTGTCACGTTCTGCCAGGTCTTGCCGTTGTCGCGCGAGACGTGCACCAACCCATCATCGGAGCCAGCCCACAACACGCCACGTTGCCGAGGAGATTCGGCGAACGCGAAGATGACGCCGTAGTACTCGACCGACGTCTGATCTTTCGTCAGCGGTCCGCCGGATGCACCGAGCGTCTTGGGATCGTTGCGTGTGAGATCGGGGGAGATCACGTCCCAGCTCTGGCCTTCGTTCGTCGTGCGGTGCACGTAGTTCGACGTCGCATACAACACGTTCGGATTGAACGGCGACAGCACGATGGGATACGTCCACTGGAAGCGATACTTGAGATCGCCCGCCGAATGGCCCATCGGATTGTCGGGCCAGGGGTTGATGTTGCGCTCGAGGTCGTTGCGCAGGTCTTTGCGCGTGAGATACGCGCCGTAGCTGCCGGCGTAGACGACATCAGGATCGTCCGAGCGAGACGCGATGTAGCCGGACTCTCCACCGCCCGCATCCAGCCAGTCCGAGCGGTCGATCCCGCCCTGCTTGCGACTCGGCCCGCACAGCGTGCTGTTGTCCTGCTGCGCGCCGCAGACGCGATAGGGAAAGTGGTTCGTTGTCGTGACGTGATAGAACTGAGCCGTCGCGAAGTCCTCGTCGCTCCAGATTTTTCCGCCATCGACCGACACGCTCGCGCCGCCGTCGTCGCCTTCGATCATGCGCTTGTTGTCGACGGGCGAGACCCAGAAGTCGTGCGAGTCGCCGTGCGGAATGCCGCGCACCGGCCGGAACGTTTTTCCTCCGTCGGTGCTCTTCTGAAAATTGACGTTGTTCACGTAGACGACGTTCGTGTCCTTCGGGTCGGCGTGAATCTTCGTGTAATACCAGGCGCGCTGACGAAGCGAGCGGTCGGCGTTGGTGCGTGTCCAAGTGGATCCCGCGTTGTCGGAGCGATACACGCCGCCGGAATCCGCCTCGATGATGGCGAACACGCGGTTCGGATTGGCGGCCGACACACTCAGACCGATGTTGCCGAAGATGCCAGCAGGCATGCCTGCGTTGCGAGTGATCTCCGTCCAGTTGTCGCCGCCGTCGGTCGACTTGAAGATGCCGCTGCCGGGGCCTCCGGACACCAGCATCCACGGAGTGCGACCCGCCTGCCACAGTGCCGCGTAGAGCACGTTCGGATTCGACGGATCCATCACCAGATCCGATACGCCGGTGGAGTCGTTGCGGAAGAGAATCTTCGACCAGCTTTTGCCCCCGTCCTTGGAGCGATACACGCCGCGATCGGGAGTGGGTGCCCAGACGTTTCCCTGCGCGGCGACGTACACGATGTCCGGATTGGTCGGGTGCACGCGCACGCGGGAAATTTGCCGAGTGGCCGCGAGGCCGAGCGACGTCCAGGTCTTGCCGGCGTCGGTGGATTTCCACACGCCGTCGCCGTGCGAGACGTTGCCGCGCATGGGATATTCGCCGCCGCCGACATACACGATTTCGGGGTTGGATGCTGACACGGCGACTGCGCCGATGGTGCCCCCGAAATACTTGTCGGTGATCGGCGCCCAGGACTGGCCGGCGTCGAGCGACTTGAACACGCCGCCGCCAGTGGTGCCCATGTAGAATTCATTCGGTCGTGACGCGACGCCGGTGACGGCGACGGAGCGCCCGCCGCGGTAGGGGCCGAGCTCGCGCCATTTGAGCGAGTTGAGGGCGGCGGTATCGATTGCGTCGCCCCGCAGCTGCGGCGGGTTGAGCGGGATACTGGGCCGGATGTCGTTGGCGGGGGCAGGGGTCATCGGCTGTTGTGCCGAGAGCGGGGCGAGCGGGGCAATTACCGCCGCGAGCAGGCTCGCGCGCAGAACAATGTGATTCACGTGTCTTCACTCCATCGAGAGTCGTTGGTCGTGACGAAGTAGGCGCCGCTCGAGGGTGGCCGCAAGGTGTCGACGTCCACTCTTGCACACGCTAAAAAGGCTGGCTCCGCGAACGGAGCCAGCCTTCTTGATGTTGTGCGGCGAACCGTCAGCCTACGGTGCGGGGCGCAGCGGTTCGTCGGGCGCGCAGTACTGCGATCCATCGGCGCGAGTCGCAATGTGATATCCCGAGCGGCAACTGATGGTGTTCAGTCGAGCGCCAGGAGAGAGTTGTGTTGGTGCGGTGGAAGTCTCGCTGCAAGCAGCGAGGGCAAGCGCCGAGGCGCAAGCGAGAGCAAGGCGGAGACGCATACAGCTGACCTCTTTGATTGAACTGCGTAGGCATGCACGGCCATCATCGCCATGCGTTCAGCTATCCTGATCTAGTCAAGTGCCAAACATGTGCCACGCTATCGACGCGCTTGCTGCGCAATGCGCAACTGATTGTGGGACATATACTTGAGTCCGTCACCCTTTGTTCTCGGGCGATCGCGCCGTCACGCGCGCGGCTGCGCGGCCAACTGGTCGTCGATCACCTTGAGCTCACGTGCCAGCCCAGCCACAGTCGCGACATCCCTCGCGTGCAGGAGGCACACCTTGGCGGCGTCTGGTTGATCTCGCCGGGAGGCGAGTGTCGCGAGCTGCATGAGGCACCGCACGCGCTGATGCGGAATGTCGGCGATCGTAAACTGTCCGTATGCTGTCGTGATGCGTTCCTCGGCATCGCCGATGTGCCCAAGGTCGCTCAGCGCGACACCCAGATTGAGGAGCGCGGCGGCGTACATCTCGAGATCGCCGGATTGGCGCGATGCGACGACGGCGGCTTCCAGTGTTTGCGACGCGACAAGCGGATAGCCGCGATCGATCTGCAGTCGGCCGATGTTCAGCAGCGAGCACGCTTCGCCGCGCATGTCGCCAGCCTCGCGATAGGCGACACGTGACGCCGAGAAGAGCCGCTCCGCCTCGTCGAAAGCGCGTCCCTCGGCTGCGATGCCGCCGAGGTTTTGCAGCGCTTTGGCGCGAATCGGCGTGCTGCGCGCCACTTCCAGCGCGCGAGTGAACAGCTCGCGCGCCTGATCGAAGTCGCCGCGGATCATCCAGACGGCGCCCTGAATGTTGAGGGCGTCCGCCTGAATGTCGGGAAATTCGTGCTCGCTGGCGAGTTGCTCGCTGGTATGTGCCGCTGCCAGCGCGTGATCCCAGGAGGAGTGCAGGCGATGGAGATTGGCGATTCGCCACCACGCTTCGGCCGCCGCCGCGTGGTCTTCGCCGGCGCGCTCGGTAACTTCGTCGAAGCATTCGCGCGCGCGCGAAATGACGCCGCTGCGTTCGTAGCGGACGCCGTCAGCGAGGAGTATTTCGAGTGCGGAGGCGGAATTGGATGACATCGGGGCGTGCTGGTCTCTCGACGTCGCTCGGAATGACGGCGAGATCTAACAGCTAGCGCGATGCGCGCAGCTGCAGCTCGAGGTCGAGCGGATTCCCCGCCAGCTTGACCGCCATGTCGAACGCGACTTCGCCGGAGAGCACGAGATCGGCGAGCGATTGGTCGAACGTCTGCGTGCCGTACTGGTCGCGGCCCTTCATGAGCGCTTCGCCCAGATGATCCGAGGTGCCCGCGTCGAGGATGGACTCGCGGACGTACGGCGTAATGAACAGCAGCTGCGTCGCGAGGATGCGGCGACCGCCGCTCTGGCGCGGAATCAACTTTTGCGCGATGACCGCGTGTACCGCTTCGGCTAACCGGAGGCGTGCCGACTGCTGATCTTCGCTGTCCATCTTGGAGAGGAGCAGGCGAATGGCGGCGCCGGCATCCGGGGCCTGCAGGCGTCCGATGACCAGTCGTCCCGCCTCGACGGCCCGGAGGGCCGCTTCCACCACGACCTTGTCGTCCATGTTACCGATGACGATCGCGTCGGCGTCCTGAAGAATCGCGGAGCGGACGCCGTCCTCGAAGCTGTCGGTGTCGCTGCCCACCTCGCGCTGTGTCATGCTCCACTTGTTGCTCTTGTGGAGGTATTCGATCGGCTCCTCGATGAGCACGCAGTGGCGGCGGCTCGTCGAATTGAGATTCAAGTAGTTGACGAGGGCGGCGATCGTGGTGGCGCGGCCCGACTCGGGCGCTCCACAGACGATGATGAGCCCCGACTCCACACGCGTGGCCTGCACGATGGCGCGCGGGAGATTGAGCTGCTCGAAGGTGGGAAGCACGTCGGAGATGACGCGCATGACGATCATGAAGCTCGAGCGCTGCTTGAGTATGTTGACGCGGAAGCGTCCCACACCGCGCAGGCTCCACGAGCCTTCATATTCCTTGACGTCGTCGATCTTCTGCGTGGAGTTGTTGGCCTCGAGCACGCGAACGGCGAGCGCGCGCGTATCGGCCGGCGTGAGCGTCGGTGTTTCGAGCGGTACCAGTGCGCCGTCGACGCGCGCCTGCACGACATCACCCGCGCGGACGTGAATGTCCGTCGCCCCTCGGCGAACCGCGTCCTCGAGGAGGAACTCGAAGAGGAACTCGAACGCGCCCGGCTCGAATGCCGCACGCCCACGCGCGCCGGCTTCACCGGGTCGCGGGAGAGGGCTGACAGGCTTCGGCGGCAATGGGGGCGTCAAGTCTGAGACGGACAGAGGTTGCGCCATACGGAAGAAGGAGGACGTCGCCAATGTAGGAATGCGTACCGAAGAGCGAGACGCACTACTTGGCGACGGCGACACGGGTCCAAGTCTCGTCACGACGACCTGATCAGTCCGGTCGCAACATTGCACAAGGGAGAAAGTTACAGCAACTGAGGTAAAGCGATATGGACGATGCGTCACGCGCGCGCTCATATAACCAACGCGTTGCTTTCCGTCCTCACAGCGGTCCTTCGTGGACGATGCGCGTCCGTCCGGTAATTTGACGATCGGACAAAGTGGACGCAACTCGCTTGTAGCTGATATAATTCTATACAGCCGATGCCGATACTCGTCCTTTAGTCTATCTGTTATAGAGTATCAGAGGTAAGCTGTGATCGGTCAATACTTTACGTGACCACGATAAAAGTGCCCCCGGACGCCGACGCCGAACCAACGAAGCCGACAGTTGCCCTGTCGCCCGCTGCTGCTCGGTCGACCCCCGTTTCGACGGGCCTCGTTTCGCGTCTGGGCTCCCGGCACCGGGTGCTGGAGCTTCAGCGCCGCCGATTCTGGCGCGAGCTCGCCTTTTCGACCGGGGTACTGGCCGTCGATGCGCTCACGATCGCCATCATCTTCGTGCTCCTGGCCCAGTACCCGTTTCATCCTTCGCCGAAACACCTCGAGTTCGTCACCACGCTCATTCCTCCGACGCCGCCTGCTCTGCTGCGTCGTGTCACGCTGCTGCTCTTCTGTCTGACGGCCACGCGATCCTATAGTACGACGGATGCCAGCGAGCAGTCCGGACGCATTGCCGTGGCGATCGTGTTGGGCATCGTGCTGCCGAGATGGACCGAGCTGTGGACCACGTTCGATCTGAATCGGACGTTGTTGATCGGTGGAGTGGTCGCGCTGCTGTGGATTGGCCTCGTAACGCAGCGCCGCATGATGGCGCTTGCGGCACAGTCGTACGACCCCCGGCGACTGGACCAGGAGCGAACGCTCCTCGTGGGAATCGGCCAGCAGCTCAGAACCTTTCTCGA
>JANMAY010000422.1:0-5014 GCA_031360095.1 Gemmatimonadaceae bacterium
GCGGCGGTCGCGTCGGCGATGCTGCGACACTTCGCGCCCGCGCCTGGGCGCGCCGCCGCAGTGGGTGACAGCGATTCGCCGCGCGCCGCGATGCTGGCCGTGGATGCGCTGGCGCGTCGCGGTCTCGTGATCGGGTACCTGCGAGAGAAGGTCGGCCGCGTGCTTGGTCACGCGCCCGCGCGTCTCGACGTTGAGCGTTCGCTCACGGAGCTCGGCTTCGACTCGCTCATCGCCGTCGATCTCATGACGATGTTGCACGTCGATCTGGGCGTGGAGTTGGCGGCGGTGAAGCTGCTGCAGGGGGTGAGTATCGACGGCCTGGCGGCGCTGGTGCTGGAGCAACTCGCTCCCGATGACGAATCGTCGTCCCGACAGGAACCAGTCGTGTCGTCCCGACAGGAGCGCGACGCGCGACCGAGGGACCTGCTCGTACAGAATGCTGTCGACAACGTCAGCAACTCCGCCACACACATGGCCGTCCCCGCCCTGCGCAACACGCTCGCGAGTCCGCCCAACGGCAAGTCATCTCGCTACGCCTCCATCGACTACTCGCACTGGACCCCAGGTCAGCAAGCCATTCGCGGCGTGACTGCACTCGGCTTGCGTCTCATGACGAAAATGCACGTCGAAGGCGTGGAGCACATTCCGCGCGACGGCGGCTGCCTGCTCGCGATCAATCACCTGAGCCTCGCCGACACGCCGGTCGTTCTCTCGCTGCTGCCGCGCCGCACCATCATGTTCGCGTCCGAGCACCTGCGCAGCTCGAAGTTCATGAACTGGGTGCTCTCCGACATGGGCGACGCGATTTACGTGCGCCGAGGGGAAGGAGACGTCGACGCGCTCGCGAGTGGGCTCGCGGTGCTGCGTGCGGGCGGCATGCTCGGGCTTGGCCCCGAGGGTACGCGCAGCACGCACGGACTCACGCGTGGGCACACGGGTGTCGCGTACCTCGCGACGCAGGCGGGCGTGCCCGTGATCCCGCTCGCCGCGTGGGGGCAGGAGCACATCCCCGCGCACCTGCGCTCCATGCGGCGCGCGCCCATTACCGTGCGCGTCGGCGCGCCACTGCGCTTCGACGACCGCACTCCCGACGCCGCACGATCGCGCGAGTACACGGACCAGGTGATGTCGGCCATCGCGGCGATGCTTCCAGAGGAATACCGCGGCGTCTACCGCTCCTAGGCGAACGCCGGCATCACCTGCTCGGCGAACGTGCGCAACGAGCGCATCACGATCTCCTGCGGCACGGTGCCGAGCTGCATCACGAGGATGAGCTCATCCACGCCTGCGGCCTGGAAGCGCGCGACGGTCTCGCGCGCGGCCGCGGGATCGCCGATGATCGACACCAGTTGCCCGCCGGGCTTTGTGCGGCTTGCCATCGCGTCGCCAAGCTCCGACACCGAGAGCGGATTGCGGTTGATGTCGAGCTCACCCACGACGCGTGTCGGAGAGAAGAAGTACGTGCCCAGCCCTTCGGTGAAGAAGCGCGCGCCGCGGAAGCCGTAGGCACACGCTTCGCGGTCGTCATCGAGCACGAGGGCAGTGGGGGTGCAGCAGAACCTGTTGTTGATGCGGCGACCGCTCGTCGTCGCCGTGGCGATGGCGTCGCGATACGCACCGACCTTCTGCGCGAGGTACTCGTCTGTGCCGGCGGAGAAGTTGAGTGAGCCGACGCCGAGCGAGCCCGCGAGCACGACCGACTCCATACGGGAGCACGCGGCGAAGATCGGCGGATGCGGGCGCTGCGCCGGCTTCGGGATCACCGGCGTCGGCGGGATGTGGTAGTGCGTTCCCTCCCACTCGAAGATCTCGGAGCCCCACATGCGCGGGATCATCTCGAGCGCTTCGCGCCACTGTCCATCGAGGTCCGCGCGGTCGATCTCGAACGCGCCCTGCTCGGTGTGCGACGCGCTCTTGCCGGACCCCCAACTGACCCTTCCACCAGACAAAATGTCGAGCACCGCGATGCGCTCGGCCACGCGCATCGGGTGATTGTAGCGGTGCGGTGTGAGGGTGACGGCGTGCCCGAGCCTGATGTGTGACGTCCGCGCGGCGATGAAGGCGAGCAGCACTTCAGGCGCCGAGCAGTGCGAGTACTCATAGAGCCCGTGGTGCTCGACGGCCCAAACGCAGTGGTATCCGAGCTCGTCGGCGAGCACGGCCTGGGCAACGGCGTCGTGGAAGGCCTGGCGTTCGGTGGCTGGGGTGGGCGATGCGATCTGCAGCTCGATCAGGATGGAGAAATCCATTCAGCGGCATGTTGGCGAGAGCGCCGCGAGCACCGGCATGTGGTCGGACGGGAGGCGTCCGTTCCAGCTGTCCGAAAGGATGCCGTGCGCGAACACGTCGATCCCGCGAGACAATGAAGCGTTGTTCAGCAGCCGAAACGCCTCGCTCTTTGCTGCATCAGCTATGTCCATGTGCGGTCGAAAGTCGTGGTGGCCGTATGATGCCCAAATCCGTTCGCGCGCAGCAGCTGGCGATAGTATGTGCCCACGGGACCCGTCGCCAGCTTGAGCGTGACGACGATCTCGACCAGGATCACTTGAGCCACCGATTGCTCGCTTTCCCGAGTCCGCCGTGCGCCGTCTTCCGCCTGGAGCTGCGCGTCGTAGGCTGCTCCTGGCGAACCGCTCTCCGCTAGCGATCCAGAATGGCGAGTGCCATGATTTCGGGCCACCAATCCCATCATGTTGCAAATCAGAGGAAGGCTTGCACGTCGCTCGACGCGATTGGTGCTGCGGTGGACGTGAAGTTCGGCTGGCTGATGACAGTAAATTAAAGGGGTGAATCCATGAGGTGGAGCTTCGCGCGATGTGCGATTGTCGTCGCAATGGGCATGGTGGGAAGCGCGCTGCCTGCCGTTGCCCAGGTGAAGGCGAGCGAGATCGGTGGGATGTTCCAGGTGATCGATGGTACGAAGATCACCATGGAGTACTCGAGACCTCGCGTGCGGGGAAGAGTTCCCTTGTTCGGCACCAAGGCGGTGCACTGGGGCGAGGTGTGGACGCCGGGGGCCAATTATGCCACGACCTTGGAGACGGACAAGGCGATAACGCTCGACGGACGCGCCGTTCCCAAGGGCAAGTACTCCGTGTGGTTCGTGGTGCGGCAGTCTGGTGAGTGGACAGTGGTGCTCGACCCCAAGTGGAAGCGGTTTCACCACACGCCGCCGGATTCGACTCCTGCGCAGATCCGCTTTCCGGTTCGTACGCACGAAGCCCCGTTCACTGAGGTCCTCACCTGGTCGATGCCCGCCCTTCGCGTGGATGGCGGCACGCTGGCGATGAACTGGGACAGGACCTCCGTTTCGCTGAACGTCGGCGTGGCGCCCACGCTCACCACAACCATGCCGCTCGCCGACGCGCAACCGTATCTCGGGAGTTACGACTTTTCGGAGGTCGATTCGACCGGCAAAGTGACGAACACATCTCCGCTGGTCCTCGACTACGACAACGGCACGCTCAAGGGGCGGGTCGGGCTATGGAATGGCTATTTAGGGCACTTCGCGATGATCCGCGTGGCGCCTGATTGGTTCGTTCCCGCCGTATATGACAAGGATGGAGCGATCTACGAGGTGCTCCGCCCCGATGTGACCATCGAGTTCACGCGGGAAAAGGGTCGCCCGATGACCTTCGAGTGGCGTGGCGACGATGACAAGGTGTTCGCCAAGGGAACGCGGCGGCCGTAAGCCGTACAATCTGATCGGCCGCTGGCGAACGCAGCGAGCTTCATCAAAGCGCCCGTCAGCTTCAACGAGTGTGAGACGGCTCCGGCGGCAAGCAGCAAGCGCGCGTGTCAGACGGCAAGCGGGCACAGCCCGGTCGCTGGAGCCCGACCTAGCTACGGCCGACTGAACACCACTCCATGCGGCACTGCAGCGCCGCTTCCGCCGTGCGGCCACGCAACGGCCTCCATCCGAACGCCCGGCTCGGCGCTTCCGGCTGCCCGGAACCGCTCGTCCAGTGTCAACATTCCGTTCGTCTCGTCGAACCGCGCGATCAGCACGCGCGTCTTCATCGCTTCGTAGCCGGTGATCACAAGCCTCTGGTGATTGGGCTCGAGCCCGATCCAGTGCGGCACGTCGTCACGGCCGAGAGTGAGACGCGACACTTCGCGTGGATGCGACCCGCACGGCATAGCCGTGTTCCGCGAGACGCGTCGCCAGCCACTCCCAGTAGAGCGTCGCTTCCATCCCGACGGTCACCGGCCCAGGCAACGCGCCGAGCCAGGTCACGTCCGCCTCGAGCGCGGTGGAGAGTTGCCCGATCTCGGCGATGATCGCACCGGTGGCATCGAGTGCGCACGCGGTGATGTACCGCTTATGGAGATCGAATCCGACGGACGGCATGCATGCCTCCCGCACAGGTTGCGGTGAAGCTGCGACCGCGAGGACGCCTCAGCGAGATGCTGAAGACCTCGAGCTGCGCATGACTTTCAATCTCATTGAGTCGCGTTATACAACACGGCGCAACAATGTGCGAGCCACGTCCATCGGGCGATCATAGTTGATGGGACCGCACGGGGCCTCCGCGAGCTGGAGCGCAGCCACCAACAGGTCGGGCGGATGCGGACCTTCATAGATCTGCCAATCCGCCATCGCGAGCGAAGCGAGCTTCCGAAGATCGCCCGACTGGTTCAGCGCACGTTATGCGGTGCGCCGATACCAAGTCGACAGTAAGAGACCGGCGCCAAGCAGGGCCCCGACCGTACCGAGCGTCGCGTAGCCCGTAAGGCGCCAGCGATTCGCCTCGGTCGCCTGGGCGTGCGCCCCATGATACAGCGCATTGGCATATCCAAAGGAGTCGGCCGGGCTCCGGTGGCCCTCGAACCAGGCCAGCGTCTCGAGCGGTCCGCGGTTCGAGTGCCAGACACCGATGGCAATCAACGGGGCGGTGATGATCAGGACCACACCGAGGACACGGCGCGCGGACATGTTTGCGTGAACAAGCCGAGTCGTCATGTCGGACCCCAAGAGGAAGAAGATGCGACCGCATAACGCCAAAGCTCACCT
>JANMAY010000022.1:0-2085 GCA_031360095.1 Gemmatimonadaceae bacterium
CGTGCGCCGGCCCTTCGTGATACGCATCTCATGCTCTCCTATGAGCAACGCTTGGGGTTACAGGTGATCGGCTTCGACGTGGAGCTCGAGCCGCCTGCCCCCGTGGCCGTTAGCGTCACCGTATAGTTCTTCTTCGCCGCAAAAGAGTGCGATGTGGTCACGCCGCTCCCCGTGCCGCCATCGCCGAAGTTCCAGCTGTACGACGTCGCGCCGGTGGAGCTGCTGGCATCGAACGAGCACGACAGCACGTTACATGTGTAGGTGAACGCAGCAACGGGCGCCGCCGGCGCGTTCGACACGGCCACCGTCTGCGTCTTGGTGCTCGTACCGTTCGCATCAGTCACGGTGAGCGAGACGCTGTAGGAGCCGGACGCGCCGTAGGTGTGGCTCGTGGTCTTCCCCGCACCGCTTGTCGCGTCCCCGAAGGTCCAGCTATACGTCGCCGTCGCCTGCGCGGTAGAACTGCTCGCGTCGAAGTTGCAAGCGAGCAGCGAGCAACTGGACGTGAAATTGGCAACCGGGGGCTGCGGCCCCGCCGCAATGAACCCGCTGTACAACAGCAGATTCGGTGTTCCACTCGGCACGCCGGAGATCGCGTTGGTCGTGGCATTGCTCGTCAGTGCAGACCGCACCTGCGACGGTGTCGCCGAGGGATTCACCTGAAGGTAGAGCGCGGCCGTGCCCGCCACGTGCGGCGCGGCCATCGAAGTGCCGCTGATGGTATTCGTCGCAGTGTTGCTGCCGATCCACGACGACGTGATGTTCACGCCCGGCGCATTGATGTGCACGCACGACCCAAAGTTCGAAAACGACGCGAACGCATCGGTGATGGAGGTGGCGCCCACCGTGATGGAACTCGACGCGCTTGCCGGAGACGAGTTGCACGCATCGGCGGTGCTGTTGCCGGCGGCGATCGCATATGTCACTCCGGCGGCCGTTGACCGATCGACCGCGGCATTCAATGTCGAGGAGAACCCGCCGCCGAGGCTCATGTTCGCCGCCGCGGGCAGGACGCGGTTGCCCGTGACCCAATCGATGCCCGCGATCACTCCCGACGTCGACCCCGAGCCATTGCAGTCCAGCACGCGCACGGCCACCAGCTTCACGTTCTTTGCCGCACCATACGTCGTGCCGCCCACCGTGCCCGCCACGTGCGAGCCATGCCCGTTGCAGTCCGCGGCTGAGCCGCCAGCCGTCACTTCGTCGATGCCCTTGGACGCGCGCCCCGCGTACTCGGTGTGCGTGAAGTTGATTCCGGTATCGATGATGTAGACTGTGACGCCAGTGCCATCCGCGTTGTACACGTAGGTGCCGCTGAGTGGCAGCGCGCGCTGGTCGATGCGGTCGATTCCCCACGTGGCGCCGCTCTGCACCGTGGAGATGGACATCGTTTGATCCTGTTCCACATACGCCACGCGTGAATCGGCGGCGAGCACGGCTGCCAGCGCCGCAGGTAGATCAATCGCCATGCCTTTGAGCGCAAACTTGTACGTGTGCTTCACCTTGCCGCCATTCTTTGCGGCGATGTCGTTGGACTCGGCGTCGACGTCAACGACGCTGTTTTTAAAGACGACGATGTAGCTATTGGGGATGAGATCGGGCGCCCTGGAGTAACTGGGCGACTCTGGCAGCGGTGTAGCGAGTGGTGCAGACGATGGCGGAACGTCGGAACACGCAGAAAGCGCGGCGACAAGCAGCCCGAGCACGGCAACTCTTTTCATACTGACACTCCATTGGTGGGAGAGCACGAGGCGCTGAGACCTGCCCCACCGCGTCGCGGAGCCGAACACGTCCGTGACTCGACGATACGGCTCGCGGAATCAGAGAGCAAGCCCTATCTCACCTTCTCAGATCTTGCGCGCCACCAGCAGCATTTCAGCCGAGCGTCGCGTGAGCGCCCGGTCGCGAAAGCCGTCGTATGCTTCTTCCACAACGAGCCCTGCATCGAGACACAGCTCTGCAAGCCGCGACGCGGTGTAAAGTCGAATGCGATGCGAACGGGATCCGCTCCCGGACGGACCTTCCCACGCCGTATTGATCGTGAGAATACCCGAGAGCGGATCGAACGCCCGCTCGTGCCCGATC
>JANMAY010000037.1:0-6861 GCA_031360095.1 Gemmatimonadaceae bacterium
TCGCGAACGGCGTGCTCGACGCCAACATGGTCGGCGCGCTCGTTCCGGGGCTTCCATGGGCACCAAACGCGAAGTTCACCGCGAGTGCGTTCGATGCAACAGCGGGTATGGTGCGGCAGCTTCAGTTTGCAGTCGTAGGAACCGAGACGATCACCGTCCCTGCCGGCGCGTTTGCCGTGTATCGCGTCGACGCCACGGGTGGTCAGGCGCCATCGACGATGTACATCACGACCGCTGCGCCGCACCGCGTCGTGAAGCTCGCGCCAGCCGGCGCTCCCATCGAATTCGTGCTGGTGAAATAGAAATCGTATCGTGTGACGCAGAGCGGCCCGGGCACGTGCCCGGGCCGTTCTGTTTAGTTCAGGGCTTCCTGTCGCGCTGCATTCCTCTGCATCTTGTCGGCATCAGGAACCGTCGGCGCATTCAACGCCGGATTTGCACGCTTCATCCTCACGCTGGAATCGCGAACAATGTCATTTCGAGCGAAACGCGGATGGTTCACTCTCCCGCTCGTGCTTGCTGCATGTCGATCGACGCCTGCGATCGAAGCCGCGCCGCCTGGCCCGGTCCGATCTCTCGTCGTGGAGCCGGTTTCACCATTCGCACCGCAGTTGGTGAGACTGTCTCCGGACTCTGCGGCGAAGCTCGCCAAGGCCGGCCGCGATGCCGTGTCGGTACAGTTGGCGCCGGGGTTGAAGCTGGATCTCTGGGCGCCGGAGGCGCTGGGAGCCAATGATCTGATCGGTCTTGGCTTCGATGACAAGGGACGCATGTTCGTCACGAGCACCCAGCGCTCGAGCCAGGACGAGATCGACATTCGCGCTCATCCGGACTGGATGGTGCCGTCCATCACGTTCAAAGACGTTGAGGATAAGCGGGCGTTCTACCAGCGGATCCTCGCCCCGGAGAAGAGCGCGCAGAATCAGTGGCTCGACGACTACAACAAGGATGGCGTCAAGGATTGGCATGACCTCACCGCGCACAAGGAGTCGATTTTCCGGCTCGAGGACACGAACAACGACGGCATCGCCGACGTATCGCAGCTCATCTTCAAGGACCAGAACGACCTCGTCACCGACGTCGCCGACGGCGTCATGTCGTTCAAGAACGATCTCTACCTCACCGTCTCGCCGGACATCTGGCGCCTGCGCGATACCAACGGCGACGGCGTGATGGACACGAAGGAGTCGCTCGCACACGGCTCGGGCGTGCACATCGGCTTCGGGGGGCACGGACTCTCCGGCCCACTCATTGGCCCTGACGGACGTCTGTACTGGAAGCAAGGCGATCTCGGCGTGAACATCATCAGTCGCGAGGGGCGGAGGCTCTCCAATCCCAATAGCGGCGTCATCCTTCGCGCAAATCCCGACGGGAGCGATGCGGAGATCTTCGCGAGCGGTCTGCGCAATCCGCAGGAATTCGCATTCGACGACTACGGGAACCTGATCACGCCAGACAACGACGGCGATCACCAGGGCGAGTCGGAACGGCTCGTTTATGTCGTCGACGGCATGGAGACCGGCTGGCGCATCAACTGGCAGTTCGGGAAGTACATCGATCCGGACAACAACACGTACAAGGTGTGGATGGAAGAGGGCATGTTCCGGCCGCGCTTCACCGGCCAGGCGGCGTATTTCACGCCGCCCATCGCCTCGTGGCATGCCGGCCCGGCGGGTTTCGACTACAATCCCGGTACAGCGCTCGGCGAGGCGTGGCGCAACTACTTTTTTGGCTCGGTGTTCACCGGCACGCCGGGCGGCAGCACTGTGCAAGGCTTCACGCTCGCGCCTTTGGGCGCGGGATTCCGACTCGTCGAAGACAAGGAGGTGCTGCGGGGCATACAGGTCGTCGGCATGAAGTTCGGTCCCGATGGCGCGCTCTACCTCACCGATTGGATCGACGGCTGGGATCCGAAGGAGCGCGGACGCATCTGGAGAGTCGACGTTGCGGATGGAGGGAATGCGGCACTGCGGGCTGAGACAAGAGCGCTCATTGCCGCAGACTTCACGAGCCGGTCGGTATCTGATCTGTCCGCGCTGTTACGGCACGCGGACAAGCGCGTTCGCACGAAGGCGCAATTCGCGCTCGTGGAGCGCGGCGCGGCAAGCGAACTGCTCGCATCGGCACAGCAGACGAAGCATCAGCTTGCCCGCATTCACGGACTGTGGGGCCTCGGCCAACTGGCTCGCAAGGACATTTCCGTCGCGCGGCAGTTTGTCGATTTCCTGAAAGACGGTGATCCGGAAATCCGCGCGCAGGCGGCGAAACTCATCGGCGACGTACGGTACGCGGACCCCTCGAACGATCTCATTCGCCTGCTAGTCGACCCGATGCCGCGCACACGGTTCTTCGCGGCGGAAGCGCTCGGCCGCGTGCGCTATCAGCGCGCGATTGGCCCGTTGGTGGACATGCTGGCGGCCAACGACGATGAAGATGTCTACCTTCGCCATGCCGGCGCGCTCGCGCTCTCGCGCATCGGCAGCGTCGAGCCGATCGTTGCGCTTGCGGATCATCGATCGCGCGCCGTGCGGCTCGCGGCGGTGGTCACGCTGCGCCGTATGCGCAACGCCGGCGTCGCGCGCTTTCTCCACGACCGCGACGAGCTCATCGTCACGGAGGCGGCGCGCGCCATCAACGATGATGGCGGAATCGACGGCGGATTCCTCGACCTTGCGTCGGTACTGGACAGCACACGCTCTACTTCAGAGCCGCTGCTGCGGCGTGCGATCAACGCCAACCTGCGCGTCGGTACGGCAGACGCGGCGCGGCGCGTTGGTGCGTATGCAGGGCGCGCGTCGGCGCCTGACGCGATGCGCGCGGAGGCAATCGCGGTGCTCGGAGTCTGGCCGAATCCATCCATTCTCGATCGCGTGGACGGCTGGCACATTGGCCCCGCACCGCACGATTCGGCGGCAGCTCGCGCGGCACTCGCGACCCTCGTGGAGCCGGTGTTCGCCAGCGGCAGCACGATGCTGCAGGTCGCGGTCGCCGACGCGATCGGAAAACTCCGGCTTCAAAGTGCGGCAACCCTGATGTTCGACAAGTCACGGTCGGCGGTTGCCGCGGAGGTACGCATCGCTGCGCTGCGTGCACTCGCGAAGCTCGGCGACCCTCGCACGGAACAGGCGCTGCGTGCGTCCCTGCAGGACAGCGTCGCCAGCGTGCGCACCGCTGCACTCGGTGCGATCATCCCGCTCAACCTTCCCGAGACTACCACGTCGCAGTTGCTGGCGTCGGTCGTCGGCAAGGGCACCGTGGCGGAACAGCAGAGCGCACTGCAGGCGCTGGGGCAGCTTCCCGGCACGACTGGCCGCGAAATGCTGACGCAGTTCGTCGATCAGTTGGTCGCCGGCAAGGTTGCGGCGGACATCCAGCTCGACGTCGCCGAGGCCGCGCGGGCGACGAAAAGTACAACGTTGATCGCGCGTCTCGATTCGATCACGAGCTCGCGCACGAACGCGGCACCGCTGATCGCGTACGCCGATGCGCTGCGCGGCGGCGACGCACGTCGCGGAGGCCGAGTCATCTTTCAGGGATCAACGGCGCAGTGCACGCGATGCCACAACTTCGGAGCCGGACCGGGCGCCGCTGTTGGGCCACCGCTGCGCGGAGTCGCATCGCGGCTCCAGCGCGAACAGCTGCTCGAGGCGCTCGTCGATCCGAGCGCGCGCATCGCACCCGGCTTTGGCCCGGTCCAGCTAACGCTGAAAAACGGTCAGCGGTTCTTCGGGACGCTCAAGGAGGAGACTGACGAGTACATCGTGGTCGACGCGGGCAGCGAACCCAAGCGGATCGTGAAGACCGACATTGCGCAGCGTACGAACGGGCCGTCTGCCATGCCGGCCATGGGCAGCATTCTCACGCGTCGGGAAATTCGCGACATCGTGGAGTATCTGAGCACGCTCAAATAGCGAGGAGCGGCTCCGCCGTGGACGGCGTTTCCTTCTTCTTCTTCAGATGAGCCCAGCATGCCCCACGGTGCGGTTTGCCCGGGGTGAGGGCAGCGGTCGAAGGTACCGTCGAGCGAGGTTCGGCTCGGGACGAGACAGTCCCGCGAGCCAATCCGTCGATGCGCGCTTCAGTCACCGTCGTTACGATTCCAGTGACGGCCCGGTCGCAGCTCACACACTGTCACGATGTCAACGTTTCCAACCGAGCGATCCGATCTCCGAGATCGACTCCAGTCGGCGCTCGGCGCCGGGTATCGCGTCGAGCAGGAGCTCGCAAGCGGCGGAATGAGCCGCTTGTTCCTGGCGATCGACCTCTCGCTCGATCGCCAAGTCGCGGTGAAGGTGCTGCCGCCCGAGCTCGCCGGCGAGGTTAACGCGTCGCGATTCCAGCGGGAGATCGCCGTCGCCGCGCACTTCCAGCATCCGCACATCATCCCGATCTTGAGCGCGGGCGCCGACGAGTCGCTGCTGTATTACACGATGCCGTTCGTGAAGGGGGAGTCGCTCCAGCAGCGCATCTCGCGTCCCGACGATCCGCTGCCGGCAGCGATCGCCTATCGCCTACTCGCTGAAGTTGCTGACGCGCTGGCGTACGCCCACGCTCAGGGAGTCGTTCATCGCGACGTCAAACCCGCGAACATCATGCTCTCGGGCGATCATGCCGTGCTGGTGGACTTCGGCGTCGCGCAAGCGATGTCGGCCGCCGTTGATGGCGAGCCGGCCAGCGCGGGACTGCTCGTCGGCACTCGGCAGTACATGGCACCCGAGCAGTTCACCGACTCAATGCAGGTGGACGGACGCGCGGACATCTACTCGCTCGGCGTCGTCATTTTCGAGGTGCTCACCGGAAAGCTCCCCGACGACGGCTATGACCTGACTCCCACGTGGGGAGGACGCCGCGCGGCGAGGACACTGAACGACCTACGCCCGGATGTCCCGAAGGGGCTGAGCGTCGTAGTCGGTCGCGCGCTCGCATCGCGGCCAGAGTCGCGGCTGGCCACCGCGGAGGAGCTGCGAGACGCACTGACGCGCGCAACGGGCGCGCCGACGCGTCCAACGCGGCTTCGCAACGTGGGGATCGCCGCCGTGACCGTCGCCGCACTCGTTGCCGTCGCTTTGTTCTGGCGAGACGGCGCCAGCTCCGCGGTGGACGACGATCGCGTCGCCATCGCCCCGTTCGACGTCATGCATTCCCAATATGCGCTCTGGCGGGAAGGGTTCGTCGACCTGCTGTCGGCCAAGCTCGACGGCGCCGGACCGCTGCACACTGTGCCGCCGTCCGTCGTGATGCGAAACTGGCGGGGACCGGCCGACCTGGAGTCGGCTGTCGCTTTCGGCCAACGCACCGGCGCGCGCTTCGTCTTGCTCGGGCACGTACTGCCGGCAGGACACGATTCCACACGAATCACCACGTGGCTCGTGGACGTACTCACGCGCCGACGCGGCGAACCGATCGAGATGCATGATGCCACCGAGCGGATGGACCGCATGGCCGATTCGATCACGCTCGCGCTCCTTCGCGGGATCGGCACGACCCGCCCGGTGAGCGCAGTGCGGCGCGCTTCCATGGGCTCGACGTCGCTCCCCGCCATCCGCGCCTTCCTCCAGGGCGAACAGTATCTCCGACGTACCGAATGGGACTCGGCGCTCGTGGCGTACGACAGAGCGATCGCGCTGGACAGCACCTTCGCGCTGGCACACTCGCATCTGGGGATCACCTACGGGTGGCAGCGGTACGGCACCGACTCGCTCGCGCGCGAACACGCGCTGCGGGCCGGCGCGCTCAACGTCGGGTTGGGCGCGCGCGACAGCCTACTGATTCTCGCGGACTCGCTCCGGAGCGTGGCGTACGCGTACGGACGTGATCCCCAGTACCGCTCGCACGTGGTGCGGCTCTTCAGCACCCTCCGGAAGGCGACCGAGCGCAATGAACAGGATGCGGAGGCGTGGTATCGGCTAGCCGACGCGTACTTCCATTTCGCGATCGGTCCCTCCCTCAGCGTATCCGAGCAGGAGATCCTGCGCACCTTCGATCGCTCGATCTCGCTCGACTCTGCTTTCGCCCCGGCCTACATCCATCCCGTAGAGCTGGGCTTTTCCGTCGGCGACTCAGCGCGCGCGCTCCGGTATGCCCATCGGTACTTCGCGCTTCGCCCAGCGGACGTCAGTGCGGCCGGAACGCTGCTCGCCGCACGGTTGCTTGCCGGCACGGACGCACTGAAGTTCGAGGCACGCCTCGCACTCGACACGGCGTCCGCCGATCAGCTCTTCCAGGCGTATTCCGCCGCGCGGCGCGCGCTCGATCAACGCGCCGTGGCCGTCGCGGTGCTGCGGGCGATGGCGTCGGTGCGGCCCGCCATGTACGCCCCGCTCGCTAATCCCGCCTTCGCGCGCGATCGCCTGTTGCTTCAGCTCGCATACCGGGGGAGGTTCCGCGAGTCGTTGGAACTGCCCGAAACGCGCGCGAGTGGCGCGTTCGTCGAGATGGCGCTCGCGGGCGGCACCGCCGCGTCGGAGGCGCCGCGCGTGCTCGCCGGCTGGCTGCGCACGGATCCACGCGATGCGCACTTCGGCACGCCTGCGCTGGTCGCCGCGGGCGCATGGTGGGCGCGCCAACGCGACACGATGTCGCTGCGCCAGATGGCGCGCGTGACCGAGGGTAGTGCGCACCGCGACCAGGCAAAGCGCGCAATGGCGACGTACTCCGTCGCCGTCGCCAATGCCTATCTCGCGCTGGCACGCGCCGACACTGCGGAAGCGCTCCGGCGCTTCGCCTCGTTACCGGATTCCCTCTGTCAGATGTGCGCCGTGCCGCGGTACGAGTATGCGTCGGTGCTTGCCTTACGCGGCAGACTGCGTGAGGCCGCCGCGATCCTCGCCGACCGACCGACGCTCCTTCCCTCGGCGATCG
>JANMAY010000098.1:0-4193 GCA_031360095.1 Gemmatimonadaceae bacterium
AGGTACGAACCGGCGTTCACCGAGTTGGCATGACGCCCGATCGCGTCGAGCCAGTTGCCGAATCCACGCGCGCCGCGGAACGACCGCTGCAGCTCCGCGCGCACCGGCGACATCTTCGCGATCTCCTCGAGCTCCTCCATCTGACCGTTCGACGGAGCTGGAGTGAGGGCTTCGCCGAGTATGACGCTCGTCACTCCCTGCGTCACCATGCTGACGACTCGGCCGTCCTTCCAGAGCACCGCATCCCACGAGTGATTCTGGATGTCGATGAATCCCGGCGCGACGATATGTCCGCGCGCGTCGATGCGCTTCGCGGCCAGCGCATCGCGGAGGGCCCCGCGCGGTGCAACCGCGACGATCCTGTCGCCGCGAATGCCGACATCACCGTAGGTCCACGGATTGCCGGTGCCATCGACGAGGCGGCCGTTTTCGATCACGACGTCGAAGCTGCCACGATCGGAACCCCGCGGCGCCGTGGAAGGACGGGCGCAGGCGGTGAGCGCGGCGGCGCAAAGTGCGAGGCGCGGGAGTTGGCGCGAGCGCATTCGAGGAAGGAGTTGAGTCATGCACAACAGTGGCAAACGAAAGCAGCTCGCGGTAGGAGCGCTTATCCAGGATGTCGCGCGCCGGGCACTCAACGCTGAAAGCGGGATGGACGTACGGGAGGTGTGCCAGCGCACTACATCCCTCTAGCGCTTACCCGGGATCCGGGTGTTGGGTTCACGGTTTCGGGAATGCCGGTGCGCCTATTAACTGCGTCACCAACGTCCGAACGCCTTTGACAGGAAATCCCGAAACCCAAGACCGTTCACCCAAGACCCGGATCCCGGTTGGATGATAGAGGGCCCCAATTACGGGTCGGATGAGGTGGGCTCTCGTTGAACCTTTCATTCTGCTGACCATGTCCACCACCCGTAGGGAATTTCTGAAGTCCGGCGCTGCTGCTGCCGCCGCGACCCTTATCGTTCCGCGCCTGCTGGATGCGTCGAGCTTTGTCCCTGCGCCCACCGCCGAGTCGAACGCGCTCGACCTCGCCGCCGATGCCCTCAATGCCGCGAAGGATGCGGGTGCGACCTACGCCGACGTCCGCATTGGCCGCTACCGCCGACAATCGGTCAACACCCGCGAGCGCCGGATCACGGGCGTGTCCGACTCCGAGTCGTACGGCATCGGCATTCGCACGCTCGTCGGCGGTTCGTGGGGCTTCGCCGCGACGAGCGTGATGACCAAGGAGGGCGTCGTCAAAGCGGCGCGCGAAGCAGCGCGCATCTCGCGCGCGGCGATGACCGTGCAAAGACGGCCGGTCGAGCTCGCACCCACGCCAGTGGTCAAGGGCACGTGGATGACCCCCGTGCGTCGCGATCCGGTCGACGTTCCCATCGAAGAGAAGGTGGCGCTACTCTTCGCGGCGAACGAAGCCGCACTCAAGGTGCCGGGCGTGCGCTTCGTGAATTCTGGCCTCCAACTGCTGCGCGAGATCAAGACGTACGTCAACTCGGAAGGCAGCGAGACGACGCAGACGTTCGTGCGCGTCGGTCCGGGATTCTCCGCGACAGCGGTTGGAGCGGGCGGCTTTCAGCAGTACACCGAAGAGCTTGCGCCGCGCGGCGAAGGATGGGAGTACGTGCAATCCCTCGATCTCGCGGGCAACTCGGCAAAGTGGGCAGCACTCGCTGTGGAGAAGGTCGGCGCCAAGAGTGTCGAGCCGGGACGGTACGACCTCATCCTCGACCCGACGAATCTCTGGCTCACGATCCACGAGTCCATTGGTCATCCCACCGAGTTGGACAGGGCCATGGGATACGAGGCGAACTACGCCGGCACCAGCTTCGTCGCGCCACCGGAGAAGCACCTGGGCAAGCTGAAGTACGGCACCGAGATCATGAACATTCAGGGCGATCGCACGCAGGAGGGCTCGCTCGCGCGCGTTGCGTGGGACGATGAAGGTGTTGCCGCCGACAAGTGGTCCATCATCGAGAAGGGAATCTTCAAGGACTACCAGACGACGCGAGAACAGGCGGCGTGGATCGCGAAGTACACGGGGGTGAATCGCTCGCACGGCTGTTCATTCGCCGACTCGTGGGACAGCGTGCAGTTCCAGCGCATGCCGAACATCTCGCTGCTTCCCGGCGACAAGGACATCGGCCTCGCCGACATCATCGCCGCGACCGACCGCGGCATCGTCGTGAAGAACCGCGGCTCGTGGTCGATCGATCACCAGCGCTACAACTTCCAGTTCTCCGGACAGGTGTTCTACGAAGTGAAGGGCGGGAAGATCGTCGGCATGCTGAAGGACGTGGCCTACCAGGCGAACACGCCCGTGTTCTGGAACTCCATGGACATGATCGGTGGAGCGAGCTCGTACTGGCTTGGCGGATCGTTCGGGGATGGCAAGGGCGAGCCGGGGCAATCCAACTCGGTCAGCCACGGCTGTCCTCCGGCGCGCTTTCGCAACGTCAACATCGTGAGCACGGGGAGGGGCGCATGAACCCGAAGTCGCTCTACGCTCTCGCCGACGCGGAGTTTCTGTCGGAAGCACAGGCGAAAGCGCTCGCCCAACGCGTGCTGGCATTCGCAAAGGCGGACGAAACGCGCGTGAACATTTCCTCTGGCTGGAGCGGCAACACGCGTTTCGCCGGCAACCAGATCACGACCAGTGGTGGCACCACGGACACGAGCGTGAGCATCACGTCCACGTTCGGTAAGCGGCGCGCGTCGGCGTCGACGAACGTGTTGGACGACGAGAGCCTGCAACGCACCGTGGATCTTTCGGAGCGACTCGCGAAGCTCAGTCCCGAAGACCCGGAGATGATGCCGGAACTCGGCGAGCAATCCTATTCGACGGTGAACGGGTACTTCGAGCAGACGGCTGGCCTCACCCCAGAGTCGCGCGCGGCAGCGGCGAAGCGTGTCATCCAATCGGCCGAGCAGGCGGGCGGAAGTGCGACGATGTTCGTTGCCGGATTTCTCGACGCCACTGCGCGCGCCTCGGTCGTGGCGACGAGCAAAGGGTTGTTCGCATATCATCGCACCAGCGACGTGGGTCTGTCGACCACCGTGCGCACTCCCGATGCCAAGGGGTCGGGATGGGCGAGCGCCGGCGCGCGCAACTGGGGGCTCATCGACGCACCGGCACTCGGGCGCACGGCCGCGAAAAAGGCCGTGGCGAGCCATGATCCCAATGCAATCGAACCCGGGTTGTACACCGTCGTGCTGGAACCGCAGGCAGTTGCCGACATCATGCCGCAGCTGATCGGGTCGTTCAATGCGCGCGCGAACGACGAAGGGCGTGGGACGTTCAGCAAAACCGGTGGCGGCAACAAGCTCGGCGAGAAAATCGCGGACGAGCGCGTGACGATCTACTCCGACCCAACCGATCCCGACTTGCTCGCGCAGCCATTCGACAGCGACGGATTTCCCACGCGGCGGTTGGTGTACATCGAGAACGGCATCCTGAAGAACTTTGCGTACGACCGCTATTGGGCGCAGAAGCAGGGCAAGCAAGCGACCCGCGGTGGTGGTGGCGGGTTCGGTGGAGGAGGCGGGGGGTTGAAGTTCGTTGGGGGAACCAAGAGCACCGAGGAGCTGATCGCCGGCTGCGAGCGCGGAGTACTGGTCACGCACTTCTTCTACATCCGGTCGCTCGATCAGCGCACGGTGCTGCTCACTGGACTGACGCGCGACGGGACGTTCCTGATCGAGAAGGGGAAGGTCACTCGGCCGTTGAAGAACTTCCGGTGGAATGAGAGTCCGCTCTTCATGCTCAACAAGATCGAGGAGATTGGGCGGGCGGAGAGGACGGCGGCGGGGCAGGTCATGCCATCTCTGCGGGTGAAAGATTTCAATTTTACATCGTTGTCCGACGCCGTATAGCAGGCCCTCTATCGGGACAGTTGATCCAAGTTGAGCGTTCACTGCTGTCCGTGGAGCGTTGTCCGTTCTGCTACAGGTGGCGGATCCAACTGTGTACGAATGCAAGTCGGTGGCTCCGTTGTTCGGAGTCATCTGGTTTTTCCGTCCGCCTCACGAACCTTTTTGCGCAGGCCGCATAGCATTCTGCGGATGTCGACCACTTGAACGGTGAGGGATGCGGCGACGCGCGGATGGATGACGCTGTAGTCGAGCGCGAGCTGTACCTGCGACTCGAGCTCCATGGTTGACCTGATCGCCATGTCCAGAAAACGGGCGAAATC
>JANMAY010000117.1:0-1628 GCA_031360095.1 Gemmatimonadaceae bacterium
GATCGGCTGGACGAGACTCTTCTCCACGCCGATTGCATCCGCGTAGCGCGCGATCGCTGCCAGACCGGCTGGCGTGATCATCGACGCCACATCATGCGGTACGTCGGCGTGCAGCCTCGCGTCGGGCGGCGCGCCCGTGGCGCCGATCAGTTGCACCAGCCGCACGCCCGTGCGTTCGCGTAGCGCACGGAGATTCGCCACCTCGAACGACTGGATGAACACCGGCGACGCCTTCGTCGTGAGACCGCGTCGCGCCAGTGCTACGAGTAGCGGCTCCTCGAGCGGACGCCCGAGCGTTCGGAAGTAGCTGGAGTGCTTCGTCTCGGGATAGACACCGATGCGACGACCGGTTGCCCGCGAACGCTCAGCGACGAGATCAAGGATCTCCTCGAGCGTTGGGATCTGGTCCTCGCCATCATGGGCCCGTGACCGAGAAGGAATTCGCTCCTTCGTGCGCAACGTCTTCAGCTCGGCGAGGGTGAAGTCCTCGGTGAACCACCCTCTAACCGAATCACCGTCGATCGTCTTCAGTGTGCGACGGTCCGGATACCGCGTCGCGACATCCGTCGTGCCACCGATCTCATTCTCGTGCCGAGCCACCAGCACGGAATCGCGCGTCATCACCAGATCCGGCTCGATGTAGTCAGCGCCCATGTCGATCGCGAGCGCGTAGGCGGCGAGGGTGTGCTCAGGCCGGTGACCGCTCGCTCCGCGGTGAGCGATGACGAGCGGGCGGCGCTCGGCGGCATCGACGGGCGATGCACTGCGCGCGAACGTTGGCGCGCAGGCTCCGACAAAGACCGCCATCGCGATCATCAGCGTTTTGAACGCGCGGCCGGACCCATAAATCGTCATGCCCGAGAATCTAGAGGCACCGAGCGGTGCGAGGGACAGAAATCCGTCCTCGGTGAACGCTTTTGGTCCGAGGACATGTATAGGAAACGGCTAGAACTATACATGGCGATTGGATGTGCATACGATCAGACCATTTTGGGACTACGAGTTAGCTGATCCGAACGGCGAGAGGCGTACGGCGCGTCGTGTGGCGAAAGGCGTACGGCGGCCGGCGTGAGAATCCGGAACGCGCCCGCCGCTACGCGTCGGCCGCACGTAATGGAATGCGGGAGGGAGCGAGCGTTCCTGAAGACGGCGTCTCGAGTCGCGCAGCGACGACGTGTCCCGCCGTCGTAAGGAGCGCACGCGACCGACCGCCGCGCACCAATGCCCCGGCGAACGAGCAGACTGACCACTCAAGGTCGCACGCCACCTCGAGCTCGAGCCACGGCGTCGAGCGAATCGCTCAAGACTTTTCGCAACGCGCGCCGAGCCACGATCGCCGGACCCAGCTCCAGATACGCATCGGTCGCCGCGTCATACGCCGGCCACGGCGGCAACCGCTGCGCGCGGGACGAGCCATTCGGTTCGCCACTGATCGCAAAGGCCACCCAATACGTACTCATCGCGTCCGCCAACTTCGCGTCATACGTCGCCCGTCCCGCCGATGCCTGAATCGGACGCGGCATCCCGAACGCGAACGTGATCTCCGCACTGTGATACGCCCCGCGCCGGCGACTCGCGCTATCCTCGCCCGCTCGCGTGAACTGGTACAGATACGCCCGCGCCCCGCG
>JANMAY010000442.1:0-4565 GCA_031360095.1 Gemmatimonadaceae bacterium
AGGTGAGCTCCGGATAGATCGGGATGGAGAGCACCTCTTTCGACGCGCGCTCGCTCTCCGGACATTGTCCCTGCGTGTAGCCAAGGTACGCGAAGCACGGCTGCAGATGCAGCGGCAGTGGATAGTAGATCGACGAGCCGACGCCGCGTTCCTTGAGGAACGCTTGGAGCGCGTCGCGCTTACCACCCAACACGCGCAGCGTGTACTGATTGAAGATCGACTCGTTTTCCGGCGACACAAAGGGCGTGATGAGCGCGCCGTTCGTCGCGAGATCCGTGAACGCGGCATCATAGTGCGACGCGTTGGCGCGACGCTTCGCGCTCCAGGCAGCGAGGTGGGGAAGCTTGGCGAGGAGCACCGCTGCCTGCAGTGTGTCGAGGCGGCTGTTGAAGCCAACTTCGTCGTGAAAATACTGCTTGGCTCCCCCGTGCACGCGCAGCCGCTTGAGCCGCTCGGCGATTGCGCCATTCTGCGTCACGATCATGCCGCCGTCGCCGTACCCACCAAGGTTCTTTGACGGGAAAAAACTGAATGTGCCGATGGTCGCGGACTCGCCAGCCATCCGCCATTCGCCGTCGATCGATCGGCGAGCGCCGATCGACTGCGCTGCGTCCTCGATGATGGGAAGGCCGGGAACGGAGGCAGCAACCGCTTCCACGGGTGCCATCTGCCCGAACAGATCGACCGGAATCACCGCCTTCGTCCTCGACGTGCGCGCGGCGGACACCGCAGCGGGCAGAATATTGAACGTTCGTGGCTCGATGTCCACGAAGACGGGCGTCGCGCCAACGTTGTGGATCGTCCCGGCGGTCGCAAAGAAGGTGAAGGGCGTCGTGATCACCTCATCTCCGCGGCCCACGTCCAGTGCGCGCATGGCGAGGAGAATCGCGTCCGTCCCGTTCGCGCACCCAATCGCGTGCGTCGTGTGCGAGAGCGCCGCGACGGAACGCTCCAGCTCACTCACGGCATCGCCGAGGATGAACGTCTGGGCATCGACGACCCGCATCATCGAGGCGACGACTTCGTCTCGGATGGTCGTGTGCTGTGCTTTTAGGTCGAGGAGGGGGACTGGCATCGTCGGCTAATTATAGTCGGGTGCGAAGCGGGATCGGCACTTCGCGTCCGGTCTTCGCGGACTCGTAGATGCCGAGAATCAGCTCAAGCGATTTGCGCCCTGCTCGGCCATCAGTGTCGGCTTTCGCCGTCCCCCGAAGCACGGGGAGCAGGTTGCGGTAGTAGCCTTCGTGCCCGAAGCCATAGACGTTCGGTGGATTCGTGCTGGCGGCGTCGATCAACTTGTCGTCGTCGTCGTATGATTCGAACTGCCAATGCTCCACCTTATTCACGGCGGTGCCGCCAATCTTCACCGACCCCTTTTCGCCGAGGATGGTGATGGAGCCCTCGAGGTTGCGCGGATAGGTGAGCACGCTCACTTCCACGACACCAAGGGCGCCAGAGCGAAATTTGAGCACGGCCACGCCGGAGTCCTCGGCTTCGATCCGCCGGGCCTGCGTTGCGGTCTTGGCCATCACACTTTCCACTGGGCCGACGAGCCACTGGAGCAGATCGACGTAGTGGCTCGCTTGGTTCATGATCGCGCCGCCGTCGAACTCCCAGGTGCCCCGCCACGACTCGGCGTCGTAGTATTCTTGCGGCCGAGTCCACCTGACCGTGACGTTCGCCATGAAAATGCGGCCGAACCGAGCCTTGTCGATGGCACGCTTGAGCAACTGGATGGGCGGGTTGAGCCGGTTCTGTTTGACGACGAAGAGATGCACGCCGGCGGCGTCGCACGCCTGCACGAGCTCGTCGGCGCCGGCGAGCGAGATCGCCATCGGCTTTTCGGTCAAGACATGGCGGCCGGCGCGCGCGGCGACCATGCCGTGCCCCGGGTGCAGTCCGGATGGCGTACAGATCGCGACGATGTCGCTCGGCACTTCGCGCAGCATCTCCTCCAACGAACCGAACGCCGGCACGCCGCGCTCGGCCGCCGTCGACGTCGCGCGCGCGAGGTCGCTGTCGGCGACGGAGACGAGCTCGAACTCGGGGACCTTGGCGATCGCGTCGAGGTGGTTCTTGCTGATGCGACCGCAGCCAACCAGGGCGACCCGGACGCGCTGCGTCGCGGCAATCGGCAAGTGGGCCGTCATGCGCCGCGCTCCACGTTGGGTCCGGTGAGCTGTCGCATCACACCGTCTTCGACAACATACGTGGAACCGCACGCGTGACACGAAGCCGTTCGCCCGTCCGACAGCCGCTCGCCACACTGGCACATCCATCCCACGCGCCGCGCCGGCACGCCGACCATCAGCGCGAATGCGGCGACGTCGCCAGTCACCACAGCGCCGGCGCCAACGAAGGCGTACTGTCCGAGCGTCGCGCCACACACGATGGTGGCATTTGCACCGATCGACACGCCGCGCCTCACCAGCGTGCGGCGGTACTCGCTCTTGCGTGAGACGTGGCTGCGCGGGTTCATCACGTTGGTAAACACCATCGAGGGACCGCAGAACACGTCGTCTTCCAGCTCCACGCCTTCGTAGATGGAGACGTTGTTTTGCACCTTCACATTGTTGCCGATCCGCGTGCCGCCCATCACGACGACATTCTGTCCAAGCGAGCAGCGTTCGCCGATCACGGCGCCGCCAACCACGTGACAGAAGTGCCACACCTTGGTGCCCGCTCCGATCGTGACCCCATCGTCGACGTATGACGATTCGTGCACGAAGGCGCTCGCGTGCACGCTCACGTGCCCACCACGGCGGCGGCATCCAGAATGTCCTGCTGCCACTCCTGGAGTGAGCGCACGGCGGGTTTCCGCGAGCGAAGCGAGAGAATCGCGTCGGAGGCCGCACTCGCCGCCGACATCGTGGTCGTGTAGGCGACACGGTGGCGAATCGCGCCTTGACGAAGCGTATAGTCGTCCCACAGCGCGTGCTTCCCAAGGGGCGTGTTCACGAGCAGTTGCACTTCGCCGTTCACGATCAGATCGAGACAGTTCGGGCGTCCCTCGTGCACTTTGAGCACCGTCCGAACCGGGATGCCCCGCGCACGTAGATAGCGCGCCGTTCCACCGGTCGCGATCAGAGCGAATCCCATCTCGTGGAACCGGCGCGCAATCGGCGTCACTGTCGGCTTGTCCGAATCGTTCACCGTGACGAGAATGGTGCCCTCCAGTGGCAGCCCATTCCCCGCGGCCAGCTGCGCCTTCGCGAACGCACTGCCGAAGGAGTCGGAGATGCCCATGACCTCACCGGTGGAGCGCATCTCGGGGCCAAGGATGGGATCGGTGCCCGCAAACTTGTTGAACGGAAACACAGCCTCTTTCACGGACACGAACGGAGGGATGATCTCCTCCGTGAATCCGATCTGCGCGAGCGTTTCTCCGCACATCACACGCGCCGCGTATGAAGCGAGGGGTACTCCGATCGCCTTCGACACGAACGGAATCGTACGGCTGGCACGTGGGTTCACCTCGAGCACGTACACGACGCCCCCCTTGATGGCGAACTGCACGTTGATCAGCCCAACCACCTTGAAGGCCTTGGCCATCGCGATCGTCTGGTCGCGCATGGTCTGCAGGTCGCGCTCACCAATCAGGTAGGGAGGCAGCACGCATGCGGAGTCGCCGGAGTGAATGCCCGCATCCTCGATGTGCTGCATGACGCCACCGATCACCACGTGCTCGCCGTCAGAGATCGCGTCCACGTCCACCTCGAAGGCATCCTCGAGAAAGCGATCGATCAGCACGGGACGCTCTTCCGAGACGCGCGCTGCTGTCGCGAAGTAGTCCTGGAGCGATGGCGCATCATAGACGATCATCATCGCCCGCCCCCCGAGGACGTAGCTCGGTCGCACGAGCACCGGATATCCGATGCGCTCCGCGGCCTCCAGCGCTTCCTCCACACTCGTGGCGGTGCCATTGGGCGGCTGCGTCAGCCCGACCTCGCGCGCAATCTTGTCGAACCGACGCCGGTCTTCCGCCATATCGATTGAATCCGGTGACGTGCCGAGAATGCGCACCCCCGCCGCCTCCAGACCGCGCGTGAGCTTGAGCGGCGTTTGCCCGCCTAGCTGCACGATGACGCCCATCGGCTGTTCGCGATCGACGATCTCGAGTACATCCTCGAGCGTCAGCGGCTCGAAGTACAGCTTGTCCGACGTATCGAAGTCTGTGGAGACCGTTTCCGGATTCGAGTTGATCATGATCGTCTCGTATCCCTGATCGCGAAGGCCCATGACGGCGCGAACGCAGCAATAATCGAACTCCACCCCCTGTCCGATGCGATTTGGTCCGCTGCCGAGAATGACGACCGACTTTCGCCCGCTCGGAGGCGCCTCGCTTTCCTCATCGTAGCTGCCGTACAAGTACGGCGTCGCCGATGGAAACTCCCCGGCGCAGGTGTCCACCATCTTGTACGCCGGGCGAACGCCAAGCCCCCAGCGCACCTCGCGCACGCGCGCCTCCACTTCGCCGCGCAGGTCCGCCAGCTGGCGATCCGAAAAACCGAACTGCTTCATGCGGCGCAGCGCCGGCGCGTCGACGGACGGCAGCGCCTGATACC
>JANMAY010000275.1:0-3149 GCA_031360095.1 Gemmatimonadaceae bacterium
CGTACCGCGTGGCCGTACGACGTCCGCGTGCCGCGTGGTCGTGCGGCGAGGGGCGTCGTACGGCGTACCCGTGCGGCGTGCCGCCGCCGAGCCCCACACCACCACCCCGCCCGCCCGCGCCGCACGAGCCGCCGCACTCCGCACCCCGCACCCCGCACGCTCACTTGACCAATCCCAACAACTCGCCTAGACTCGCATTTGTAGCTCTTCCCTTTCGGAGTTGGTCCGTGACCCTGCCAGTCTCCTTCGCGCCGCTCGCCGTCCCCGTCTCTGCCGCCACGCGGCCGACGATGGACGTCGTGGCCGATCGTACCGACCGCGCAGGCACCGAACTGATCTAGCGACTCTGTCGCGATCGGTTCTCGGAGCGATAACTCGCCCCGCCTGCGCAGCCCCGCAGGCGGGGCGACCTCGTTTCGGCGCGTGGAATCGCTATCGCGCCGCGCACTTCTCACGAAGGATCCACTATGAGCTCCAGTTCAGAACCGATATCAAACTCCGCTGCGACGCCTGCGCTGCCGTCGGTCTGGTCGGCGGTGCGCGAAGCGTTGGCGGGCGCGCACGGGCGCGACTTCACCGAAGGACCCATCGGCCGCGCGATTTTCATTCTCGCGATTCCGATGGTGCTCGAGATGTGCATGGAGAGCATTTTCGTCGTTGTCGACGTGTTCGTCGTCGGGCGCCTCGGCGCCGACGCGGTGGCGACGGTGGGACTCACCGAATCGTTCATGACGATCCTCTACGCGCTCGCGATGGGCGTGAGCATCGGCGCGGGTGCGATGGTCGCGCGCCGCATCGGCGAGAAGGATGCGGATGGCGCGGCACATACGGCCGCACAAGTGCTGCTGCTTGGTCTCGTGATGTCGCTGGCACTCGGAGTCGTCGGCGCGATCTACGCCCCTCGTCTGCTGCACCTCATGGGCGCGACACAAGGCGTCATCGACAACGCCTCGTTCACGCGCGTGATGCTCGGCGGCAATGCGAGCGTCGTCATGCTGTTCTTGCTCAACTCGGTGTTGCGCAGCAGTGGCGACGCAGCGACGGCAATGCGCGTGCTCTGGCTCGCGAATGGAATGAACATCATTCTCGGTCCGTCGTTGGTGTTTGGACTGGGACCGTTTCCGAAGCTGGGCATCGTGGGCGCGGCCATCGCGACGACGATTGGTCGCGGCACCGGTGCGCTGTATGCGTTCAGCCGGCTCACCCGCGGCGATTCGCGCGTGCAGGTGAAGCGCCATCACTTCGCGTTCGATCCAGCGCTCATCGCGCGCGTCGTGCGCCTGTCCAGCTCAGCGACGTTTCAGGTGTTCGTGGGGATGGCGAGCTGGATCGGGTTGGTGCGCATCGTGGCGCAGTTCGGCAGCGCAGCGCTTGCGGGATGGACGATCGGCATTCGCGTGGTGGTGTTCGCGCTGCTCCCGTCGTGGGGAATGGCGAATGCCGCGGCGACGATGGTGGGTCAGGCGCTGGGCGCGAACAAGCCGGAGCGCGCGGAGGCGGCGGTATGGAAGGCAGGATCGTACAATGCCGTCTTCCTCGGCCTGGTGGGCGCGGTCTTCGTGTTCGGCGCGCGGTACATCGTGCAGATCTTCACACAGGATCCAGCGGTTGCGGTGTATGCCATCTCGGCGCTTCGCACGCTGGCGTATGGGTTCCTGTTCTACGCCTACGGGATGGTGTTGACGAATGCGTTCAACGGCGCTGGCGATACAAAGACCCCGACGTGGATCAATCTCGCCGTGTTCTGGATGCTGGAGATTCCCTTGGCGTGGGTTCTCGCGAATTCCGCAGGGATGGGGCCGCAAGGTGCATTTCTCGCCGCGACGATCGCGTTCTGTTTGCTGGCGGTCGTGAGCGCGGTGCTGTTTCGGCGCGGGACGTGGAAAAGGCGAATGGTGTAGAAGCGTGCCGCACGCTTTTTCAGATCCCCTTGAACTCTTCGAACGGCTGCCCGCACGTCCGGCACCAGCACACGGCCTTGCAGGCCGTGGATCCGAACTCGGATCGCACGTCGGTTTCGCGTGAATTGCAGTACGGGCACTGGACGGCGGGCCGAGCGCGCAGGAGTTGTACGAGGTCACCTGACTGCGCGCCGACCGGCGGCGGTGGGGCAATCCCATACGCCTTGAGCTTCGCGCCCGCTTCGGCGCTGATCCAATCCGTCGTCCACGCGGGCGCGTAGGACGTCACGACACGCACTGGAGCAATGCCCTGCCCTTCGATCGCGGCGATGATGTCCTGCTCGATCACGCGAATGGCCGGACAGCCGGAGTATGTCGGGGTCACCGTGACAGTAACGGCGCCATCGTCGCCCACGTGCACGTCCCGCACGATGCCGAGCTCACGCACGCTCAACACCGGCACCTCAGGGTCCATCACGCTGTCGAGGATCGCGAGCACGTCGTCGCGTGTGGGCAGAATCCGCGCTACCACGTCGCCCCCGGGTCCGAGCGCGCAACGATCTGCATCTCGGCCAACATGTGTCCGAGCGATTCCGTGTGCTGTCCAGTCCGTCCGGCGCGGCGTGGCGCGGGCACGTCATGCGGCGTGGTGAGAGTTGCGCGGACGAGCACATCGCGGACAAGTGACTCCCACTTCGTCTTGATCAGTGCGAGATCCGGCGCGATACCGGCGGCGAGCATCGCGCGGTCGGTGTCGTCGGACGCGAACAGCTCCGGAGTGAACCGCCACAGGTCATCGAGTGCGCGTTGGACGCGGCGGTGACTTTCCTCTGTACCGTCGCCGAGTTTGAGCATCCACTCGCCGCTGTGCCGGACGTGATAGGTCGCTTCCTTCAGCGCCTTCGCGGCGATAGCTGAGAGCTCCGAGTTGGTGCTGTGCGACAGCGCGTCGAGCAGCGTCACGGCGTAGACGTCGAACAGAAATTGTCGCGCGATGGTGAACGCGAAGTCGCCTTTGGGCAGCTCGACGAGCTGGCAATTTCTGAACTGCACGGTTTCGCGGAAATAGGCGAGCGCGTCTTCATCGCGCCCCTTTCCTTCCACCTCCCCGGCGAGTCGCAGGAACATCGTCGCTTGGCCAAGCAGATCGAGTGCGACGTTCGCCAATGCGATGTCTTCCTCGAGAATGGGGGCGTGACCACACCATTCGCTCACGCGATGGCCGAGGACAAGGCGATCGTCACCGAG
>JANMAY010000287.1:0-18034 GCA_031360095.1 Gemmatimonadaceae bacterium
AAGGAGCGCGAGCCCGGTCAGGCGGTGATCGATGCGCAGCATGTAGTAGAGCGCAAACGCACCGCCGAAGATCGTGCTGACCAGATACATGATCGCCGGCCCCGCAGTCATGCGGACCGCGCTCAGATCGTTGGTGAGGCGCGCCATCAAGTCGCCCGTCCGGGTGCGGCTGAAATACCCCGGATCGAGCGTCGTCAGTTGTGTGAACAGATCGTTGCGCAAGTCGAATTCGATGTGCCGGCTCAGTCCATTGAGCACCTCGCGCATCCAGTAGCGAAGCGCTCCGCCACCGAGGGCCACGCCCACGATCGACAGCGCGATCCGAACCACGTGCCCGAGCGGGGCGCGGGTAAACAGCGCGTCGATCCCGGCCCGCAGCAGCCAGGGGACCACGGCGGCAATGGCCGAGGAGACGATGGCGAGAAGGAGCCCCGTGGCGACCATCCGCCGATACGGGCGGTAGTACGGGAGAAGCCTCCGCAAAGCGGACGCGGCTGGCATGTTGCTTGCCACCTACGAGATGTTTGCCACTACGTGAACTCGCTGCAAAGGCTACACTTAAGGTGAATGGGACGCCGAAGTTCGCACCGCATATTGGAGGAGTTACATGACACACTATATCCGCACGGTTGGAACCTCGCTCGCCCTGTCGGCAGCGTTTACGCTGGCCGCATGCACCAAGGCCGACAAGAGCAAGGCAGACAGCTCGCTGGCGCGCGATTCATCGCTGAACCGCGACTTGCAGCTCGCCGGGAAAGACACGACGGTGCAGCCGCACTTGAAGGATGTACCCGCCGCGCCTGCCGCTGGCGCCGCACCTGCCATGACCACGCCTAAGGCGACGACCCCGGCACCGCGCACCGCGACCCCTGCGAAGCCGACGCGCATTCCCTCGCCGGCGCCAACTCCCGCGCCGCGTACTACCGCGTCCGGCAACACGGTGACGCGCAATCCCGCCGGCACGGCCAGCACCAGTGCAGGCGGCGCGGTCGGGACCATTGCGTCGGGCACCTCGCTGAGCCTGCGCTCCAACGAGCGCGTCTGCACGAACACCTACAAGGTTGGACAGACGTTCTCGGCGACGACGACGAACGCGGTGACGGGATCCAATGGCGCCACCATCCCCGCCGGTGCAACCGTCTCGCTCGAGGTGACGGAGCTCAAGCGCAGCGAGAACGCGAACGACAAAATCGTCATGGAGTTCGCCGTGAAGTCGCTGAGCTTCGGCGGGCGCAGCTATCCGGTCAGCGCGACGGTCGCCAGCGCGGACGTGGACAAGGTGCGGAACCAGCCGCGTGACAAGGACGTGCAGAAGGTGGTTGGCGGCGCGGTGATCGGCGCCATCGCCGGACAGATTCTCGGCAAGAATACGAAGTCGACAGTGGTCGGAGCGGCAGCAGGTGCGGCCGTCGGGGCCGGCGCCGTGGCGGCGACCTCGAACTACGAGGGATGCCTGCCGGACGGCGGCAATGTGTCGATCACGCTGAATAGTCCGCTGCAGGTGAAGCTGACGTCGTAAAGCGCAACTGTGGGATTCCACCCGAAGCACTGGACCGGGGCGGAATCGCGCGGGTATGAACGAGGGGCTGGCGACCGGGTCGCCAGCCCCTTCCGTGTCTTTTGGACCAACGGTTTCTCCCACCGGAGTGCATACTAGACGATGCCCATCCGGACCCCACCGGCAGCCGATCACCTCGAGCGATGACAGAATTCTTTCACATGCGACGGACGGCACAATTCGCCGTCGTCGCGGCGGGCCTGTTGATGCTGTCCACAGCGGCGAGCGCGCAGACTGGCGCACGCGGCACTCGGCGCGGGAGCGAGCAGCACGACGCCGGCATTCACGGCGCGCCTCCACAACCGATCGCTATCGCCGCACTCGCGCTGGACCATGCCTCGGAGCTCGTGCTCACGGACAGCCAGCGCGTGCTCGTCCTGTCCATCAGACGGGCGCAGGATTCCGCGAATAGGCCGTTCATGCTCAAGCTCGACTCGTTGAAGCCGACGCGGTATCCGACCAACCCGAACGATTTGAGTCAGGAGCAGCGCGACGAAGTGGATGCGCGACGCGCGAACATCACGGAGATTTTGACCTTCGTCAACGCGACGAACACGAAGGCCAGATTCCGCGTGCTGGATCTTCTGTCGAATGATCAGCAGCGCAAAGCCCTCGAGCTCGAGGAGAAGGCGAAGAAGGACGCGGAGGAGCAGGCACGCCGGATTGCCCGGAACGGGCCTGCCGCCACCGTAGAACAGTCGGGTGAAATGGGCCGACGACGGCCGCCGGAGGACTGAGCCGCGCCCGCGCTCGCGCATCTCGTCCTCGTGACGGACGTTGACGCCGCTGGCACGCCCGCGGCCCCCGATCGCGCGGCGGCGCACGCGCGTGACGTCCTGCTCATCACACGCGTTCGGCGTGGTGATCCGTCGGCATTCGATGCGCTCGTGCACGCGTACATGCGTCAGGCGTTCCAACTCGCGTACCGCGTGGTGGGACATCGGGAAGATGCGGAAGATCTCGTGCAGGAGGCGTTTCTCGCGGCCTATCAGTACCTCGATTCATTCGACATGGAGCGCCCATTCGGTCCGTGGCTGATGCGCATCGTGCTCAATCGCGGTGCGAATCTGCGTCGCTCTCGCACGCGGCGGGAAACGGAACCGGAGACGGACGGTGTGAGTAGTGCGCCGTCCGCGCTGGAGGAAAGCGAACGGACCGAAGCGCGCGAGCAGTTGGTGCGCGCGATGGCGCAATTGTCCGAACGGCAGCGGCTCATCGTCACGTTGTTCGATGTCGATGGGCGAACGAGCACGGAAATCGGCGAGATGCTCGATCTCTCGGCGGGGACAGTGCGGTGGCATCTTCACGAGGCGCGCCAACGGTTGCGTGCGGCGCTCTCCGGATTCTTCAAAGGCGACGCATGACTGATTCAGACTTTCCTCGACTCGTGCGCGACGACGAGGGTGTAGAGCCCGGGCATGATCCGCAGCTCGCGGGATTGCTGCGTGAGGGTGTCGGCACAGTGCCCGCACACGAAGTGCAGTGGCAGGTGCTTGCGCAGCGAATCATGAGTGTGGTCAGGCAACCGCGCCCGACACCGTGGTGGAGCTACGCGGAAAAATGGGAGCGGCGCGTGATTCCCATTGCGCTCGCGGCGGGAATTCTTGGGGCAGTGGCGCTGTGGTCGCTCGGTGCGAGTCCGTCGTCGGCGACCACGAGCGCCGATCTGCTGACCGCGGTCGTTGACGGCACTCCGGTTACCGATGCGACGGCGACATATGCGAATCTGCTCGTCGGGACCGCAGATCCCGTCGCTGGCGTGCCTGAGTGAACGGCAGCCGCGCCCGCGCAGGACTCGTGATCGCGCTGATCGTGATCAGTAGCGCGATTGCGGGCGCTGCACTCGATCATGCGCTGCGCGGTCAGATGCGTCGTCGTCCGCCGGGTTCTCCGGGATTCGGACGCGGCGCACCGTCGGCCGAGCGAGATGCGAAGCGTCGCGCCGAGCTGCTCGAGCGCATGACCAAGGAGCTCGGTCTCAACCCGTCGCAGCGCGCCGGGATCGACTCTGTCATGCAGCGCACAGACTCGTCACTCCGCGTGATCCGCGGTGAGATGGAGCCGCGCTTCAAGGTGGTGTTCGACAGCTCGCGCGCGCAGATCGCGGCGCGGCTGGACAGCGCGCAGCGGCTGCAATTCGCGAAGCGCGGGCGGGGTCGGCGGCCGTAGCCCGTCGCGATTGCGCCCGCCGCTGCCGCCGACTTCTATTAGCGTCTGTTGATTCTCGAATCGGAGACGCACCATGCTGCGACAGTTCGTCGTCATCGCGTTGGCAGTTACGCCGTTCGGCCATGGCGTGGCTCAACCGTCCACCGCCTCCATCATCGGACGCTGGGACATCACCATCGCCTCCCCCACCAAACCGCTCCCCTCCTGGCTCGAGATCCGGCCGTCGGGGAATGGGTATCTCGTCGGCCAGTTCGTCGGCGTGGTTGGAAGCGCACGGCCCATTGCGCGAGTCGAATACGCGAGCGGCACGCTGCGATTCGCGATTCCACCGCAGTGGGAGGATGGAAAGAGCGATCTTCAGGTCGAAGGGCGACTCGTGGGCGAGCAGCTTGCCGGCTCGATGACCTTCCCCGATGGGAAGCGCCTCGAGTGGACCGCGAAGCGCGCGCCATCGTTGCGCCGCACCGGTGCGCCAAAATGGGGCGCACCTATCCGCCTCTTCAACGGCTCTGACCTCACCGGCTGGCACGCGCTCGGCACCAATCAGTGGCGCGCAGTCAACGGCGTGCTCCAGAGTCCCAAGTCGGGCGCGAATCTCGTGACCGATCGCACCTTCACCGACTACAAGCTCCACCTCGAGTTCCGGTATCCCAAGGGGAGCAACAGCGGCATTTATCAGCGCGGGCGCTACGAAGTGCAGGTCGAGGACTCGCTCACGACCGAGCCGCAGAACGACCTCCTCGGCGGCATTTACGGTTTCATTGCACCAAGTGAGGTCGCAGCCAAGAATCCGGGCGAGTGGCAGTCGTTCGACATCACGTTGATAGGGCGGATGATCACCGTGGTCGCCAACGGAAAGACCGTGGTGAGCAATCGCGAAATTCCCGGCATCACCGGCGGTGCGCTCGACAGCGACGAGGGCGCACCCGGTCCGCTGTTGCTTCAAGGCGATCATGGTCCCATCGAGTATCGCAACATCGTGTTGCGGCCAGCGCGATGAACGGCCGGTAGCCGCCACTAATAGCCGATCGGCTTCCCCGACGAGCGCGGATCGCTCACCCCTTCGAGTCGGCCGTTCGACCGCATCACGGCGTTCACCAGCCCCACCGAGCTGCGCGTCGACACGCCGTACCCCATGGCGCGCAGCGAATCGGTGACCGCGGTCGAGATGCCGTCGGTCTCGAGCACCAGCGAATCCGGCAGCGCCTGATGATGTACGCGCGGCGCGCTCATCGCGTCGGCGAGCGTCATCCGGTAATCCAGCACATTGAGAATCACCTCGGCCGTGCTGGTGATGATGCGCGGCCCACCGCGGCTTCCCACGACGAGCAGCGTCGAGCCGTCGCGGTCGAGCACCACCGTGGGCGACATCGCGCTCAACATGCGCTTGCCCGGCTGAATCGCGTTCGACTCGCCCTGGACGAGCCCGAACATATTCGGCGTTCCAGGTTGCGCCGAGAAGTCGTCCATCTCGTCGTTCAGGAAGAAACCCGCGGACGTAATGAATACGCCGGACCCGTACAGGTTGTTCAGCGTCGTCGTCGTTGAAACCGCGTTGCCCTTCGCGTCCACGACTGAGTAGTGCGTCGTCTCCATTCCTTCGCGCATACTCTTGGCAAGCGCCGGCGTCGGTGTTGCGCGCATCGAGCCGATTGTGGCGCGCAGCGTCGCCGCGTACCCCTTGTCCACGAGCTGCGCCATGGGCACCGAGGCAAACGCCGGATCGGCGAGCTTTTCGTTGCGATCGATGAAGCTGCGCTGAAACGCGGATCCGAGCAGATGCGCCCACCGCGCGCTACCGTGGGCGGGCAACGTCTCGTAGCCTTCGAGGATGTTCAGTGTCTCGGTGATGGTGACGCCACCTGACGACGACGGCGGCATCGTCAGCAGGGTGTAGCCGCGATAGGTGGAGCGCACAGGCTCACGCCACACCGGCGTATATCGCGCGAGGTCCGCCAGCGTGATGATGCCGCCCGCACGCTTCAGCTCACTCGTCCACGCATCGGCGATTGGGCCGCGGTAAAATGCGTCGCGTCCCTGCGCGGCGATCGCGCGCAGCGTCCGCGCGAGTGCCGGCTGTTGAAATGTCGATCCCACGGCGAGCGTCGCGCCATTGGGCATGAAGAGCGCCCCACCGCCGAACTTCCCGATCAAGCCGCCACTGCTCTTGATTGACCTCGCGAGCGCGCTGTCGACGACGACGCCCTGTTCCGCGTAGCGAATGGCCGGCGCCATCACATCGGCGAGCGACAGCGTGCCGTACTTGGCCAACGCAGCGGTGAGCCCGGCGACGACACCGGGAACGCCAGGCGACAGCGGTCCTTCCACGCTGTTGCTCGTGAGCTTCCCGTTCGCATCCACGTACATGTTGCGCGTTGCCGCGAGCGGCGCGACTTCGCGGTAGTCGAGCGCGGCGGTGCGGCCGTCGGCCATGTGAATGACCATGTAGCCACCGCCGCCGATGTTGCCCGCCTCCGGATACACGACGGCCATCGCGAACCCCACCGCGACAGCGGCGTCCACCGAATTCCCGCCGCGCTTGAGGATCTCGATTCCCGCTGCGCTGCCAAGTGGCGCGTCACTCGCGACCATTGCGCTGGCGCCGAGCACCGGTGCGCGACCGGCCCTGTGCGGCCAGCTGGAGGGAAAGAGTGCGGCACGCCGGTCGGCGGCGGGTACATAGCGTCCGTCGACGGCGAGTGTCTGCGCACGGCCGACGTCGGTTGCGCCGCTCGCCGGTTCCGGGAGCGGTCGGCATGCGGCCGCGACGAACGCGATGAGGAGGAGCTTGTGAGCGTTCATGTCAGCGCGGGCTACAAATGAGGAGGAAGTGCCGAGCGAGGGGATGCTGGACCTACCGTCTGCCTCCAAGCCCAAACCGCCCCACCACGCGCGTAGAGTGCAACCGGATGCTCGAATCATCCCCCGCCGCCAATCCCGTCTTCTGATGCAGCGACGTGGTGACATCCTGCACGACGTCGACTGCGAATCGCGGATTGAACGAATACCCGAACCCATACCCGAATCCGAAGGAGAAATCGTAGTCCGGCGAGTTGGGCGGGAGCTTCGCACCTCCCGACTGCGTGCGAAAGTTCGAGAACATCGTCGCGCCGGCGCTCAGCTCCAGCACGCTGTGAAACGAGCTTCCGCTTGCCACATGCAGGGTGAGAAATCCCTGTGACACGTTGGCATCGGCATCCGATGCGCCAACCGACGACGTGTACCGCAGCGGAATCTTGGCCGTGCTCGCGCGGAGCCCCAGCGACGCACCACCCGACAACGCTTTCTCCAACGATGCGACATACGGTGTGGCATTGCTGAACTGCCAGGTGGTGCCGGTCGTGCCGTCGGTCATTTGAAACGCCTGCTGGAACGCCATGCCGAGGGAAACGAACGCGACGGGGTCGTTGAGCGAATAGCGCGGTCGCACGATCTGCGCGCCAACACTGCTGGCGGCGAGCGTGATGCAGAGCACTGGGATGAGTCGTCGCACGAAAGCTCCTGCTGGCTTGCGAGTGGCGGACGGCGCCCCGTAACTTCGGATGTCGTCGTGAGGCGCGTTCGAGGGATGATAAGCTCTGTACCCTGCGACGCGCGACTCGTTCTCCTCTCTGCCGGATTGCCCTCTGCGCGTCGTCGATCCCCGTCATACCGAGCGCCGCAATCCGCGCACACAGCAAATCGATCTCGCCGATGCCGCAGGGATTGTTGACCTTATGATCGCCGAGGACCGCACCATCCCCGAAACGGTCGGCGGCCAGCGTGAACACATCGCCGCGGCGATCGACGCGGCCGAGGCGACGTTCCGCGCCGGTGGCCGCCTCTTCTACGTCGGAGCGGGCACGTCCGGCCGGCTCGGCGTGCTCGACGCGTCCGAATGTCCGCCGACCTTCGGCACCGACCCATCGATGGTGCAGGGGATCATCGCCGGTGGCCTCCCCGCGCTCACGAGCGCGCAGGAAGGCGCCGAGGACAATCTCGAGCAGGCGAGCATCGACCTGCGTGCGCGGGATGTTCGCGCCGGTGACTTTGTCGTCGGCATCGCCGCCTCGGGCACGACGCCGTATGTGCGCGTTGCACTCGAGTACGCCCGGTCCGTCGGAGCGCGCACCGCGATCGTTGCGTGCTCACCACCTCCGCCAGAGACGCTCGCGCACGTCGACATTCCAATCGTCGCGATCACCGGACCGGAAGTCGTCACGGGCAGCACACGCCTGAAAGCCGGCACGGCCACGAAGCTGATCCTCAACATGATCACCACGGGCGCCATGATCCGGCTCGGCAAGACGTTCGGGAATCTGATGATCGACCTGCGCGCTACGAACGCCAAGCTCGTCGATCGGAGCGAGCGCATCGTCGCTGAGGTGTGCGGCATCTCGCGTGACGATGCGCGGGAAACGCTCACGCGCGCAGGGGGCGCCGTGAAGGTGGCGATCGTCATGAATGCACTCGGCGTCGATCAAAACGAGGCGCAGCGAAAGATCAACGAGGAAGGCGGCGTCATTCGCCGCGTTATCGGCGGTGAGCCACCGCCGGTCGTGTCGTGAGCGCCGAGGCGCCGGGGGCCGGTGGCATCTATGTCGGACTGATGTCGGGCACCTCGCTCGACGGAATCTCCGCCGCGGTCGCGCGCTTTACGCCCGCTGTCATCCCGAGTGCAGTCGAGGGACCTGCATCCGCAGTCACGCCGATGACCTTCGACGTCGAGCTGCTCGCATTCCACGTCCACGAGTACAGTCCGGAGCAGCGCGCGCGCTTGCTCGAGGCGATGATCGCAGCGTCCGCGCGCGACTATTGCCGCCTTGCAGTGGACTTCGGTGGCTGGCTCGCAGATGCGGCGGTGGCGGTGCTCGCGGAGTCCGGCGTGTCGCGTACGGATGTGCGCGCGATCGGGTCGCATGGGCAAACGCTCTGGCACGAGCCCGGTCACTCCACTTGGCAGCTCGACGCGCCGGCGGTGATCGCAGAGCGCACTGGGATTCCGGTGGTCAGCGACTTTCGCACGCGCGATGTTGCCGCCGGAGGGCAGGGTGCGCCCCTCGTCCCCATTGCCGATGCGATGCTGTTCGGTGGCGGACGATGGCGCGCGCTTCAGAACATCGGCGGCATCGGCAACGTGACGATCGTTCCGCCCGACGGAACGCTCGCGAGCGTTCGCGCATTCGACACCGGCCCTGGCGTTACCGTCATCGACGCCGTGGTGCGCTCGCTCGATTCGACGCGCCGCTACGACGAAAACGGCGTGATGGCCGCGCGCGGCCGCGTGCTACCGGGAGTCGTGCAGACGTTGCTCGCCAATCCCTTCTTCGCGGCAGAACCGCCGAAGAGCACGGGGCGCGAGCTGTTCGACAAGGCGTACGTCGAGCGGTTCCTCGAGCTGTGCCGGGCCGAGGGTGCAGAGGACGACGACCTCGTGTCCACCGCCACGGCGCTGACGGCGACGAGCATCGCGGACGCATACCGCCGCTTCATTCCCGAGCCCGTGGAGGAGGTGCTGATCTCCGGAGGAGGCGCGAAGAACCCCACGCTGGTGTCGATGCTCGCGAGCATGGTAGCGCCGCTGAGCGTGGTGCCGTTCGACGCGCGCTACTTCGACGGCGAGGCGAAGGAGGCGGTGGCCTTTGCGCTGCTGGCGCATCTGCACTTGTCGGGCATTCCGGGGAATGTGCCGACGGCGACCGGGGCGAAGGGGCGGCGAATCTTGGGCATGCTGACCCCGAAATGAGACGCGGTCGTGAGTCTGCTATTTGAAAATTCCATCCGGTCCCAGAAATGCCGACAGCCGCTGTGCCGGCACCGCATAGACGATCCGTCCATTCGACTCTGGGGCCCCGCCGTAGATCACCCCAACGACATTGCCGGCGGAATCGAATACCGGACTCCCGCTCGATCCATGTCCGGCGTACGAATCGATCTGCAACACGTCGTCGAGCCGCTTGCTCACCGTCCCCACCGCCGTGGTGCTGCGCGCCGTCACGCGTAAGCCAGAGCCTTCCATTGGCGTGTCCACGGCATGCGGATACCCGATCGACACCACCGGCGCACCGACCCGTGCCTGCGCTCCCGCTCTGCTCACCCCCGCGACCACCGGATACGCGCCGGGTACGTCAATCTGGATGAGCGCCAGGTCATCCGCGTCGCTCAGACGCACCACGTGCGCCGGCATCCACGCCGTCGTGTTGGCGAAGATGACCGCGATGCGCTTGGGAAACTGGCCGCCCGCCGTGCGCACTACGTGCTTGTTGGTCACCAGCAGTCCCGACGGCGCGATGCCGAAGCCCGTGCCCGCGACGATGGTGCCATCGAGATCACTCGCCAGCATCGCGGTGGCCGCATCGTTGAGATCGTGCACACGCGCGACGTCCATCTGCGCAACCGCCGCCGTGCGCGCCATGCGCTGCGAGAGCAAATCCACTGAGCCCGCCGGTGCTCTTCCACCCGCATTGCGATCGCTCCGCAACTCGCGCTGCGAAACTGCCGCACTCTGCTCGAGCAGCGCGGCCAGCGCAGAGTCGCGCAGCCGCACGGCGGCGATGTTCTTCTGGAAGCCGACCATCAGGCTTTCATAGTGCGAGATCTGCGCGACATGCGCGCGGTCGCGCTCCGCGCTCTGCCGCTGCCAGAAAAAGAACGCGGCACCACCGCCGACCAGCACCAATCCGGCGAGCGCGCCCATCGCCCGCCGCATCGTTTTCGTCTGCGCCGCGACCGCCTCGGCAACTCGCAGCGTGGTGTCGCGGCGCGGCACCGCTGCCGGCACCACCGGCGCACTGCGTGGCGTTTCGGGGCGGAGCACCGTCGCCGGAGCGACTCCCGCCGCGGGCTCATTCTCGACGATCACTTCCACCCGCGGCCCGTTCGCGCCGAAGCTCACGATGTCTCCGCTTGCGAGCCGGTGCTCACCCTCCACGCGCTCGCCGTTCACGAACGTGCCGTTCGTGCTCGCGTGATCGTACACCGTCCACACCCCGTTCACTCCCCGCAACTCGGCATGGCGCGTCGAGACGTCCAGATCGGCGTTGGGGTCGAACTTCATGTCGCTCATTGGATGCCTGCCAATGGCGACGATCGATTTCTCGAACCGCTCGCGCGCTCCGGCGCGAGCGCCGCTCAGCACGCGGAGCTCGAGGCTCACGGCCGAGCGTCGGCGGGGGTGTCGGTTCCGTTGTGGCGCGGCGCGACGACCGACGATGCCGCCGAATACACCCACCACATCGCGCCGGCCAGCAGCACGATCAGCAGCCCCAGCGCGATCAACGAGCCGCGAATGCGCCGAGTGGGAGACACCTCGACCGGTGGCAGCGCGAACGACGCGGCTTTCGGTGGAACGATCTCCTTCGTGGAGCCCAGCACCCGGGTAATGCGCCGCGTCGGCACCGCCGTTTCTTCCGTGGTCTTGGAGAACAGCTCATCCGGACGCGTCACGGCCTCGACCTGTCCGGAATCGCCGTTGAGCGGAAAGTTGCGGTATCCCACGGCGTCACCCGTGGCGGGCTGCGAGAGGCCTTCGCCGTCGAACCGCGCCGCGATCACCGTAATGTTGTCGGGCCCGCCGTTCTCGTTCGCGCGGTCGATGAGCGTCTTGCACACGAGCATCAGATCCGGCTGCTCCGTCACGACGCGCGCAATCTCGTCCTGCCTCACTTGACCGCTCAATCCGTCGCTGCAGAGCACGAGCACGTCGCCGCGAGCAACCTTCTGATGCGTGAGATCGACCTTGATCTGCGCTTCCGGACCGAGCGCCTGGAGGATGATGTTGCGCCGCTCGCTCTGCTCGGCTTCCTCTTCGGTGATCTCGCCCGCTTCGATGAGCTTCTGCATCAACGACTGATCCTTCGTGATCTGCCGCGCCACGCCGTCGCGCACGAGGTAGGCGCGGCTGTCGCCCACCTGCGCGAGGTAGAGCGTGTCGCCGAGCACGCCGGCGATCGTCGCGGTGGTGCCCATGCCTCGGAATTCAGGATGCTCGAGCGCAAATGAGTGAATTTGCGCATTCGCTGCAGCGGTGGCCTTCTTGAGGGTCGCGGCGTAGATGTTCTCGCTGGGGGCGTCGGCGTAGGAGAAGGCGTCACTCAGCTCGCGGAGCACCACCTCGATCGCCATGGCGCTGGCGATCTCGCCGGCCGCGGCGCCGCCCATCCCGTCCGCGACCATGAACAGGGTGCCGCGGTCTCCCACCTCGTGCGTGCGCACCTCGGGCTGCAGCGTCGCGTTGCCGCGCGTGAGGTCGGCCACGACGAAGGCATCTTCGTTGTGCTCGCGTGTGCGGCCAACGTCGGTGCGTCCGAAGACGTGAACGATCACGGGACGGAGAGGTGCGGAGGATGACACGCTGTCAGGACGGGAGATAGAGGCCAAGTGAGATGTGTGTTACTGACAGCTTGCCATCATAATCGGAATTGTCCCTTCACGCCGCGTTCCCGCTGCACCAGCCTTTGCCGCCCTCAGAACATCGCACGCCTGCGCGTCCTTGCTAAGACTTCCGTACGCCTGCGCCTTGATGATGGCAAGATAGGTTCGATCTTCGGCCGTAGATACCTTACCGCTCAACCGTTCCGCCTCGAGGAGCGCGCGCTCCGCGGTCGCCGGATTCTCCGCGAGCTTGTCGGTCGCTCGCAGTTCCTGCTCGAGCGTTAGTCCGGCGGGAGCAGTTGGATTCAGCGGCGTGGAGACCTGAGCTGGCGCCTTCACGAGCGATGCGGGCTTGTTGGGAATGGACAGCTCCGACGTACCCTGTGTGGACTGCGAGCCTGGCTGCGGCGTCGAAGGTTGGACGACTGGAGCCTCCACCGTGGTCACAACGCTGTCCTTCGGCGCCGGTGTCGCCCCGCTCTTGTTGGCCGTCTGCGTGAAGTACACGGTCGCCAACAGCGCGGCCGCCGCCGCAACGCCGCCACCAACGAACATTCCCGCCTTCGACTTTGCCGCCGGAACGGCCGCCGGTGTCGGAATCACCCCAGGGGTGGACTCCGACCCGCGGTCCACCCGCGTTGGCGGGGGCGGCGCGCTCACCACCGCCGTCGCCGCGCCAGCCACCGGCGCCGCGCCCATCACCACCGTCCCCGCCTCCATCTGCTTCGACACAGGCATCTTCTCGACGGCCATATACAGCTCCCGCCCAAAATCCGCCGCCGATTGATACCGCTCGGCCGATTTCCGCCGGAGCGCCTTTCCCATCACGGCCTGCACATCGGGGGTCCACGTCACGTCCGGCTTCGTCGCTGCCAGCGTCTTTGGATCATCCGTCAGGCGCATGATCATCGACTCCTACGCCGACTCGCCCTGAAACGGCAGCGTGCCCGTGAACATGTTGAACGCCACGAGCGCGAGTGAATAGATGTCGCTCGTGCCCGTGAGCTTGTCGCCCGCGAGCTGCTCGGGACTCATGTACTCCGGCGTGCCCACCACCAGCCCCGTCTTCGTGACCTTCTGGTTTTCAGCGCCCGCCGCTTTCGCAATCCCGAAGTCCACGACCTTCACGCAGTCCGAGCCGTCGCGGTTCTTCGCGATCATGATGTTGTCCGGCTTGAGATCGCGATGCACGATCCCCATGTCGTGCGCCACCGCGAGCCCGTCCGCCGCCTGCTTCGCAATGTTCGCCGCGCGGATTGGCGCGAGCGCGCCGTTCTTCTCCACGAGCGACGTCAGCGACTCGCCCTCCACGAACTCCATCGCGAGATAGATCAGGCCGTCCGACGTCTCACCGAAGTCGTAGATGCCGGCCACGTTCGGATGATTGATCCGGCTGGCGTTCGCCGCCTCGCGGTTGAACCGGCTGATCGCGTCAGCGTCGTGCACCATGCCGGGATTCATCACCTTCACCGCGCTCTTCCGACCCATCTTCACATGCTCGGCCAGATACACCTGACCCATCCCCCCCTCGCCCAGCTTCTTCAGCACGTGATACCGCTCGGCGATGATCGAGCCCACCAGATCGGTGCTCGCGCCCTGCGAACGGAGAGCGGTTCCATCGCGAGGACAGAACCGCTCGTTGGCGGGATATTCAGTCCCGCAGGTAGGGCAGATCTTCTCAGCGCTCACAGACCCAGACTCTCGACGCGAAGTACCTGGTCGCCCACGAGAATGCGCTGCGTCTTTTTGACCGTGCGCTCACCGCGCACGCCAATCGCCACTCCATTCCGGCTGCCCGCATCGTGCACGAAGAACTCCGCGTCCTGGCTTCTGATTTCGGCGTGTCGGCCACTCATGGTAGGATCGTACGGAAACACCCAGTCGCCTGCTTCACGGCCGAGCATGATCGTCCGCGCCGGTGAGAGATGAAAGGTGTCGCGCACACTGCCGTCGGCCCGCAGCTGCTCCAGCACAGCGACGTCCGCAGAAGGGACGAGTGAACCCATGCGACGTGTCGAATCCGCTTCCGGCGGATGTGGTCCCGGATAGCCCAGCCGGCGGAAGCGCAGGAGCTGCGAGCCCACGAGAACGACGTCGCAGTCGGTTAGACGCGTTGGCGCATCGATGAAGGTCCACGTTCCGTTGCGCGAGCCCAGGTCGCGCACCCACAGCTCGCCGTCGCGCAGCTCGAAGCGCGCATGCAACGGCGAGAGATAGACGTCGTCGAACCGGATGTCGGCGTCCCCGCGCCCAACGACGGCTTCGCCCCGATCGAGCGTGAACGTGGACGTCACGTCCCCCGTCTCGCTGAGCAGCGCGAGCTTGGGCCCCACCTCTCGGCTCTTGGCGCCAAGGACCATTGTGCCGAACGCAGTGTCGAGCGCCCGGTTCAACTCGATGCTCACGCGCTGTTTGACGAGTGTGCCGCAGTGCCCGCAGAAGGGGAGGTCGGGATCGACGGCCTTCGCGCACTTGGGGCAGGTATTCGGGCTTTGCGACACACGCGTAGGGGGAACGAACCCGCCGGAGCCAACGGCCGCGCCTGGCACGGGGGTGGCCGGCGCGCCGGGCTGATACGCGGGCACGACCCGAGCCGCCGAGGCTGAGATCGGTTTTCCGCAGTCGATGCAGAAGCGGGACATCGGCTCGTTGTCTCGACCACAGAAGGCGCAGGAGACGAGCGGCGTCACAGCGGAGGGGGGGCGGCTGCCATGGAACGCGAATATACGGAGAAACATTGGAGTCGACAAACGGGGCTGTCATCCCGAGCGAGCGGAGCGAGTCGAGGGACCTGCACTTCGCCCCCCAGCCCGATAGTTTCTCAAGATGTCGCCCCCCCCCCGTCTCGCTCTCACCGTGGCTCTCGTCGCCACGCTCGCCTGCCGCGGCGCGGCAATCAGCCCTGCGCCAGCCCCACTTCCCGGCCGCGCGCCCACCGCCCTCCCGCTGCCTCCAGTCCCGGCGGTCGACGGGCCACTCGCGATCCGAGTCCAATATCCGAGCGCGAACCAGCAGATAACCTCGCGCGATTCGAATTTCATCTTCGGCTCCATCGGGAGCGGGCGCGCCTCACTTACCATCAATGGATTGCCAGCGCGCGTCTACCCGAACGGCGCCTTCATCGCCTTCGTCCCCAATCCCCCCGCGACCGCGCCGCAGTACGAGCTGGTTGCCACGCGCGGAGTAGACACCGCTCGCGCCACGCTCGCCATCCGGCTCAGGACGCAGGCGTCGCCACTCGTCGTGGCCGACACTTCTGCAGCTCGCAAGCCCGAGAACCTCGCGACCTCCCGCGCCGACACCATCGCCGCATTGACCTCGCGCCTGGACTCGCTGCGCATGCAACTGAGCCGCAACGACCCCATCGGCTTCGTGACGCTCGGCCAGCCCTCCACGGTGTCCGACACCGATCGCACCATCGTTGGACGTCCCATTCCGGGCGGCACATACAAGTGGTTCTTCACTCCGGGCACCGTGCTGCCGCTCATCAGCCGACTGGAAGGATCTGCGCGCGTGCGGCTCGACGACGATCTCGACGTCTACGTCGATTCGGCAGACGCGCGCGATGCCGCACCTGGCACGATCGCTCCGCGCCGAGTGACGGCGAACATGAAAGTGCGCGGCAGCACCGACGGCGAGGATCTCGTTATCCCACTCGGCGCGCGCGTCCCGTATCTCGTCGAGGAGAGCGACCGCGCCGTCACGCTCACGTTGTATGGAGTGCGCGGCAATACTGATCTCGTGAACTATGCGTCGAGCGATTCGCTCGTCCGCACGGTCGAGTGGTCGCAGGTGGGCCAGGAACGCGCGCGCGTGACCGTCAATCTGCGCGCGGCGCCCTATGGCTATCTCGTGCTGTGGGAGAACAACTCGCTCATTCTGAAGCTTCGAGGCCGGCCGGCGATCAATGCGTCGCGGCCACTCGCTGGGCTTACCATCGCCGTCGATCCTGGCCATCCGCCAATCGGCGCCACGGGGCCGACGGGTTTGTGGGAGCCGCAGGCCACGCTGCCGATCGGTGTGCGGCTCAAGCGCATGCTCGAGGAGCGCGGCGCACGCGTCGTGATGACGCGCACCACTGACGCTGCCGTCGGCCTCGGCGACCGGCCGATCATTGCGCGCCGGGCGAATGCGCACGCGTTCGTCTCCATTCACCTGAACGCGTATCCCGATGGCGTGAATCCATTCGTCGCGCCGGGAACGGGCACGTACTTTTTTCGCACGCACAGCGAGCCACTCGCGCGCGAGGTGCAGCGCACGCTCGTACCGCAGATGGGGCTCATCGACCTCGGCGTGAACTACGACAACCTCGCCGTCGTACGCGGCACGTGGTATCCCGCAATTCTGTGTGAGGGAGCGTTCCTCATGCTGCCCGATCAGGAGGCAGCGCTGCGCACCCCGGAGTATCAGGAGCGTTATGCGCGCGGCATCGCGGATGGATTGGAGAATTACTTCCGCGCGTTGCCGTCTCGGTGAGCCCCTTTCACCCGCAGTCCTCTGCGCTCTCTGCGACCTCTCCGGTAAAAAATCCGTCGTTCCGCTTTTCCCGTTGGTCGCTGGTTCTGCTGCTCATCGCGACCGTCGCGACGCAGTCTGCCGCTCAACTCGCGCCCTACCATAAGTGGCGCACCCTCGAGACCCCGCACTTTCACGTCCACGTCTCGCAAGGCCTCGAGCGCGAGGGACGCGTCGCCGGCGCCGCCGCGGAGCGCGCGTACGAGCAGCTCGCGCGCGAGCTGAAGCCACCTCGCGGCATGATCGATCTCGTCGTCGCCGATGATGCCGACTACTCCAACGGCAACGCGACGCCGTTCCCGAGCAATCGGATCGTCGTCTACGCTGTGCCTCCTGTCGAAAGCCGCTCACTTCGTCTGAATGAAGACTGGCTGGGCATCGTCATCACGCACGAGCTCGCGCACATCTTTCATCTCGATCGCGCGAGCGGAGTGTGGAAGGTTGCGCAGCGCATCTTCGGGCGCGCACCGGAGCTCTTTCCCAACCTGTACGGTCCGTCGTGGTTGACCGAGGGCATCGCCGTGTACTACGAGTCGCGCCTCACACCGGGCGGGCGACTCAAAGATACGGAGCACGCGCTCCTCGCACGCACCAGCGCGATGGAGCACCAGTTCCCGCGCATCGATCAGCTCAGCCTCGGCACGCCGCAGTTTCCCGGCGGCACGCGCGCGTATGCGTATGGCTCGTTGTTCGTCGACTATCTCGCGAGGACGTACGGTGATACCTGTTGTGTCATCGACCGCTTCATCGCAGAGCAGAGCAAGTCGATCATTCCGTTCACGTTGAATCGCGAGGCAAAGCGTGCATTCGGCACCTCGCTGAGCGACGCGTTCGACACATGGCGCGCCAGCATCGAGGCCACCGCCGGCGAGCTCTCGCCGCCACTCGCCGGCTGGCAGCAGCTCACCGCGCATCCGTACTACGCCACCGATCCGCGCTGGCTCACCGACTCGACGCTCGTGTATGCCGCGGTCGATGGCCGCTCGACGATCGCCGCATATCGCCTCTCGCTCGACGGCACGCGCCGCCGCATTGCGCGTCGCAACGGACTCGTGGCGAACATTCCGCTGGCGGACGGTGCGCTGCTCTACGCGCAGATCGACTACACGTCGCGAAGCGAGGTGCGCTCCGATCTCTACGTGGAGCGTAACGGCAAGGCGCGCCGGATCACGCACGGCATGCGGCTGGTGCAGCCCGACGCGCGCACCAATGGCGACATCGTTGCGGTGCAGCTGGCGCCCGGCCGAGCGAGCCTCGTGCTCATCGATCGCAGCGGACGCTTTCTCAGCACGCTCGCCAACGCGGGCCCGGATGAGACGTGGAGCGAGCCGCGCTGGTCGCCATCCGGCTCGCGCGTTGCTGCAATTCGCCGCGCGCATGGGGGAATGTTCTCGCTGGTGCTGATCGATGCCGCGACCGGAGCGCAAACAGAGATCGACC
>JANMAY010000303.1:0-34278 GCA_031360095.1 Gemmatimonadaceae bacterium
GTGTGACTGTTGCCGGCGACGCAGCGTGGGTGGTGGGGACAAGCGCCACGAATGGCACCTACGATGGGCGCGCGATCAAATCCGCAGGGGCTGAGTTGATGGTGCTTCGCCGTACGAGCGCCGGTTGGCGCATCGCCGCCATTCACTGGTCATCGCACCGGGCGCGTTGAGCGAGATGGGCGTGCAGACACTGGAGTCAGTGCTCACGTGCCCGCGGTGCGGACATAAGGAGAGCCGCGCGATGCCGACTGACGCCTGCGTGTTCTTCCATGAATGCGCAGAGTGCGGCGAGCTCCTTCGGCCAAAGGCGGGAGACTGCTGCGTGTTCTGCTCGTACGGCACGGTCAAGTGTCCGATGATGCAGGACGGGTCGTCGTCGTGTTGTGATACGCTCCCCTCGTCGCAATGACGACCGCCGCGATTGCGCGTTCACTCGCCTTGTTCGCATTGGCGGGTCTCGCGGAAATCGGTGGCGGCTATCTGGTGTGGAGAGCGGTGCGCAACGGAGCAGGTGTGACCGTCGCGCTCGCAGGCGCCGTGCTGCTCATTCTGTATGGAGTGATTCCGACATTCCAGCCAACGGCGTTCGGTCGCACGTACGCGGCGTACGGCGGAGTGTTCGTCGTGGCGTCGCTGCTGTGGGGGTGGGGGATCGATCGCGTGCGGCCGGATGTGCCGGATGTCGTGGGGGCGGTGCTCTGCGTCGCTGGTGTTGGGGTGATCATGTACTGGCCGAGGGGATGACGACTCGCGTAAAATCGCAGTGAGCCGGAGAGGCGGAAACGCAATCGCGTGACTCGCGCTGCAGGCATGTGGTGATGGCCGGGCGCATCGGTCGCATATGCTGACAGCGTGTCAACTTGCGATTCTCGAGCGGAGTGGCCTATCGTATGGGTATGCCTGCGACGCACACCGACTGGACCGTCCACATGGTCGACGCTCTTCCCGACGACGGGCAGCGGTACGAGGTCATCGACGGCGAGCTGTTCGTGACTCCCTCGCCCGCGGAGCCGCATCAGGACGTCGTGGGCGCTCTGTATGCCCGGCTCCGCGAGTATTTGCGGGGCAGCGGAGTCGGAAAGGCAATGGTATCACCGGCCGACGTTCGTCGCGGTGATCGTTCGAGAAATCGCGTGCAACCGGACGTTTTCGTCGTTCGAATCACGGAAGGTCGGCGTCCGGCATATCCGTACGAGCTGCGCGATCTTCTCCTCGCTGTCGAGGTGGTGTCACCAAACAATCCGCTGCTCGACTATCAGGTGAAACGCGACCTCTATCTGCGCGAAGGGGTGGGGGAGTACTGGATCATCAGCCCGGACGCGTTGAACGTCTCACGATGGCGCGGCCGAGACGAGCCGGGTGATGTGCTGAGCAAGCATGTGGAGTGGCATCCGGCGGGAATGCCCTCGCCATTCGTGCTGGATCTCGCCGAATTCTTTGCGGAAGCCATGGCCTGACGCAGCTCACGCACGTGCGCTATCCGACTTTCGATCGGCGTCGTCGTACACCTCTACGCATCCGCTGAGAAATCGGTCGAAAATGACCCGGCGGTGGGCCTGTTGATCGTGCGATGCGCCGCCGCCCGGCAGCTCCGCGTACAGACGCCTGAGGGTCGCCTCCATCTCCGTCGCGCTCAGGTGCAGCGCGTGGGCTTCGGTGCAGACCCGTTTGCACGCCGCGGCGAGGCGTGCGTGACTGGCCTCATCCGTGGCGGAGAAATCGTTCAGCGCAATCGCGATTTCTTGCCGAATCGCGGACGAAAAGAGCGGCTTGGGCATTGTGTGCTGTTGAAGGCCGAACACGAGATCGCGCGACGCAGTGTGCAGACATGCTGCGGCGTTCGCTAGCTGCCGCGATGTCGACTCAAACGTTCACCGTGGTGCGGATTCCGCGATCCGTGGTGCGCCCTGTATCATCAATAGAGGGAAAGTTCTGAATTTGCGCGGTGCGTCACATCAGAACCGCGTCCCACGAAATAGTGTCGGCATATGATCACGATCACGTTGGCTACGCCGCTTGCGGCCATCCTCGACGATGCGGGACGGGTGCCGCTGACCATCGGGAGCGCAGCCGCCACCGAGCTCGGCATTGCCGCCCTGGAGTATCTGGAAGGCGCGCCGACGGAGGATGAGGTGCGCGCGCTGGTCGCCTACGCCGCACGGCATGACGAAACCGCGCCGGCACGCGATGCGCTGGTCGCCGTTCTCTTGAACGCGAGTGGGACCCTCAATCCGTCCCTTGCCCAGTTGGCCCGCGCGAGAATCATGGGGACGGACTGGGGCCGGGGGCGCGAGACCGCGGGACTCACCACCGATCCGGACGTCGGCGCCGTGCCGCGGCGGCAGGCGCTGGCCGAACGTCTCCTGGCTGAACGGGCGCGGCGGCTGCGGCCGCGGATGCACAGTGTCGTCCTCGCGATTCTTGCCGCGGGCGGGGAAACGACAGTCGTCCCGTCGTGCTTTTTGGAGCGGAACTGGATCGACTTGCGCGACGCCCTGGTGCAGCGCGTTCGCAGCGATCCAATGCACCGCGAGGCGATCGCGCGCTGGCTCGCCACCAGGCATCCGGCGGTGCGCAAATGGTTGTCGCCGATCGACGAAGTGCTCGTCGAGGTGGCGACGCAGGCGATTCTCCATACGCCGGAGCGGGCGCCACTCGTGCCGTTCTGTGGGGAGGAGCGCGTTGCGGAGGGGGTGCGATCGGCGGTGACGTTTCGCGGTGAGCCGGCGCGGGTGCGGTTGGCGAAGTATCTCGCGCGGCTGACGCCGGGGACCGAGTGGTACGAGACGATCAAGGGGATGATGGTGCCGCCGTCGAAGCCGTGGACGCTGTGAACCGTGAACCGTGAACCGTGAACCGTGAACCAAGGGTTACAGAACGTCATTTCCTATGACTGAAGGGAGTCGAGGAGCTGCGCGCATGGCTGGTTGTACGGGGAGAGCGGGGTGGCTATACTTCGCGTCTGCCCGCTAGCAGGACCAGCGGACGGGACGTAGCGCAGCCCGGTAGCGCACCTGAATGGGGTTCAGGGGGTCGCGGGTTCAAATCCCGCCGTCCCGATGGTGTAAGTGGTCGCGAAGGATTGAATTCAAGCGCGTCGCGTCGCAAAGCTCTACGCGACGTTGCGAACCGAATAAGGCGCCTCGATGCAAATGTGACGGCGGCCCCCGTGAGCTCAGCTCACGCGGGCCGCTTTCGCGTGGTCCGTCCTCGTCGCCACCGCACACGGCGCCGGGCCTCATTACACTTGCGTTCCCCGATGGAGCGCACCCCATTGCCGTCCTCGAGAAGGCGCCACGCAGCGAGGATGCGTGCGGCCCACAGTGCGCTCAGGCCGCATGCCCACCCAACATGGCGCGCCCTCGGCGTCACCCCAGGCTGGCCACGGCCGTCGTTCGAGATCAACTTCAACCGCGCGACATTGGCGTCCCCTTCCCGCACTCGTGTTCGAGCGATGGACAACAGGATTCTCTCAGCGTTCGGCGCCGCGCTCCTCGCAGTGAGCGCCATGTCTGCCGGCGCGCAATCCGCCGTCGCCCTTCAGGACGGACTGGGCACGTACCACTATTCCGTCTCCGCGCGGGTTCCACTGGCCCAGCGCTACTTCGATCAGGGACTGCGGTTGTACTACGCGTTCAACCACGCCGAGGCGATTCGCGCGTTCGACGAAGCGGCGCGGCTCGACTCGACGTGCGCCATGTGCTACTGGGGCGCTGCACTTTCATACGGGCCGAACATCAACGTGCCCATGGACTCTGCGTCCGGAGTAGCCGCTTACGCGGCGCTGGGCCGCGCGATGCGGGCTGCGCCCACCGTCACGCCTCGGGAGCGCGCGCTCATCGGCGCGCTCGCTGAGCGCTACGTGCGCGTGCCGTCGGCCGATCGCGCGAAGCTCGATTCTGCGTTCTCGCGCGCGATGCGCGACGTCGCCTCACGCTATCCGAACGACCAGGACGCGCGCACGCTCTACGCCGAGTCGGTGATGGATCTCAGCCCATGGAGCTACTGGGAGCGCGACGGCTCGCCTCGTCCACAGACGCGCGAGCTGGTCCGCCATCTCGAGCACGTCATCGCAGAGAACAAGGCTCATCCCGGTGCGCACCACTTTTACATCCACGCCGTCGAGGCGGTGAATCCCAGGCGCGCCGTGACCATCGCCGAGCGACTCGCTGGTCTGATGCCGGCAGCGGGCCATTTGGTCCACATGCCCGGCCATATTTACATCCGCGTCGGGCGCTACCTGGACGCGATCGAGGCGAACGAGCACGCGGTGCACGCCGACGAGAAGTTCATCCGCGATCAGAAGCCCGAGTTCGGCGCGTATCTCGCGGGGTACTACCCACACAACTTTGACTTCCTCGCCTTCGCGGAGAGCATGGTCGGACGGGGGCAGCAGTCCATCGCGACGGGCCGGAAGCTCGCGACGCTCGTGCCTCCGGAGATGCAGCGCGCCCCAGGTATGTCGTTCACGCAGCATCATGCGACCAAACAGCTGCAGCTCGAGGTCCGCTTCGCGAAGTGGGCCGATATCCTCGCCACCCCCGCCCCCGCCGAAGACCTCACGCACGCACGCGCGATGTGGCACTACGCTCGCGGCCGCGCACTCGCCGCGCGCGGAGATGTCGACAGCGCGGCCACTGAGCTGGAACAGCTGCGCCGCGCGGCGGCCAGACCGGCCGCCGCCGAGATGCGACTCGAGTACAACACCTCGGCCGCCGTGCTCGGCGTCGCCTTCGAGGTGCTCGCAGGCAACGTCGCCGCGAGCCGTCGCGACTTCGCGCGGGCGGTGACGCACCTGCGCGGCGCGGCGCGGCTCGAGGATGCGCTCGTATATGGTGAGCCCCCGGAGTGGACCGTGCCCGTGAGGCAGGAGCTCGGCCTCGTGCTGCTCGCCGCAGGTCAGCCTGCGAAGGCGGAGAAAGTGTTTCGCGAGGATCTCGCGCGCTTTCCGGAGAACGGCTGGTCACTGCATGGCCTGGCGCGGTCACTCGGGGCGCAAACTCGCCCCTCGGAGGCGGCAGCCGTGAAGCGGCGATTCCAGCGCGCGTGGACGAGCGCCGACCTGCGGCTGGCGGATCTGCAGGAGTAACGAGCCGGCCGCGCGAGGGGAGAACCCGGCACGTTCGCCCCCAGATTGCGTGAGTCCCCGATGCACGTATCGACGACCTCGACGCCGCCGCCCGCCGCGATCGCGAACTATGTCATCGACTTCACATGCGCCACGAACTGATCGAGGGCGATCTCAGTTCCCTCCAGCCAACCCGACGCCTTATTGGTTTCCATATCCGCTTCATCCCGGTGCAACGCGGTGAACACGTAGCGGGTGCCGGTTCCCACACTCTCCATCGTCATGATGGCGGTGATCGGAATGTCGTCAAAGACAGCCGGACGATAGCCGGGGAACAACATGGAGGTCCAGACGAGTCGCTCCATCGGAACAACTTCCACGATACAGCCGAGGTTGGGGGACTCCTGACCGTCTCCCGTTGCGATGTCGATGCTGAAGATGCCGCCCGGTCGCACATCCATCTCGGCTCGCGACACACGCCCCCAAGGCTTGGGCATGTACCACTCCTTGAGATGTTCCGGTTTCGTCAACGCTTCCCAGACGAGTCGTGTGGGAGCGTCGATGAACCGTTCGAACACGAGATCGAGTTTCGGATTGATCGTGAAGTGAGTGCTCATGATTCTGACTCCTTCTCCTTGAGTGCTTTGACGGATTGGTCGAACCGGTCCAGTCGAGCTTCCCACGACCGCCGACGCGCGGTCAGCCAGTGTTCAACGACCGTGAACCGTTCGGGTGCGATCTCGTACGTCCGTACACGTCCGCGCTTCTTCGACTTCACCAGTCGGCTCTGTTCGAGCACCGAGAGGTGCTCCACGAACGAGGGGAGCTTCATGTCGAACGGCGCGGCCAGCTCGCTGACGGTGGCGGGTCCGACAGACAGTCGCTCCAGCACTTTCCGCCGAGTCGAATTGGACAAGGCATAGAACACGTCGTCAGCGACCGCGGATTGAACCATGTCAACACCAGTCGAATGTTGGGTTACCGGATCTGACGGAGAGAAGATATCGGCGGAGAATACTAAGGTCAAGACCTAAATATAAGGGTGCAGCGTGGCGCGCCGGCCCGAGGCATTGCATCCCCGCTGGCGCGCTAATAAATAGTTCATATGTACGTCCAATCAATGACATCCATACTTGCTCGCGCGCTGTTGATCGGCGTCGCGTTGACGACGGTGGCCGGATCGGCGGGCGCGCAAACCCGCACGCTCCGACTCTCACGGGCGGATCTGCAGGACAGGATTCGCGGCGGCTGGGCGGGGCAGACGATCGGCGTCACATTCGGCGGCCCCACCGAGTTCCGCTACAACGGGACGATGATCAACGATCACATACCGATCCCATGGTACGACGGGTACCTGAAGGAGACGTACGAGAAGAGCCCGGGGCTGTACGACGATCTGTACGTCGACCTCACCTTCGTGGACGTGCTGGACAGGAAGGGGCTCAACGCGAAGGCGCAGGACTTCGCCGACGCCCTGGCCAACGCGGGCTACATGCTCTGGCACGCGAACCAGATCGCCCGCTACAACGTCCTGAACGGCATCAAGCCGCCCGCCTCGGGCCACTGGCTCAACAATCCGGAGGCCGATGCGCTCGACTTCCAGATCGAATCGGACTTCATCGGGCTGATGACGCCAGGTCTGCCCGGAGCGGCCGCGGTGTTCGCGGACACAGTGGGACACATCATGAACTACGGGGACGGCTGGTACGGCGGCGTCTTCATCTCCACGATGTACTCGCTCGCCTTCACCTCGAACGACGCCGGCTTTGTCGTGCGCGAGGCGCTGAAGGCGATTCCCGCACAGAGTACGTTCCACCAGACGATCGCCGATGTCATCCGCTGGCACGAGCGATATCCGAACGACTGGAAGCGCACCTGGTTCGAGATTCAGAAGAAGTGGTCCGATGACGTCGGAACGCCGCGCGCTGTGTTCGATCCATTCAACATCGACGCCAAGCTGAACTCGGCCTACGTGGTGCTGGGGCTCCTTTACGGGAAGGGCGACTTCGGCAAGACGATCAGCATCGCAACGCGCGCCGGTCAGGACTCGGACTGCAACCCGTCGTCGGCGGCGGGGATTCTGGGGACGATGCTCGGCTACTCGAAGATCCCGGCGTACTGGAAGCAGGGGCTGGCCGACGTGGAGCCGATCGACTTCAAGTACACGACCATCTCGCTCGACGATGCGTACGCGCTCTCGTACAAGCATGCGCTCGAAGTCATCCGTCGCAACGGGGGCCGGGTGACCGACACACACGTCGAGGTTCCCATCCAGCCGGTGCGCGCCGTGAGGCTGGAACAGAGCTTCGTCGGTCTTCATCCGGTAGAGAAGCGCGCTCTTCGCACGGATCTCAAGGACGAGTACTCGTTCGATTTTCAGGGGACCGGCTTCGCCATCAACGCGAGCGTCCGCGCCGATGATCGAAAGGACCATGTGCCCCAGGTGGAAGTGTTTCTCGACGGCAAGTACGTGGAAACGGTGAGGCTTCCCAGCAACCAGACGACGCGGCGCTTCGTCGCCTTCTGGCGCTACCAGCTTGCGAACGGGAAGCACAACGTGCGACTCAAGCTCGCGAACCCTGCGGAGGGCGGTGTCGTCGCGCTCGACTACGCGATTCTCTACTCGGACACACCTTCACACCCGCGGTACTAGCACGGCCCGACCATCCGCACGATCCTGATGCCATGTCGCGCGAAGCGCTTTCGCACCGCGGTCATGCGCCGATCGCAACCTCGAGTGCTTCCGCCAATCCCCCGTCGTCCACATGGCCCACGACACGTCGCGCCACCGCGCGAGCCGCGGGCTCGGCGTTCGCCATCGCAACCGGAGCCCCCACGATCGTCATCGCGGACGCATCGTTGCCGCCATCGCCCACGAACATCACCTCGTCGAGCGACAGAGCATATTCGCGAACAAGGACACGGACGGCCGTTGCCTTGTCCACGCCGGCGCGCGTCATGTTGATGAAGTGCGTGTCCGGCATGACCGGCGACGTCGAGGGCGAAACCTCCAAGCCGGGATGCGACTCGCGCGCGACGAGTGCCGCCTCTCTGTGCGAGACCAACCACTGTGCGCGCACGATGGGCCCGGTGAGTGAATCGAGCGGACGCGGTTGAAAGGGTACGCCGAGCAGCGCCGCATGGGCGAGTGCCCGAGGTGACGTTCCCTCGAAGGCGTACTCGCTGTCCGTGTACAGCTCGAGTAAGCGCGCGTCGCCACTCGCGCGCGCGCGCCCGACAAGCATCGCGACCGTCTCGGCCGCGATGTGCGCGGAGCGTGCAGTTCCGGTGGGGAGGTGCACGACGCTCGCGCCGTTGTGAAAGCAGTGCCACCCATCGGCGTCGAGCCGAGCTGCATAGTCGCGTGCGATGCCGAACCCGGGCCGGCCGGAACAGATGGCGAGTCGAATGCCGGCTGCGCGCGCGCGTTCGGCGGCGTGCCATACGTCGGGATGCACGCGGCCATTCGTGCCGACGAGCGTACCGTCGACGTCGATGCAGACGAGGCGGATCATGTGCGGCGTACGGCGGCTCGTGAGGCGTTCGAAATACGGGTGGTCGTGAGGTAGACGGCCTCACGAGGCGCGTGTAAAACTATGCGTCGGATCTGTTGCTGCTCCCTGAATTCGCGATGGCGGTCATAGTGAGCGGTGATCGGTCAGTCTACGGAAACGTTCATGGGCTGGTCAGGATGCGAGCAGCCGGCGAGCGCGCCGGAGCGCGTCGCCCTTTGCAGGTTGCGCGTGAGGTGGCGTGCGCACTGCGCCACGTCGCAGCGTGGACAGAGCGCCACCGCCGGGCTCGCGCATTCGATGCACTGCATCAGCGCATACCTCCCACCGGAGTGGCACGAGCGGTGGCACTGCGCGCACCGGCCAACCCCTCGGCCACTCGGCGCCCGTAGTCGGCGTCGCATTCGGAAAGGTGAGCGATCATGCGCTCCTGCACGTCGGCGTCGCACGGCGCGAGCTGGCCGACGAGGTTATTGATCAGCTCATCCCGCTCCCAATCCGAAAAGGCACGGTAGCGGTCGCCCGCCTGGCCGTAGTCGTTCTCCCGACTGATCGGTTGGCGGACGACGTGTCCCGAGACGAACGGCGTGTGCTGTGGTCCGGAGGCCTTCGCCTCCGCGGGGCTCCCCTTGGCGGACGGTTCGTAGTTCACATGCGGGTTTGCCCCCGCTTCGTTGCCGTCGACGTGATAGGCCATTTGCCCGTCGCGCTGGTTGGTCGCAACCGCCACCTTGGGACGGTTGATGGGAAGTTGCAGATAGTTGGGACCCACGCGGTAGCGCTGCGTGTCGGAATAGGAAAACGTGCGTCCCTGAAGCAGCTTGTCGTCGGAAAAATCCATTCCGTCCACCATCACGCCCGTGCCGAACGCCACCTGTTCCACTTCGGCAAAGTAGTTCTCCGGGTTCCGGTTCAGGACCATGCGCCCCACCGGGCGGAGCGGACACAGTTCGGGCGGCCACACCTTCGTGGCATCGAGCGGATCGAAGTCGAGCTCGGGATGCTCGCCGTCCTCCATGATCTGCACCTGCAACTCCCACTCGGGAAACGCACCGCGCTCGATCGCGTCGTGCAGATCTTCCGTGGCGTGATTGAAGTTCTTCCCCTGAATCGCCTCGGCCTCAGCCTGGAGCAGATTCCGTTCTCCCTGCTTCGGGATCCAGTGATACTTCACGAGCACGGCGTCACCCTGTGCGTTCACCCACTTGTAGGCGTGCACGCCGGAGCCCCGCATCTCGCGATAGTTCGCCGGAATGCCCCACGGGCTGAACAGAAACGTGATCATGTGCATTGCCGACGGCGACAGACTGATGAAGTCGAAGATCCGCCGCGAGTCCTGGCGGTTTGTCACCGGATCCGGCTTGAACGCATGCACCACGTCGGGAAACTTCATGGCATCGCGAATGAAGAACAACTGGAGGTTGTTGCCGACGAGATCCCAGTTGCCGTCTTCGGTATAGCACTTCACCGAAAAGCCGCGCGGATCGCGCAGCGTCTCCGGCGAGTGGCCGCCGTGGATGACGCTCGAGAATCGCACGAACACCGGCGTCTGCTTGCCCTTCGTCTGGAAGAGCTTTGCCCGGGTGAGCGGCGCGATGGGTTCGCCGCCGATTGATCCGTAGGCCTCGAAGTAGCCGTGCGCACCTGCGCCGCGCGCATGCACCACGCGTTCAGGGATCCGCTCGCGGTCGAAGTGCGAGATCTTTTCGAGGAAGTGGTAGTTCTCGAGCACCGTGGGCCCGCGGTCGCCCACCGTACGGTTGCTCTGGTTGTCGGGCACCGGGTGGCCCTGTCGCGTCGTCAGCACCACGGTGGCGTTGGTCTTTGCCGCTTTCCCTTTGCCGTTCTGTTTCGCCATGGTCCGCTCCCGCCAGAGTAGTGTTGGAACGACGGAAGCTGACGTCGCCTGTCGCCGTTGATGGAGGGTCTCTATTCTTGGTGTATAGCGCCAATCGATTGTCGCTATTGATGCTATAGAAAGCCTCGATACCTCCCCTGACCCATTCCGCGTGGCGCACATCGACTCGCTCGCAACGTCGCAATGGACGCTGACGCAGCTCACCTACGCCGTCGCCGTCGACACGCACCGCCATTTCGAGCGTGCGGCGCGCGCATGCAATGTGAGCCAACCCACCCTCTCGATGCAGTTGCAAAAGCTCGAGGCGGCGCTTGGCGAAGCACTGTTCGATCGCAGCTGCTCACCCGTCGTGCCAACGGATATCGGGCGCGTCTTGATCGCGCAGGCGCGCGTCGTCCTGCACGAGGCCGCGCGGATAGGCGAGCTCCGCGATGCCGCGAACGGCAAATGCGAAGGGGAGCTTCGGGTAGGTGTCATTCCCACACTCGCTCCCTACCTTCTTCCGGCGGTACTCGAGGCGCTCGCCACACAGTATCCCCGCATCGAGCTCGTGGTGGAGGAGGGCGTGACGGACACCGTGCTCGACGCGCTCCGTGTGGACACGCTCGACGTGGGCCTCGTTGCCACGGCGACCGCAGTGCGCGGCATCGTGTCACGCAAGCTCTTTCTGGAACCATTCGTCGCCTACGTCGGCGCGGGGCACCGGCTCGCGGGACGCGCACGACTTTCAGTGAACGACCTTTCGCTGGACGACGTGTGGTTGCTGGCCGACGGGCACTGCTTCCGCACACAGGTGATGAACCTGTGCCGGCAGCGTGGCCGATCGCGCGCGCATGCGCCGCGTGGCGGGTCGCACGTGATGTCGTCGCTCGCTCGCTTCGAGAGCGGGAATCTGGAAACGCTCAAGCGGCTGGTCGAGCGTGGCGCCGGGATGACGCTGCTCCCTGCGCTCGCGGCCGGCGAACTCCCGACGCAGGCGCAGCGGGACTTGCTCATTCCGTTCCGCCATCCCGTGCCGGGCCGCGCGATCCGGCTCGTGCGGCGGCGCCATCACGTGCGCGCCCATTTGGTGAGCGCCTTCGTGCGGATCGTGCAACGTGTCGCCGCGGTGGCGCTCACCGAGGGGGCAGGTGCGGCGGTCGCACGGATGGATCCGGAAATGCGGTAGCAGGCGTATCAACCCAGTCCCTCACCCTACCGGTTTCGAATGCCCGCCCTCACGTCAGACCCCTCCCGCGTTCCGGGATACGATCTTGCCGCGCCCACCGAGGCGACGGCGCTCGCCGCGCTCCAGCGCGTGTTCGGCGTCGATCGAGGGCGCGAGTCGTGGGCGGCGGCCTGCTTGAGCGCCGGCCTTGTTGTGGGCTTCATCCGCAGTCCGGACTCGCTCCAACGAGCCACCTCGGCGCTCTCCGCTCAGGGCGGCGCTGCGGCAACCGTCGCGCGCTCGATCACGATCCGCATGCGGACGCACGCGCGGTTGTTGGCGAAAAGCGGTGCCACCACCACGGGAGCAGTACGATGACGCCCAACACGCCGACTCCCGCGCTGGATCCCATCTATGATGTCGCGCGGCTCGCGGAGATCGTGGAGTTGGGCCTCTTGTCCGGCGCCGCCGACCCGATCCTTGCCGATGTGGCGCGGCGCGCCGCGACGGAGCTGAAGCTCCCCGTGTCGCTCGTGAGTGTGGTGCTCGACGAGGCGCTGCACGTGGCGGCCTCGCATGGCATCCACGGCATGTGGCTCGAGGAGGCGGGCGGCCACCCCATCGAGTGGTCGTTCTGCGCGACGTCGGTGCGCACGCGCGAGGCGTTCGTGGTGGAGAACGCGCAAACGCATCCGGCGCATCACGACAATCCGCTCGTCACGCAGGACGGCGTGCGCTGCTACGCGGGCGTGCCCTTGATCTCTTCGCGCGGCTTCGTGCTCGGCAACCTCTGCGTGGTGGGGATGGAGCAGCGCGAGTTCACGCGGGCTGAGATGGACGTACTGCACGCGCTCGCCACGGAAGCGGTGGCGCGCATCGAGGCGGGGCGGCGCGACGCAACGCTGTCGTAGGGGTGCAGCGACGGTTGTTCTCTTCGTATTCGCTCACGTACTCGGCGGTGTCCATGAGGATTCGCGTCGCCCTGTTACAGCAATCCGTAGACGACGACCCGGTTGGAGAACGTCGGCAGGTACACGTGTCCGTTGGCGATCGTCGGCGCCGCGAACTTCGCGTAACTGCCCGCTGCGTCGCGGAGACTGTCCTGTTGATTGTTCCACAGCTCCTTGCTGACATCATTCGCGTCGAACGCCCTCAGTATCCCCGGCCTGACGGCATGTTCCGCGTCACCGCTCGACGCATATGACGCCCACAGAATGCCGGTCCCGTCCTGCGCGCCATTGGACGAAACCGACAGCACCGCTCCGCTCTGCCCGGTGGGTCCCGGTACGCGGGACGTGACCTGGGCGCCCGGGGTCATCATGTTACTGGCGCGGTCGAACGGGATGGCACGCAACGGATCATTCTCGGACCACACGTAGACCCATTCCTTCGAGCTCGCTTTGTAGTACGCGGCCTGGCAATGCATGTTGGCCGCGCCCCCGAGCTGGACGACCTGCTGCACCTGATTGGAGGATGGCTGGTAGCCACCCATGTCATCCTTGTTCAACAGATAGAGCTTTCCGTCCTTTCCCCCGGTCATGAAATAGCTGGAGTTGGGAATCAGGAATGCGCCCATCCCTCCGTAGTCGATGTCGTTGTCGTTGAGAAACTGGAAGTTGAAAGGGGTGAAGTAGCTCGCCACGCGCAGTGTCGAGCCAGACGGAGTGAGCTTCAATGCGCTCGAGCCGCGATTCCGCAGGCTCGTGGGATCGCCGGGGATTCCGACCGTTCCATTCCCGGCCACAACGTACAGGTTGCCTTGCGCATCCGCGGCCATTCCGGCTCCGCTCTCCCACATGCCTCCGGAGTCTCCGTCGGGCGTGACATTGTAGACGACCTGCTGCTGGAGCGTCGCGGCGTTGTAGCCCGCGATCCATCCGTGATACGGCCGCCAGTCGCAGTGGGAGGCGAACGACACGTACACGACGCCGCCGAGCAGGGTCAATCCCTGCCGCTGGTTCTGTCGTAGCGGATCGAAGGTGATCAGGCCCTTCACGCTTCCGTCGCCAGTGCCGCTGGCGGTGAACGTGATTGACGTCGGGCTGCCGGCGATGTCGGTGCCGTCGACGATGTTCACGGCGTGGATGTCCTGAACGAATCTGCTGCCCGTGGTGCTGCGGGACACGAAGTACATCGTCCCGCGCGCCGAGTCGATCACGGGAGTGCCGACGATGCCGATATTGCCGCTGAAATCCTGGTACGCGCCGCCACACGCCCCGGTCATGTCGCTGCTTCGCGGCGCCCGCATGCCGGCTGCAGTGAAGTTCTTCTGCCAATACAGCGAGCCGTCGTCTCCGTCGAACGCGTAGAGCGTGTTGTTGACCGTGGCCACGTAGACGACGTTGTGAACGCCCCCGCCGATGGAGACGTGGCCGACGGTCAACGGCTGGGCATAGACCTGGTCGTCCACCGGGAGCGTGAACAGGTAGCCGAACTGCCGCACGTTGACATTGCTGGTGGTCAATGCGGTTTCATTGGCGTTCCACCCGGTGCGGCTGTTGTCGTTGTGCTGAGTGAGCACTGACACCGACTGGAAATTCGGCTTCGGGATCAGCTTCGGCGTCGCAGTACTGACTGGCTCAACGCTTTCCGTGCAAGTGGTGAGCAACAAAAGCACGAGCGGCAGCGGAAGTGTGCGTTTTACCATGAGTATACCGGAATTGAGCGTATGATCCCTTTCCTCCTTCGAGAGGTAAAGGTGCGATGTGCCTGAACAGAGCCAACGAGCCGGGCGATCGGTGCCTGCAACAGTGGCACTTATCGATGGAGAACCCTACACTAGGGACAGTACGTCCATCGCGACGGAGATTGGGCGCACGACTTTCATACGAATCGAGGAGCGTCCGCGTGAACACGGTCCAATCCTCATCCAAGCCGTTCGAGCCGTCGGTCTCCCGAGACCAGGTGGCAGAGCGCGTGCTACGTCTCTTCCGCACTCACGGCACGGACGACGCGAGCCCTGTGATCCGGGGCGATCCAGTCGGCCGGCTGCTGGACGAACACTGGAGACGAGGGCGTGAGGTGGCTATCCCCGGATCCTGGGATGATGCCAGGGGCTTCCCCGGCATCGGTTTTCCGGAGCACGGGGAATCACTCGAGGCATTTCTGGAATACCTCGAGACCGATGTGGTGCCCTACGCAGTCAACACGGCCTCGCCGCGCTTCATTGGCCACATGACTTCCGCACTGCCGGAATATGTCAGCCAGCTTGCTCGCATGGTCGCCGCACTGAACCAGAATGTGGTGAAGGTCGAAACGTCACGAGTCTTCACGGCGATGGAGCGGCAGGTACTCGGCTCCTTGCATCGCACGGTCTTCGGCGCGCCGGAATCGTATTACGAAAAAGTCGTGCAGGATCCGGAGCGGACGCTGGGGATGCTCACGTCGGGTGGTACGCTCGCGAACCTCAGCGCGCTTTGGTGCGCGCGAAACGTTGCGCTGGGGCCGGCTGTGGAGCGGCAGGGGCTGAGTGCCGCGTTACACCGCTGCGGATACGACCGCGCCGTCATACTCGGCTCGTCGTTGATGCACTACTCGATCGACAAGGCGGCTGACATACTGGGGATCGGCACGGCAAATGTGCTGCGGATCCCATGCCGCACGTGCACACGAGTGGACGTGGATCTCCTCGCGCGGACGGCCCGCGAATGTCGCGCCAATGGATCGCTCGTGCTTGCTGTCGTCGGCGTGGCGGGGGCGACCGATAGCGGGAGCATCGATGAACTGAACGAGCTGGCGGATGTCGCGTCCGAACTGGAATCATGGTTGCACGTTGATGCCGCGTGGGCCGGACCGCTGCTGTTCTCGCGCGAACACCGCACACGCCTCCGCGGCGTGGAGCGCGCGCACAGTGTGACGATCGATGCGCACAAGCAGCTCTACCTCCCGCTCGGTGTCGGAATCGTTTTATTGCGCGACGACCTCGCCGCAGCGGCGATCGAGAAGAACGCCAACTACATCGTCCGACGAGGTTCGCGCGACCTCGGCAAGCGATCCGCGGAAGGATCGCGACCAGCGAACGCGCTCTTCGTCGCAGCAGCACTTCGCATTCTGGGGCATGACGGGCTCGAGTTCCTGGTGGACGAAGGCGTGCGCAAGACACGGTGGGCGGCAGACCGCGTGCGGGCGCGGCCGGAATTTCGCCTCGTCGAGGAGCCTCAAACGAACATCATGCTCTACCGCTGTTTGCCTCGTCGTTACCGCGGGGCACACGCCAGCGCACTGGGTCTGGAGGACGAGCGAACCGTCAACGAATTCAACATGGCACTGCAGTGCCGGCAGCGCGACGAGGGCCGCACCTTTGTCTCACGCACCATGCTCACGCAATTCAATGGGGCCGCGGACATGGTCGCCTTGCGCATGGTCCTGGCGAACCCGCTCACGTCCGAAGCGGATATCGACGCCGTGCTCGATGACCAACTCTGCATCGCGACAGACATGGAGGCCTGAGCGCGAGGACCTTGCCCAAAAAAGAAGGCCCGGGCTCATCGCCCGGACCCACTTTGTTTTCACCCACCCACTCATCTCATTGGGTGATTCCTGCGTTGAGACTCACCGACACCTTATTGGGCCGGCTGCGTGATGGAATTCATCTGAAGCGTGACTGCGGTCTGCGCGAGGAACCTGCCGTTCACCGACGCGCCCGTATTCGCAGCAACCATCGTCTTCGCCAGCACGACGCCCTCGAAGTGAGCGGTCGTCCCGATGCTCACGGCGCCGGCGACCTGCCAGAAGATGTTCTTGGCAAGCGCGCCGCCTGCCAGGGTCACGCGCACAGCGTTGGCCTGGTTCAGCGTTCCCGCCACCTGGAAGATCCACACGTCGTTCGGACCACCCGACAGCGTGACGTCAGTCGAGATCAAAAGACCTGTGCCCCACTTGTAGAGACCGGGAGTAAGAGTCAGCCCGCCAATCTCGCCGGCTCCCAGCTCGGTGTAATCAGGTGAAACTCGCCCCTCGGCGTCGAGGTACGCGCTCTCCATGTCCAGCACTGCTGCGGTGAGGGATGTGGCATCATTGGTCGCGCACGGCGGACCAGCCGCATCGACGACGAAAATCCTTCCCGTTACTTCGCCGCACGAGAGCAGGAGCGCAGCACCGGTAATGGGGCTGGTTCCAACATTTCCGTTGACGGCTGACGCATAGACGTCCGTGATCCCGCTCTTGCTCAAAATCGCGAAGGAACCGGCGGTTCCCAAACGGACCGGCGCCGGACCGATGCCGAGTTGCGCTGAGCTCCGGTTTGCGCTTCCGAATCCGGCCGCAGGTGAGTGGAGACCGGATGGCGCATCCGCTGCGCACGCCGCGATGATCAGCACAGAACAAACGCTGAGTGCGGACGTGTAACGAATGTGGCGGAGCGTGTGGAGCGGGGACTTGGTGGTCTGTGTGGCGTGCATGTGTACTCCTGGTGTACAACCCAGTGTTGATCGTTCCCCGAAGGGGAATCGTCCGCTTTGACGACAGTGGACGCATGGAAGGGCAGGGCAAGTCAGTGTCCATGTATGCCAATCGGAGAAACAAAGGCGTGCATTCGCCGCATATCGGTCACATCGCGCATGGTGTTGCGTCATCGCGACAGTTTTGCACTGTGCACTCGAACGTACAAAGCACGGTTTGTTGTTGGTTCTACTCGCTCTCTCTTTCCCGCGATTGCGCGGACGGCACTCCGTATATAAAAACACCAACCACGCTCTCTCTGCCTTGTCAAGGGCGCATGCGCCGAGCGAGAGGATAGTGAGGCGGAGAGCAGGGGAGAGTCGGGCGCCTCGCTGCCGTATCGATCCAGTGGTGCAAGACAACTCGACATGCCATACTCAGCCCATGCCCACCCTCGGCGAACGGTTAGCCTCGTCACTCGCAGACCGCTATGCGATCGAGCGCCAGGTCGGTGAGGGTGGCATGGCGACGGTTTTCCTCGCCCGCGACATTCGGCACGAGCGGCAGGTGGCCATCAAGGTGCTGCGTGAGGACGTGGCGCAGCGTATGGGTGCCGAGCGGTTCCTGCGTGAGATCCGGACGACGGCCACGCTGAATCATCCGCACATCGTCCCGCTGCACGATTCGGGTGAGGCGGAGGGGATCGTCTACTACGTCATGCCCTTCGTCGAAGGCGAGTCGTTGCGAGATCGACTCGATCGCGAAGGGCAGCTTCCCGTCGCCGATGCGGTGCGCATCGCAAGCGACATCGCGAGCGCAATCGATTACGCGCATCGCCATGGCTTCGTGCATCGCGACGTGAAGCCGGCGAACATCCTGCTGCACGAGAATCGGGCCCTGGTGGCCGACTTCGGGATCGCGCGCGTGCTCGAGGCCAGCGGCGGCGATCCGCGACTGACCGAAAGCGGCATGAGCGTGGGGACGCCGCAGTACATGAGTCCCGAGCAGGCGATGGGCGAGAAGCACGTCACCGGGCGGACCGACATCTTCGCGCTGGGCTCGATGCTCTACGAGATGCTGGCCGGTGAGCCGCCGTTCCGCGGCGAGACGACGCAGACCATCGTGGCAAAGATGATGACGACGTCGCCCGTGCCCATTCGCGATCTTCGGCCCGCGGTGCCCACACACGTCGCCGCCGCGATCGACGGTGCGCTGCACAAGGTCGCCGCCGACCGATTCGCGACCGCCGCGGAATTTGCCGAAGCACTGGAGCGTCGCGACGGCGAGTCACTTTCCGCGGCGACGGCACATGCGCGAAATCCCCGTCGCGCTGCATGGTTGGTGGCGGGCGGCGCGCTCGTCATCGCGATTGCCGCCGCGGGGGGAGCAATGTTTGCGCGCACCTTCAGCTCCACGCGGGCGATGAATGCGAACGTCGTGCGCGCGGTCATTCCGCTGGCGCGCGATCAGTTGCTCTTCATCCAGGGCTATCCGCTCGACGTCTCGCGAGACGGGAATTATCTGGTCTACGTGGGCGACGACAGCGGCAAGGCGCAACTCTTTCTTCGTCCACTCGCCGACACGATCACGCACGCCATTCCGGGAACCGCCGGCGCCAGCACGCCGTTCATGTCGCCCGACGGTGCGTGGATCGCGTTCTTCGCCGATGACAAGCTGAAGAAAGTGCCGCGTGGCGGCGGTGCGCCGATCGACGTCGCCAACACCCCGTCGACCGAAACCGGAGCAACCTGGGGCACCGACGGCAACCTCCTCTACGCACTTGGCGACAGCGCACTACACCGCGTGCGGAGCGACGGCGGCGCTTCCGTTGCAATTGTCGCGGAGCCAGGATCGCCCGCGCGCCGTCACGCGCTGGGTGCGCTCAAGTGGCCTGCGCTGCTGCCGGACAACGGCCGCGCGATCGTCACCACCGATTCTGGCATCGCTGTCATGGATCTCACGTCCGGCGACGTACGCGTCGTGATCCACGGACGACAGGCGCGATACCTGCCGACGGAACAGCTCTTGTTCGACGACAACGAAGGACGCGTGCGCGTGGTGGGCTTCGACGTGCGCCGCGGCGTGGTGAAGGGCGCATCCGTCCCGGTCTTCGAGGCGTTTCGCGGTCCGGGAGGTGCCGCCACGTACTTCACGGTGTCGGACAACGGCACGCTCGTGTTCATGCCGGGCGGCTTTCAGCGGTCGCTCGTCCGCGTCAATCGGTACGGTCAGGAGACGCCGATCAATGCGGAGCCGCGCGGCTATCGGTTTCCCAGGGTCTCGCCCGACGGAAAGTCCGTGGCGGTGACTGTCGATCCGCGGCCGTCCTCGATCTGGCTCGTCGACGCAACCACTGGGCAGGCGGCTCCACTCACGACAGGCAAAGTGCATTCCATCTCACCGGTCTGGTCTCCGGATGGTACGCGCATCGCCTTCAACCGCTCCGCTGGCGGCGTAGGGTCTGAACTCGTGTGGATGTCGGTTCAGCCAGGAGCCGAACCGCACAACGTCTTCGCACCGGGCTCGCAGGGTTTGGGCGACATCGGCGTCAGCGAATGGAGAAACGTCGCAGGCTTCCTTGGTTTTCAGAGAGGCGCGAAATCTGGACAAGTGCGCAACGACGTCGTGCAGTTCCAAATGGGCGACAGTACGGTGACGCCTCTCGTGGCGTCTCCGGCGGAAGATCGAGAACCCAGGTTGTCGCCGGATGGGAAGTGGCTGGCGTACGCATCCGCCATCTCGGGAGCGAACGAGGTCTATGTTCGCCCGTATCCGCAGCCGGGCCCCAGCGTGCTGGTGTCATCGCGTGGCGGCACGGAGCCGGTCTGGTCTCCCAGTGGTGCTGAGCTCTTCTATCGCTCCGGCTCACGTATCATGTCAGCGGCCCGCCATTCGCCGTCGACCTCCGGCGCCTTCGGTGCCCCGCGGATGCTATTCAGCGGCGCCTTTGATTTTTCGCAGGACCACAACTGGGCACTGAGCCCCGACGGCAGCTTCATCATGGTCAAAGCCGATCCGACGTTGGGGAGACAGCTGCGCGTCGTTTTCAATTGGTTCAATGAATTGTTCTCTCACCGCTGAGTAAGAAGCGAGATATCCGCACGCATTTGCGCCCACCGCTCGCCACGCGAGCATCAGGCCGGGTGACGACTTCTTTGCGTACGCCAACCGTAGCTGGCTCACGGCGACGGAAATTCCTGCCGGCAAGGAACGTTGGAGCGCGCGCAACGAAATCGGTGACGTCACACGCACGCGCGTGATGCAACTGCTCGACGACGCTCGGGCCGCGCCACCTGGATCGACGGCGCGCAAGGTCGCCGATTTCCGCAAAGGTGTGGCACCTGACGGTGCGGTGATTCGCGAGCTCGCGCTCTGAGCTGGACCCGCGCTCGCGCTCGGTGCTCACGCTCGATGCTCACGCTCGGTGAAAGCTCACGCTCTAACCTAGAGCTTCATGCTCATGGCCGCCGTCAGCTCGTCGCTCACACCGGCCACATCAGCATGGACCACGCCGCGTTGCTTCCCCGGCATCAACACCCTATTCACGACGTGAATCACGCCGTTCGATTGCATCACGTTCGCGATTGTAACCGTTGCGGTGCCGAGCGACGCAACGTCATGCGTGCCGGCCACTACCGTTGGACGAGATCTCCCGCGACGCAGCCTCCGAGGCCTGAGCAAAGATCATCGCCAGAAGGTATCTCCCATCATACGAGAGACTCATGGCGCCAAGGCTTCGCGTGCCGGCCTGCGTGATCGGCTCGGCGGCGCCGCTTCCGTCCGCGGCAACCGAGTACGCGCGCGTGCGCATGCCGATCTTCATGAAGACGATCCGATGGCCGCCGGTATCGTGGTGGATCACGCCATGGATCCCAGCGTCGTCGGTCGCACGAGGGGCTAAGGCGTCCCGCCGGGAACCCTCGACGGGCTGGTGGCGAAGGCGAGCGACCTCACGCCCGCGGCGATCCTGGCCATGGTTAGGGCAGAGTCCTAACCATCTACTCCTGCACGAGCCCCTCCGTCCGGTGGCCGCGCACCTATGCGAGCCCCGACAGCACCTCGGCAAGCGCCCCCGCCGACTGAAGCCTCGTCGTCACGTCCTTTGCAAGCAGGTGCATCACCATGGCGGAGACAGCGTGTGGCACGTCGGGGTTGACGGCCTCCGGCGTCTTCGCTTCCTCATGCAGGATCTTCGCGATGAGCGCGATCGGGCTCCGTCCCTCGTACGGCGGCCTTCCAGTCAGACATTCGTAGAGCACAACGCCGGCGGCGTAGAGGTCGCTTCGCGCATCGACGCTCTCGTCGAGCAACTGCTCGGGGGCCATGTAGGTCGGCGTCCCCACGACCATCCCCGCCTGCGTGAGCGAGCTGGTCATCTCGGCAAGCCGCGCGACGCCGAAGTCCATCACCTTTAGTGTGCCGGCCGCATCGAGCAACAGGTTCTGCGGCTTGATGTCACGGTGGATGATCCCTTCATCGTGCGCGCACCGGAGTGCCTCCGCCAGCTGCTTTGCGATCGCGAGCACCGCCGACGCGCTGAGGTGTCCACGCCGGTCCAGCACCGCGCGCAGCGTGGTGCCCTCCACGAACTCCATCGTCACGAAGTAGACGCCGTCCGCCTTTCCGAAGTCGTGCGTCCGCACGATGTTGCGATGCGCGATGCGACGCGCGAGGCGGATCTCGTTGCGGAATCTCTCAATTGCGGTCTCGTCCGCGGTGAGCAGCTCCGGCCGCAGCGTCTTGATCGCGACGCGCTCGCCGAGCTCCAGGTCGTCGGCGAGGTACACCATGCCCATGCCACCCTTGCCGATGGGCCGATCGATGGTGTAGCGGTCGGCGAACGTAGCACCAGGCAGCAGGACTTCGGGGAATTCGTCGCTCTCGCTCATCGCGGAATCGCTGACGTCGGCGATCTCCTCGCGCAACCGGTCGATCTGCCCGCGCATGCGCGCCTCGCGCTCGCGAATGCCGGCGATCATCGTGTCGAACACGCGTCCGAGCGTCCCGAGCTCGTCGGTGCGCTGCGAGACTTCCTGGAGCGAGCCACCCGCGTACGCTCCGCGCTCGAACGCAACCGCCGCGGCGACGACACGCATCACGTCGCGCAGGTACTCGCGCTCGCGGTCGCGCGCGTCCTTCTTCTCCAGGCAGGCGCTGATCCGGGCGCGCAGCAGCACGGGATCGAACGGCTTCGGCAGGTAGTCCTCGGCACCGCGCTCGATGCAGCGCACGATGCTCGCGATGTCATCCAGCGCCGAGATCATGATCACCGGGATCTCGTGCGTGTCGGGACTCTCCTTGAGATGCTGAAGGGTCTCGTACCCATCCATCCCCGGCATCATGACGTCGAGCAGCACCATATCGAACGCGTGCCGCTTCACGACGTGCAGCGCCTCGGGCCCGCTGCTGGCGCACGTCACGGCGTGTCCTTCGCGGTTGAGTCGCCGCTGTAGCACGCCGCGGTTTTCCTCCACGTCGTCCACCACAAGGATGTTGGCCGCACGGCCCGGCTTGGATCCCACCGCGGCGCTCGGCGCGACGCTCACCGCCGCGGGCAAGGGGAACGACCCGGTGGATTCCTCCCGCGGACGATCGGTGGGCAGCAGGCGCTCGGCGGCATCTCGAATGCGGCAGACGTCGGCGATGAATTCGGCGTCGGCATCACCGGTCCTTGCGTTCAACAGTCCACTCATCGCGTCGATGATGCGTGTCTGCGGCGCGTGCAAAGATTCGTACAGGCTCACGATCCGGTCCTTTCCGATCGTCGCGCTCGTCGGCGGAAGCGCGGAGTCGATCAGGGCGGTGGCCTCGCGCACGGCGTCCAGTGCGGCGCGGAGCGTGGCTTGGCGATGAGCAAGCTGGGGGACCTGCGCATCCTCGAGGAGCATCTCGCAGTAGCCCACGATCTGGTTCACGGGCGTGCGCAACTCGTGCCGCAGGTGCGCGACTTCACTTCCAGTCAGCGACTCGGATGCCGCGCTGCTCATCCGGCTTGCGTCGACCGACCAAGAAGCGCTTCGATCTTGCCGAGCAGCCGGTCGAGCTCCACTGGCTTGGTGTCGTAGTCGTCGCAGCCGGCCTGCAGCGCCTTGTCCCGGTCACCATCCATCGCGTGGGCGCTCAGGCCGATCACCGGAATGCGGGTCGTCAGCGGATCGGCCTTGATGTCCATCGTTGCTTCCCATCCGTCCTTGAGCGGCAGACTCATGTCCATCAGGATGAGATCCGGCGTGGTTGCGCGCGCCATGGCGACGCCCTCCACACCGTCAACAGCCAGATCAACCTGATAACCGCGCTTGGCGAGGCGGCGCGACAGCATGTCGCGATTCAGTGCGTTGTCTTCCACCAACAGGATTCTCTTCATCCCGCGCTGCTCCTCTTCGGTTGGCAGTCAGTTGCCAGTGCTGGTGCGCGCACGGGGCTTTGCTGCCTCGAGCAGCCGGCGCACCTCGGTGACGACCTCGGTGGATTGTCCACCCTTCTGGAGCACGTTCTCCACCGTGCCGCGCAACCGTTGGCGGTCGCTTTCCGTGAGGTCCTTCGCGGTAAGCACCACCACCGGCAGGTCGCGTCCGTCGGGGCGCTTGCGCAGGTGCTCGATGAACTCGAAGCCGTCCATCTCCGGCATCATGAGATCGAGCAGGACCAGTCCAGGCACCTGCGCCGCGACGGCGTCGAGGCCGACACGGCCGTTCTCCGCTTCGGTGACAGTCCATCCCTCCTTCTCGAACAGCCGGCGCATCAGCTTCCGCGCATCGGCGTCATCCTCCACGATCAACACGCTCTTCTCGCCACTCGTGGAGCGCACTCGGCGCAGCACCTCCGTGAGCCGCTCGCGATCGATCGGCTTCGTGAGGTAATCGGATGCGCCGAGCGCGAAGCTGAGATTGCGGTCGTCGATGATGGTGATGACCACGACGGGGATGGCGGCCACGACCGGATCGCTCTTCAGTCGGGAGAGCACGCTCCACCCGTCCATCCCGCTCATCATGATGTCGAGCGTGATGACGTCCGGCTTCATGAGTGCCGCGAGGCGGATGCCATCGGCGCCGTTAGCCGCCGTCACGACGTGATAGCCCTCCTTCTGGAGCATGCGAGTGATCATGTCGCGGGCGGTCGGCTCGTCGTCGATCACGAGAATCGAAGCCGCATCGCCCTCGTGCGGCCCCGTGACGAGCGCCTGCTGATCGTCGCCCCGCGCGGGTGGCTGGTCCGACTCCGCCATGGACGGCAGTCGCACCGTGAACGTCGTTCCGCGCCCAGACTCGCTCTCCACCGCGATCTCCCCGTCCATCATCTCGACGAGATGCTTCGTGATCGCCAATCCCAGCCCCGTTCCGCCGTACTTCTTCGTCGTGGAGGCCTCGGCCTGCATGAACGGTTGGAAGAGGCGCGCCATCTGCTCGGTGTTCATGCCGATGCCGGTGTCGCTCACGCTGAAGACAACGACCGGGCTCCCCGAGGTGTTGTCGCGGCTGGCCGACAGAGTGACCGTTCCGCGCTCGGTAAACTTGCTGGCGTTCGACAGCAGGTTGTACAGCATCTGCCGCACCTTGACCTGGTCGGCGCGGAGTACTCCCACGCCGTCCGCCACGCGCACGAGCAACCTATTCTCGTTCTTGTCGAGGAGGGGCTGCACGGTCGCCGCGACATCCTTCACCATCGGCGCAACGTCAAACGTCTCCAGATACAGCTCCATCCGCCCGGACTCGATCTTGGTCAGGTCCAGGATGTCATTGATCAGGCCGAGCAGGTGCTTGCCCGACGCGCGGATCTTGTTCAGGTCGGGCAGGTAGTCGTCGTCGCCTGAATCTTCCGCCTCCTCCGAGAGCATCTCGCTGTAGCCGATGATCGCGTTGAGCGGCGTGCGGAGCTCATGGCTCATGTTGGCGAGGAACTGGCTCTTCGTGTCGTTGGCGGCATCCGCCTGCGCCTTGGCCGCCTCGAGCTCGAGCGTCCGCTCGCGCACCTGATCCTCCAGATGGACCGAGAGCTCCTCGAATCCCTGGCTGGAGCGCGCGAAATTCCGCGCGAGGTAGATGGACGACGAGAGCGCGATGCCGAGCCAGCCATACCAGAAGAGGTTGCCGGACCGGGGGACGACGCCGACGAGCTCCAGGGCGCCGTACACGAGCATCGCGAACGTCAGGATGAAGCCCGCGCCGATGATCCGCGCGCCGTCACGGCGTTTCCACAGCGACGACACGATCACGCGCGTGCCCTCCGCGGCATTCGCCGCGAGGCAGAGCGAAATGATCATCCCCGTTTCGCGGCTCGCCGGAAGCAGCGTGGCAATCACCCACACGAGCGTCACCGGTACCCACAGGCGGAGTCGCAGATGTGAATAGAACGTCGAATGCAGAAAGGCGAGCACGGCGAGAAACGACAGGGCGGCAGCCGCGGTCCCGAGCTGCTCGAGGTGCAGCGCCGCGCGCACGTCCTCGCTGCCGCGGGCACTGTACGCGCAAAACGTATAGATCGCGAACATCAGCGAGAACGCCGCGTAATACAGGTTGCCGATGGGATGCCGCAGCAGCGCGAAAAGCACGAGGTGCAGCAACCCGAGCGCGGCGAACACGCCGAAGATGCCCATCACGAGCGCAACGGTGCGTCGCTCCTCGGCGGCAAGCTGGCCCACCGTGCGTGCCGGAAGGATGGTGGCGTCGAACAGGCTCCGGTCCCTGATCCTGTTTCTTATGTCCACCGCGGATCCCAGGTGGAACCGCACGGCAATCACGGCGTCCTGGCTGTTGAACACCACCGGGCTGGGTGCATTCGGCGTGCGGATTCCGGCCTCGCTCCCGGGCTTGTCCATGTCGCCGAGCGCGAGCACCTTGTCGGTTCCGAGAAAGACCTCCGATGCGCCATTCGGCGCATACGACAGGGCGAGCGGCTTGCCGATGAGCGTCGGATCGACGACGAGGTGCAGCCGCAGCCATGCGATCGCCGGCGTTCCCCGTCTCTCCATCTCGCGCACGCGCTGGACGAGACTGTCCGGAAAGGGCTTGCCCGGATCGAGCTGCACCCAGTCCGTGTCGCTCATCGTGGAGGACCGCCACACGGGATCGTCGCCGAGCCGGAACCGCCACGTTCCGCTCAATGGAATACCCCGCCCGTCTTCCTCGGCCGCTTCCAGACTGTAAGCCGAGAGGACCCGGCTGGACGGTCCGACGGGCATCAGGACGCTACTACGCCTGGCTCCCGCAGAGGTGCGGCTGCCAAGGTCGCCGATCACCTGTGCCGAGGCACGCCCGCATCCCGGGATCATGGGCGCGACCGTCAGGCCACTCAGGACAACGAGATACCAGCGTGCGCGCATCAGTAGGGCGAAGGGTTGGCGCCCCGGGCGCGCGGTGAGGCGGGTGGGGCAGCGACGTCGGCGGCGCACGCCAAGATGCAGCAGGGGTTCCGCAATTACAAATTGCTTGCCCCACCAAACCATAGCGGCCATGTTTGCCACGCTCGTATTCCGGTACGTCCTCGCCTCGTGAGGTTCTGATGCACGAATTACGCGTGTGCGCGATCGCAACCGCCGCCCTGTTATCCATCGGGTGCAAGGCTGGCGAGAGCCGCGCAGAGTCGTCCGCCGCGGCTACAGCGACCCCCGTGTTTGCGGTCAGCACGAAGTCGGAGGAGGCGCGGAAGCATCTCGTGGAGGGTGAGCACCTCGTCGATGAGGGTCGCTACCTCAAGGCCTACGAACAGTTCAAGCGCTCCGTGGCCGCCGATTCTGCGTTTGCGTTCGGCTACCTGAGGACTGCGCAGTGGTCGCAGTCGTTCGGCGAATACAAAGCCAATCTTGAGCGAGCGTACGCCTACGAAGCGAGCGCGAATCCCACGGAGCACCTCCTCATCGAGATCGAGCGAAAGTCGTTCGATCGCGACGTGCAGGGCGCCATCGAGCTCTCCAGACAACTCGTGCAGAAGGAGCCCTCGAATCCACGCGCCTGGTGGGTCCTGGCCGGTAACCAGCAACAGGCCGGACAGACGGCGGAGTCACGCGCGTCGTACCGAAAGGCGCTCGACGTGGCGCCGGGCTACGGCCTGGCGAGCCTGTTCCTCGGTCGCAGCTACGCGTTCAACGAGCCGAGGGATTTCGGCAGCGGCGAGAAATACATCGAGCAGGGCGTCAAGCTCTGGCCGGAGGTGCCTGTGTCTTACCTCAACCTGGGGGATCTGCGCCGAAACCAGGGCCGCCTCGACGAGGCACTGACCGCCTATACGCGGCAAATCGAACTCGATCCACAGGATTCGGAAGCCCACGCCAAGCGCGGCAACGCAAACATTTTCCTCGGCAACTTCGCCGAGGCGCGGTCGGACTACGATGTGGCGATCCGCTTGGGGAAGGGGAACGAGCCGGCTTACCAAGCGACCACCCGTGCGTGGATCAGCACCTACGCAGGCCATCCGGACAGCTCGCTCCTGGAGCTGGAACAGGTCATCCCCGCCATCGACGGGATGGGGGTGCCAGAGCCCGACGGAATCAAGCTCGGCGCGATGTCGACCTTGCTCATCATCGCGGAGTACAACCATCGGTTTGACGTGGCGGACCGCTGGATCGGCCCGCGCAACGCGCTCTACCTGAAGTTTTTGGAGAAGAACGGAACGCCGGACGTCGTGCGCCAGGCCAAGGCAGACAATGCATTCGAGGAGGGGCGCCTGGCGGCGTTCAAGGGGCAGTTTTCTCTTGCGCGCCAGAAGGCCGCCGAATTCATGAAGCTGGTGGAGCCGGACCGCAATCCGACCAAGAACCGGAACGCCCACCTGCTCCTGGGGCTCACGGCACTGTTTGAGAAAAAGTACGCCGAGGCGATCACGGAGTTGGAACAGGCAGATCCGGACGATCCCTACCCATGGTACTTCCGCGCCCTCGCGCTCGAGGGGGCGGGAAGAGCGGCCGAATCGAAGGCGCTCTTCAAGAAGGTCGCGGCGTTCGGGTTCAACCAGCCCGGTTTCGCCGCCGTGCGTGTCGACGCAATTGCGAGGGCGAAGTAGAGTCCAGCGCCGGGCATCGTCACCGACGCGCCACGTCAGCGAGCCACTCGCGCAGCGCTCGTGCGCAGCGTGCTTCCAGTCGCGCGCACCGTGATGCCGGCGCGTCGTGCGCGCCAGACGAACAGGTGGTCCTCGCCGTATGGCGCGCTTTCGTCGAAGCCACCGAGCGAGTGGAACGCCGCATGACGGATTGCGAATCTCTGATCACTGAACGGCATGCCGAGCCAGTGCGATCGAACGCGCGTGCCGAGTGCGTTGAGGGGCATGAAGCGTAGGCCGTCGCGGAGGAAAGCGAGGTCGAAGTAGTGGCGCGCGTGTGGCGCGGAGCTGAGCGCGGCGCGGAGGGCGGGCACGGACGGCGTGGAGTTCACGAACCTGTTCACGATCACGAACATGCCCATCTCGCGCTTCCTCGACCACCTCGAGGCGACCGGGCAGACCGACGAGTATCTCACGCGGTTAGTGACCACATTCAATCCTGCGGCGGCTCAGAACGTCATGTGCCGAGAACACGCTGTCTGTCGGATGGGATGGAACGCTGTACGATTGCGACTTCAATCAGATGCTCGACCTGTGCTGATCGAGGGACTGACTCCCCTCTTCCCGAAGTCGTTCCGCCCAAAGCTGTCGATGCGCGGATCGGGGCCTGTGATCCGGAAGCGGCGACAGTCGTCGCGAACCCGTCGTATTCGTCCAAGGACGGACAAGTCGTGTTGGCGGGCGCGTGCACCACAACGGACGCCATTCGACGTCCCCTATCGCGACCACACGACTCGCTTCAAGAAACCTTGCGGAGAGCGGTCCGCACTTACACCATATGATCGCTCACGCGAGCGAACTCCCTCCGACGCCGCGTCAACGTTCAACCGGCTCGTAGCCGCTCCCTTCATGGACGCTGTAGCCCAGCTGACCGCCGCGCTCGCCGGCCGCTACGCTGTCGATCATGAGATCGGCCGCGGCGGAATGGCGACCGTGTATCTCGCGCGCGACGTGCGCCACAATCGCAAGGTCGCACTCAAAGTACTGGATCCCGAGCTCGGCGCCGTCCTCGGAGTTGAGCGGTTTCTGTCGGAGATCCAGGTGACCGCGAACCTTCAGCACCCGAATCTTCTGCCGCTATTCGATTCGGGTGAAGCGGACGGCCTGCTGTTCTACGTGATGCCGTTCATCGAAGGCGAGTCGCTGCGCGCGGTGCTTCAGCGCGAGAAGCAGCTTCCGATCGACGAGGCGATTCACATCGCCGTCTCGATCGCCAGCGCGCTCGACTACGCGCACCGGCGCGGCGTGATCCACCGGGATCTCAAGCCCGAGAACATCCTGATGCACGACGGCCAGCCGCTCGTCGCCGACTTCGGGATCGCGCTCGCGGTGAGCAACGCCGGCGGTCATCGCATCACGCAGACAGGATTGTCGCTCGGCACGCCGCACTACATGTCACCCGAGCAGGCGACGGGCGACCGCGACATCGACGGACGCACCGACATCTATTCACTCGGCGCGGTGACGTACGAGATGTTGACGGGCGAGCCGCCGCACGACGGGAAGACGTCGCAGGCGATCATCGCCAAGGTGATCACGGATAGGCCGAGGAGCATTCGCCTCTCACGCGATACCGTACCCGTGTACGTGGAAGCCGCAGTGGAGCGGGCGTTGGCGAAGCTGCCTGCCGATCGGTTTCACTCCGCGCACGAGTTCGCGGATGCGGTGTCCGGCAGGATCGCCATGCATTCGGCAGCGGGAGCGATGCCGGACAATGCGCCGAGCGGAGCGCGTCGCCGCGCGTCTCGTGTTCGCTCCGCCATCCCGTGGAGCATCGCGCTCCTTGCGCTGCTCGCGGGCGCGTTCGGATGGCGTGCCGCGCTCAGTGGCCGTAGTGACTCCGCGGTCGTTCGTTACGAGATTCCGTTTCCCGCTAACAGCGGCGTCAATACGAATGCCGGCGCCGGCGTCGCAATCTCACGCGACGGACGACTCGTCGCGTACATCCCGCGATTGAGCGACGGCACACGTCGCATTTTCATTCGTTCTGCAGACGAGATACAGGCACGCGAGGTGCCTGGCAGCGCGGGTGCGGGCTTTCCGTTCTTCTCGCCGGACGGCTCGACGATCGCCTTCTTTGCGAATCGTCAGCTGCTGAAGTCGCCGGTGGGTGGAGGGAGGACGGAAGTCGTCGCTGAGTTGCCGGGTATTCGCGGCGCGACGTGGAGTCCGAGCGGTTGGGTGGTTGCGTCGTCCGGAGCCAACTTGACGAAGACGCCCGTCGCGGGAGGCACGCCCGTCGCGTTCACGCGCGTGGATTCCGCAAAGGGAGAAACAGGGCAATTCTATCCAGTTGCGCTCGCGGATGGCGAGACGGTTCTGTACGCGAGCAGCGCGCAGGGCGGCGCCCCCAACTCCCGTATCGCAATCGCATCCCTGAAGGACGGCTCGACGACGATCCTCGATCTGCTCGGATCCTATCCGTTGGGTATGATCGACGGGCACGTCATCTATACGACTGCCGGGGGAACGGTCATGGCGGCGCCGGTGGACCTCGGAAAGCGGCGCATCACGGGCGCGCCTATCGCGCTCGTCGATCAGGCGGCGGTGGATCTCACGTCAAGTGTCAGCTATGCGCAGATGGCTGCGGACGGATCGCTCGCGTACGTCAGCGGCGCCCCGCGCCGCCAGCTCGTGATAATTGGACGCGACGGCAATCCCACCCCGTTGGGCGAGGAAGGTTCGTACAGTTGGCCGCGATTCTCGCCCGATGGCAAACGACTCGCGGTGTCCGTTGGACCGCTGTCACAGCGGGATGTGTGGTTGTTCCAGCTGCCCTCGGGTCCCTTCACGCGATTCACGAATGAGGGCGCGATCAACGACCGGCCGGAATGGACGCCCGACAGCAAGGCAGTGCTGTTTCGCTCGAACAGGCGCGGACGCAACGCGCTGTGGATTCAGAACGTCGACGCCGACGGCCAGGCGACGCCGCTGTTTGGCCGAGCGGATTCGCAGATCGATGAGGGCGTGCTCTCGCCAGACGGTGCGTATCTCGTCGTGCAGCGCGACAGCAACGGCAACGGTGAGGTGTGGTTTCGCAGTATGCGTGGCGACACGACGCTCCGGCGAATTCAGTCGGGGCAGGGCGCATACGGCGCGCGCTTCTCCCCGGACGGGAAATGGATCGTGTACACCTTGACCGAGTCGGGTGGCATCGAGCAGGTGTTCGTGCGATCCTTCCCCAGTCTCACGAGTCAGTTTCAGGTGTCGCTGGCCGGTGGTGGCACGCCGGTCTGGTCCGCGGACGGGAAGCGCATCTACTACACGAACAGCGGCCAACTCATTGCAGCGACGATCGGCAGCACGCAGCCGTTCACGATCGCGTCGCGCGACGTGGTGCTTCCTCGCGGCTACACGTTTTCTGCGGTCCACGCCGACTACGATGTCGCGAAGGATGGCCACACGATCCTCGCGCTTCAATCGGCCAGCCAGGACGCGAAGCTCGTAGTGGTTCGGAACTTTGCCACCGAGCTGCGCGCGCGCCTTCGCGGAACTCCGCGGTAGCGGCCAGAGGTTACCGCGACGGCGTCACTCGCTTCACGGGCTCCGCACCGCGCAACCTCGACAGACGCGCATGCACGTCCTTCACAGACGGCTGTAGCTCGGCGTCGGCATTTTTCCACAGCTCGACGAACTGCGCGTACTGCTTGGCGGCGTTGTCGCGATCACCCTTCGCTTCGTACAACTCGCCGAGGCGTTTGAGCGACGGGCCGAGGTACATCACGTCGGCAGCCAATCGTGTCCAGTCTCGATTCTGCACGTACCGCTCGTATACGGCGATCGCGGAGTCCGGCTTTCCACCAAGGTCGTACGCCTGGGCGAGTCGCGGCCACTCACAAGTGACTCCGCAGTTGAACTCCTTGTCTACGGTGCGCTCGCGAAATTTCGCTGCGGCGAGATCGTACTTCTTCTCACCCATGGCGATAACACCTTCGAGCTGCGTACGTGTGTTGGTGTCCGGCACGGTGCCCAGTGTCGCGGATGCTCGGATGAAGTCCGCGAGCGTCGCCTTGGCCGCGTCGATTCTCCCAACCAACACCTGCGCTTCCACCATCTTCTTGAACGGCCGATCGATGGGGCTGATTGCGGTGAGGGGATTCGCCTTCAGTGCGTCGTCCAACTGACGTGCGGCAGTCGCTCGATCCCCGCGGTACCAGGCCGTGCGCACGACTGAACCTAGAACTGCGGCGAGCGCACTGCCCGGACTCCCCGCCTCCTTTTGAAGCGCCGCAACCGCTGTCGAGAGCCGCTCGGCTTCCGACAAGCGGCCACGCGCCGACGCAAAATCGGCCTGCGTGCCGGTCACCGCTGCACGCGCAAACGGATCCTTCGTCTCGGCGAGACTGGTCGCCGCAACCTTGGCCGCTGAGTCCGCGCGACCATTTGCCCACAACATGAGCGCCGTGCCCCAATCGAATTGCCATTTCGAGCGCGGTATGCGACGGCCGCCTGCGGCCATGACTCGCGATGCCTCGTCGAGCTTTCCTTCGTTGATGAGTACGCGGGCCAAGCCCATCTGGCTCTGAAAGGTCACCGTATCGAGGGCGATCGAGCGTCTCTGCAGCGCTTCCGCCTTTGCGTACTCGCCTCGGCCTTCGAGCTGCACCGCAAGGTTGATGAGCGCGGTCTGGTTGTCGGGCACCATCTCGAGCAGCGACTCGTAGGCCGCCATGCCCTTGTTGTTGTCGCGTTTGGGTCCGTTGGTGAAATAGTATCCCTCCAGGGAAAGGCGTTCCTCGTCGCTCAATCGCGCGCGATGATCGTACGCCTTTTGGAGCAGGGCATACCCCTTCTCGGCCTGACCGCCTTCGTTGAGATACGACACCGCCAACTTGCGATACGCCATCGCGAAGCTGGTGTCGAGTGCGATGGCATCCTCGAGCAACTTGCGACCCCGTTGCGTTTCTCCGCCGTCGTACGTGCGTTGACCCTCCACGAACTTGCGCAGCGCCTCGAGCGAGCCAGTGGTCACGCGCTCGTAGGGCGGCGTCGCGTGGATGTTGCGCAGCGATTCCCCGGCGCGCTCCCGCAAATCGCGCGCGAGTTGATCGATTGCGCCGACGATGTCGTTCTCGGTCTTCGCGGTCTGCTTGAAGGACGCGAGGATCTCGCCGGTTTGAGTCGCAATCAAATTGGCCTGAATCACCCGGCTCCCGCCGATCGCGAGCACCTCGCCGTCCACGATGGCCTTGATCCCTTCACGTGTGGCCATCTCGCGCGCGCGCGTGAAGTCGAGCCGAGCATTCGGGTCGAGCTTCATCCGGCCGAGCATGTCGCGAATCTTTCTCGTCGGCACCACGGTGAGGATCTTCGATTGCGCCAACTCGCCGCGCAGCGCTTCGGTGACCACGGTGCCGAGACCGGTGTCCGACGCCGGACTCTTGAAGTCGCTGACGAGAATGGGATCGTTCTGCTTGAGCGTTCCCGCGGCGAAGAGCGATCCCGCCGGCCCGATACCGAGCGCACGGAGCACCATCCACACGCCGACTATCACGACGAAGACGCCCACGGCCCACGCGCCGCCCAGCGCCGTGCGTCGCCACGTCATCCATGGACTGGCCTTGAGTGCGATCTGCGCCATGGTGCCGTGCGTTGCGGGGTTGCCGCCCGGCGTGAGCGTGGACTGCGTCTTCGCCAACTTTGCCTGATGGTGCACGAGCCCTGTGAACAGAATCACCGGCAGTCCGAGCGCCATCACGATGAGCGAGCCGGGGAACACCCAATCGGGTAGACCGATCACGATGATGGCCGCGCGACTCAGAATGGCAACGGCGATGAAGCTGACCGCATAAAGCGCGAGCGCCTTTGCAAGGTTGCGGCGCGTGGCGAGCGCGATGACGGGTCCGACATCGTGTGTGCTGCTGCTCGTGACGGCATCGAGCGCACGCAGGACGTCGGCAGCGTTCTGCGGCCGCCGATCCGGATCCTTCTCGAGGCACTGCATCACCATCGCCGCGAGCGCCGGCGGCGTGTCGGGGCGGAGCTCAGCGACGTTTTCCGGCGTCTCAGACAGATGCGCGACGAACAACTTTGCGGGCGAGCGATCGCCGAACGGCGTGCGTCCCGTCAACAGCTCGTACGCCATGCACCCGAACGAGTAGATGTCCGCGCGCTGGTCGGTGTTCACGTCACCCGACGCCTGCTCGGGCGCGATGTACGACGGCGTGCCGATGCTCGTGCCGACAGACGTCAGCGTGCCACCGGGCACCTGGGTTCGCGACGCCGAGATGGCCTTGGCGATTCCGAAATCGGTGACCGTCGCCGAGCTGCCGGCCATGAG
>JANMAY010000379.1:0-5645 GCA_031360095.1 Gemmatimonadaceae bacterium
ACGCCTTCGTTCGATTCGAGCCGCACCTTGATGATGGCGTTCGCGAGGTCGGTGAGCTCGCGAATCGTGCGCTCCGACGAGCGCATGGCGACCGTCATGATCGGCGCGTCGTTGGGATCGAACTGCTGAATCGTCGGTTCCAGCACATCGCGCGGGAGCGACCGGCGGATTCGGGCGATCTTGGCCTGCACGTCCTGCTGGCCGACCTTGACGTCCACACCCAACTCGAACGTGAGGCGCACGAAGGACGAGCCCTCGGAGGACGTCGAGTTGATCTCCTTGACGCCTTGGACAGTATTGAGCGCTTCCTCGATGGGCTTCGAGACGCTGCGCATCATCACCTCGGGCGACGCACCGGGATACGCGGTGTTCACGCCCACGATGGGATATGCGACGTCAGGATACTCATCGATCGCCAGCCGCCTGAAGCTGACGACGCCGAGGACGACCAGCGCCAACATCATCATGGTGGCGAAGACCGGTCGTTTGATTGAGACGTCGGAGAGAAACATCGGCCTGCCTGTCGGTTCTGAGAGAGGGCGTCCTGCCCGCGTCTAGGGTCGCTGTCTGCGCTTTTCTTCGCCGGCCATGTTGACTTGCATTCCGCGTCCGAGGATGCCGACGTTGCCGACGATCACGCGATCGCCCGCCTGGAGTCCGTCGGTGACCTGCGTCAATCCCAGTCGCTCGTCCACGACGCCGATCTGCACCGGCACGACATTGACCGTCTTCCCGTCGATGCGGTAGACGTACGGAGCGCCGGTGTCCTGCGACTGGTGCAGTGCCGTGCTCGGAACGGCTACGACGCCCGTGAGCGTGCGGCTCACCACGTGTCCCGTCGCGAACGTCCCCCCTCGCACGACACCACCTGCATTCGGCATTTGCACGTAGACCGTCACCGCCCGCGTGACCGGATCGATCGTGGGGCTCAGCCGCGCGACCCGGCCGGTGAACTGCTTGCCGTCGGCGACGAACGTGACGGCCTGTCCCACGCGAACGCCCGTCGCCTGCCGTGCCGGAACAGCGGCCGCGAGCTCCAGCGTGCCGTTCCGCACGAGACTGAACAACGGCGCACCTCGGCCGAGATGCTCGCCACCTTCGACGAACCGCTTTTCGATGATTCCATTCACTGGTGCGACGACGCGGGTGTCGCGCGCCTGATTCGCGGCCGCTCGGACGCGCGCGTCTGCCGCCGCGAGCCGGGCGCGAGCGGTTGCCACCGACTGCTGGGCAATCTTGTAGTCGCGCTCTGCAATCGCGCCGGCCTTGAAGAGCGACGCATCCTGCTCGAGCGTCCACTGGGCGTTCGCGAGGTCGGTCCGTACCGCCGCGCGATCGGCCTCCACGCTGCGCTGGCTGCTCACCTGCTCGTCCGACTCGAACTGTGCAAGCAACTGCCCCGCGGACACCTGCTGGCCTTCTCGCGCGAAGACGCCGGACAGGTCGCCCTCGATTCGCGACTTTACCTCGATCGTCTCGATGGGTCGCAGATCACCGGTGAGGGCGACGCCCTCCTCGATCGTCGTTTTGGCGATGACTGCCACATCCGCGGGCGCAAGGGTGATGGACGGATTCTGCCGCCCGCCGCCCGCTCCACCGCCGGCCCCCGAACCAGCTCGTCCCGCACCTGCACCTGCACCGGCACCGGCACCGCGCGCCGAGTCGCGCGGTGCGGCGCCGGATGGCGCATCGCTCCGGGCAGCGGAGCCCTTTGCATCCTTGGAGCACGCACCGGCGACGCTTGCTGCCATTAGGAGCGCGACGACACGCGCGGTTCGGAACGATAGGCACACGGGCATCAGCTATCTCGAGGCCGGCGGTGTTGCCGGCAGTGGAACCGGAATGGGACGGCCGAGTGCACGCGCCAGGTCCGCGGAAGCGAGGAAGAGATCGTATGTCGCGCGCGCCTCAGTGCTCTGCGCCGTGAGCAGCGCCAGCTGTGCATCCGACACCTCGAGCTGCGTGCTCAGCCCGTGCGAAAAGCGCAGCGTGGCGAGCCGGAACGCTTCGTCGGCTTCGAGTGCGTTCTGCCGTCGGGCGGCGAACACGGCGCTCGACCGACGGAGCTCGGCGCGTGCCCGGGCGGCGTCGATCGACACCGCTTCGCGCTGCTGGCGCAATTGCAGCTGTGCGAGGCGCATCTGTGCTTCCGCGAGATCGACGGCGGATCTCACGCGCATGCCGTCGAACACCGGCACGCTGACATTGAGTCCCAGCTGCCGGTCGGAAAACCAGCCACCGTTCTGGCAGAGACGTCCGGCGGGAGCGCCTGCAGGACACGCCTGCTCGGACAGCAAGCCGCGGGACCTCGGTAGCCCTGACCCGATGGGCGGGAATGCCTGAAATCCGGACTGAAAGAACACCGAGAGGGCGGGGTAATGGTCAGCCCGAGCAACGGCGACGCCAAGGCGCTTCGCCGCCACGTTGAGCTCGGCGGAGCGAATGGCGGCGCGATCGGCGTAGCTCGTGGTATCGGTGAGGGCAGCGACCAGCGTGGCGGCGCTGGTCGAGTCGATGCGCGTGACGAGAGCGACCGGCTGCTCGACCGGCACATTCAGCACGCGCTTGAGCTCGAGCAGTGCCAGCTCGCGGTCGCTGGTAGCCTGAATGGTCAACGGTTCGATGTTCGCGCGCTCGACACGCGCACGAAGCACGTCGTATCGCGCTGAGCGGCCCGCGCGCTCGAACTGTTCCACCTGGGTGAGCCGGCTGGAGGCAAGCGCCAGATTTTGCTGCTGCAGCTCGGCGATACGATCGGCGAACAGCGCCTGGAGATACGCGCGCTGCACCTGAATGGTGATCTGCGCGCGCTCCTCGCGCTCATCGAGCCGAGCCGCCTCGCGCAGCTCGCCGGCCGCACGCATGGCGGACACGAGCCGCCCCCCCTGAAACAGCGTCTGCGAGAGGTTGAGGTTGGTACCGTAGGTGTTCGGCTGGTTGAACACCGCTCCAACGGCCTGGCCGCGTGCGCTCTCGTAGACGTGTACGTACGACCCCGTGAACCGCAGCTGTGGCAGCGTGCTCGCGCGCGCGGTGCCGTACAAGGCGCTGGCCACGTCGACCTGAGCGGCCGCAATGCCCACTTCGTCGCTCTGCCGCATGGCAATGGAAACCGCCTCGCCGAGTGAAAGGCGGAGCGTATCGCTACGAAGCGGTGGGACGGATTGTGCGCGTGCAGCGGGAAGGCCGAACAGAAGGATCAGCGCGCAGGCACCAGCGCGCCGTCGCGGGGAAACCAGAGTGAAACGCATCGAGGAATATACGCCCGCCCAGAATGAAGCGTTGGCACGGTGCATTCCAAAGAACGCGGCCGCGACGTCAACGTCAGCCGTGTCGCTCGTCGATGAACGTGAGTGTTTTTCGGCGGAGCACGATGCTCTTCAACGCCTGATAGACGACCCCATCGAGCAGACTGCCCACGTGCTGCTCCAAGTACGCGATTGTTTCGCGGGGTTCCTTGGCGTCGCGAAAGGCCCGTTTCGAGGTAATGGCGTCGAAGGCATCGCACGCGCAGAGAATGCGTCCGCCGATCGTGATCTGTTCACCGCGCAATCCGCGCGGATAACCAGATCCGTCATAATGCTCGTGGTGATCGTGGACGTACTCGAGCGCGATGGGGATGTGCTTGAGCGGTTCCAGAATCTCCATACCGACGCGGACGTGGTCCTTCACGTGCGCGAACTCTTCCGCCGTGAGCGCGCCCGGCTTGTTCAGCACTTCCTCACGAATGCCGATTTTACCGATGTCGTGGAGTCGGCCGGCAAGCCGCACGTTTTCCACGATGTCCGCGTCCAACCCGAGCGACTCCGCAACCGACGCGGCCAGCTCGGCCACGCGGTGGGAGTGGCCGCGGAGATACACATCCTTCGCCTCCATGGCGTTGACCAGCGTTTCGGCGATGCCGATGGTGAGCTGGTTGAGCGCCCGCTTCTCGCGCTCGAGCTCCTCGGTGCGGAGTGCGACCTCTTCGCGGATCATCTGCTCGACGTTCCGACGTTCGATCTCCAGCTGCCGGCGATGCGCGGCGCGCTCGACAGCCCGGTCGAGATCCGGCAGCTGAATCGGCTTGACGAGGTAGTCCTTCGCGCCGACGGAGAGTGCCTCGGTCGCCGTGGTGGCGTCATTCACCCCGGTGAGCATGATGACCGCGAGATCGGCGTCGAGCCGGAGTGCGTGCGGAAGCATGTCGAGACCCGTCATTTCTGGCATCCGGACGTCACACAGCATGACGTCGAAGCGCTCCTGGCTGAGCCGCGCGAGTGCTGACGCGCCGGATTCCGCCGTCACGCACTCATGACCGCGCATTTTCAGATACCGGCTCACGGCGAGGCGAATCGGCTCTTCGTCGTCGGTGATGAGGATGCGAAGATGGAGCGACTCGCCGGCGACTCGAAACGACGACGTGGTACGTTGGACGGCGCGATTGCTCGAAGCGGACAGCGACACGGTGCGGCCTGCAGGTCTGGAGGTGCCAGAAAGTATCGGCACCCCCACGCAGACCATGAGGGCGAGTCGCGCCTACTCGGCGAACTCGACGTGGACGGGATTCGCGATCAAACCCTGCGCCACTCCCCGTTCGAGAAAGAGCCGAACCGCCTCTCGGCCCCGGTCGCCGTAATCGAGTGTCCAGTCGTTCACGTACATGCCGACGAATGTGTCTGCCTTGCCGCGGTCGAGGCCACGCGCGTACTGCATGGCATGATCCAGTGCACCGGCTCTATGCTGCAATCCATATGCTATACTGTCGCGAAGATGTCGTGAAATTTTGGCTGTGAGAGTCGGACCTAAGTCTTTCCGCACAACATTTCCGCCGAGCGGGAGTGGCAGGCCCGTCTCCTGAAACCACCATTCGCCCATGTCCACAACCAGATGGAGCCCGCGTTCCCCGAACGTGAGTTGGCCCTCGTGGATCAACAACCCCATGTCCACATCGCCGTTCACTACTACGTCCTCGATGAGGTCGAAGGGAGTAAAGACGGGGATGAAATCCGGTTCGTAGAGCTGGAGCGCGAGATAGGCGCTCGTAAGTGGTCCCGGGATGGCGATCCGCTTCCCTTTGACGTCCCCGCGGGTCGCCGGCTCGCGGGCGACCAGCCGAGGTCCGTAGCGATCGCCCATGGAGGCGCCGTGGGGGAGGAGCGCGTACCGGTCGGTGAGGTAGGCGTACGCATGAATCGAGACCGCTGTCACCTCTAGTTCCCCGCGCAGCGCGCGCTGGTTCAGGCTCTCGATGTCCTGGAGCTCGTGGACGTAGGTCAGCCCTTCGGTGTCGATCTTTCCCGATGCGAGCGCATAGAACATGAACGCGTCGTCGGAGTCGGGGCTGTGCGCGACGTGGATGGTGGTCGGCTCGGTCATTTGCTGGCGGGACGCGACGCAGCGAGCGCCGCGTCGATGTCGGATTTGTGAAGGAGGTATTCGGGAAGTGCTGCGGCGCGCTCCTGCGCTTCCGCGGCGAGGAGTCGCGCGTCGAGCGCGCGCGCGCGGGAGTCTGACTTTTCTGCGCGCGCTATTCGCGCCGACAGAATGAGGCCGAGCAGGTGCGTGGGTCGCGTGCGGAGAATGGTGTCGGCCTGTGCGCGTGCGAGCGAGAGATCACCACCCACTTCGCCCAGCCGGCCGAGGTCATAGCGTTGGTCGAGCGT
>JANMAY010000381.1:0-2431 GCA_031360095.1 Gemmatimonadaceae bacterium
CGCCGGTGAGCGCCGCGGGAAGTGCGGTTCGCAGCGCAACACCGAGCGGCACGATGTAGTAGTCCGCAATCCATTTGCAGAGGGCGAGGATCGTCTCGTCCATCACTGGCGCATCGTCCGGCGCAGCGGTGATGTCCTTGAGCTTCACCCCCTCGCGCGGTGCCGGCTCACCGACGACGATGCCGATCTCCTGGCGATTCCGAAATGGCACGAGAACGCGCGAGCCGCTGGCGATGCTCCCGGTCGTTCCTTCCGGCACGTGATACGTGAAGGTTCGGAACAACGGGAGGGCGAGCGCGACGTCGATGAGGGGCACGCCTGAAGTTTAGCGGAGCGTCACTCCCAAGCCTGGCGTATCGGGCAAGCGAATCACTCCCCCCTCGATCGTCGCCCCGACATACGGATCATTCGCCACCAGCGCCGCCCCGTCGAAATCCGCGCAATCCAGCAATGGCGCAAAATGCGCCGCCGCCGTGATCCCCAGCGAGCTCTCGATCATGCAGCCGGCCATCACCAGCATGTCGTGCGCGCGCGCCGTGGCGATCATCCGCAGCGCTTCGCGCAGCCCGCCGCACTTGGCGAGCTTGATGTTGATGCCATCCACCACGCCGGCGAGCTTGGGGATGTCGCCCGACACGAGACAGCTCTCGTCGGCGATGATCGGCAGCGCCGAGCGGTCGCGCACGAATCGCAGGCCATCGAGGTCGCCAGGATGCAGCGGCTGTTCCACGAACTCCACACCGAGCTCCTGGAGGAGCGGCACGATGCGCAGCGTGGACTTTGGCGTCCACGCGGCATTCGCATCGACGCGCAGCACCTTCTTTGGAGCCAGCTCACGCACCACGCGCACGATGCGCTCGTCCCAGTTCGTGCCGAGCTTGATCTTGAGCACCGGGTACGACGCCGCGTCCTCGACGCGCTGCCGCAGCGTGTTCTCATCCGGCGCGATGCCGATCGTAAAGCTCGTCATCGGCGACGCGGAGGGATCGAGTCCCCACAGACGATACAGCGGCGCACCCAACCGCTTCCCGACGAGATCGTGCAGCGCCGCACTCACTCCCGCGCGCGCCGAGCCGTTGAAGCGGATGGTGGTCGCGAGCGTGCGCTCGATCGCGTCGAGCGACCACGCATCGGCGTTCTCGATCGCAGCGGCCAACAACGGGAGCACCTGTACCACGGTGTCCGCGGTCTCACCGTAGTACTTGCTCGGTGCCGCTTCGCCCCAACCCGTCGTGCCGTCGTCCGCCGTCACGGTGATGCGCACCACGCGGTATTCGCTGTCGCCGCCTCGCGCGATGATGAAGGGATTCTTCGTGCGGAGCGTGACGATCTCGTGCGAGAGCTTCATGCGCGCTCTGAGGGTGTGGGACGTCGCGCCAGTGCCGCCGCGCGACGCGAAGCGGCCGCATCCTCGGTCCCGCCGAGATACGCGAGTAGAGCGTCGGCAAGCATGTCGCCGCGCTCGTAACGTTCGTCGATGGGTTTGGAGAGGCAGCGCATCACCACGTCGACGAGCGCCTCCGGCAATCTCGAATCGATGTCGGCGAGATCCACCGGCTTTTCGTGCACATGCTTGTAGCCGACGGAAAACGCATCGGCGCCGTCGAACGGGGGGAAGCCCACGAGCGCTTCGTACATCACGATTCCCAGCGCATACAGGTCGCTTCGCCCGTCGACGAGTTTGCCCATCGCCTGCTCGGGACTCATGTAGTGCGGCGTTCCCATCGCGCGCCCACTCGCCGTCAACCGCCCGTGAAAGCGCGCGGTCGCGATGCCGAAGTCGGTGATGAGTGCGTTGCCGTCGTCGTCGAATAAGATATTGTCCGGCTTGATGTCGCGGTGCACGACGCCGCGGCGATGCGCGTGATCGAGTGCGACGGCCACCTGCGCGGCGGCGGCGGCGACGACGGTCGGCGCAACCGCACGTTCCTTCTGCACGCGCTCGGCGAGCGACCCACCGCCGAGATACGGCATCACGATGTACACCGTCTCGGCCGACTGCCCGAAGTCGAGCAGCGGACAGATGAACGGATGCACGAGCTGCGCAGCGGCTTCCGCTTCGCGCCGAAAGCGTTCGGCCATCTCCGGATCGCGCGCGAGATGCGCGTGCAGCACCTTGACCACGACGTCGCGGCCGAGCGGCATCTGCTCGGCGCGATAGACCGTTGCCATGCCGCCACCGCCGAGCCGCCGGAGGATGCGATACCGGCTTCCGGTGGCGCGGCGGAGGTTGGTGATCTCCTCGTCCGGCTTCTCCTGTGGTGTGCCGTCGACCGCGGGAAGGGTGGCGCTGCACCGGCTGCATGCCGCCGCGTGCGCGCGATTCCACGTACCGCAGTCGGGACAGAACACGTCAGGCCCCGAGCTGCATGCGCACGAAGTCGTACGGCGGCCACGGACCGGTGACCTCGAGGCGAACGTTGCTCTCCTG
>JANMAY010000413.1:0-8255 GCA_031360095.1 Gemmatimonadaceae bacterium
TCGACGACGCGCCAAGATCGCGCTGGACCCGGAGGATATTGAACACGGGTCGCTCGCCTGATCGGGCGTCGCCTTCGTCAACGGCGCTGAGGAACGCGAGACTCGTCTCCGAGAACTTTCCGGTGAGCTTTGCGGCCGCGACCGGTTGCACGATGCGCCGCGTATAAATGAGTGCGTTCGGAGTTTCGAACTGCGCCGTGCCCTCCAGAAAGAACGGGCGCTTCTCGGCGAAGAACAGCGCCTGTCGCGGATCGAACGCCAGCTGTCCGGCATCGGACTCGATCTGCGAGAAGTCGGGATTGATCGTGCCGCTGAGCGTCAGATTGTTCGTGACGCCCCAACGTGCGTTGCCTCCCACCTGCGGCCGTTCACGATCGTAGCGCCATGGTTCGTTGGACAGCATGGCGGGGACGCCGCTCGTGCGCTGCGTCAGCTCGGGATTGACGTCCAACACCAGCCCACGATGGAGGTCGGTCAATCCTTCGAGCATGCCGGACTGCGCGAGAAATGAAAGGCCAGCGCGCCGCGCGGGGGACCAGCTGTCCTCATGGCCTGAATGCTGTTCCTGGCGCACGATGTTGAGCCCCCACGTCTGCACACTTTCAGACTGATACTTCAGGCTCTTGAACGGAATGCGGATCTCGACGATGTAACCGTCCGCCGTGACGTGGCCCTTCGACTGAAAGACGAAATCGGGATTGAGGTCGGCGGGATCGCGCGCGAGCGTGGCGCCCACGAATCCGGCCGCACGACTTTGATTCGATTCGACGATCGTTCCATCGGCTTGGATGCCAAGCGGATTGACCGCAAACACGGTGGCCTGCCGGCCGTCGTTGAAGGTGCCCAGCAGGATCTGGATGTTGTCGTCGGTGGCAATCTTGTCGCGATCGGCAAGCGTTGCGCGAGGCGGGCCGTGCCGTTCGAACGCGCGCACGCCAAAGTGGATCGCCGTGGCGGAATACCACACGAGCACTTCTGTGGAGTCGTCGGCCGCGACGCCGTCGTTCGGCGAGAACTGACTAAAACCGGTGAGCACGGCGGCGGCGGCCCACTGCGGCTCATCGAGGCGGCCATCCACGACGAGCCCTGATTCCTCCAACCTTGGCGGACGCACGCGAAGCTCGTTCGCACGCCCGTTATAGACAGTTCCCGGCAGGGGAACAACGGACGCAGCAAAGAGAGCGAGAAGCAGTGGGGCGAACATCACTCTGCGGGAATGGGATCAGTCGTTCGCCGTTGGCCCACGAGGACGCCGATGATGACGAGCAGGCCGCCGGGAAGCTGGACCCAGCGCGGCTGTTCTCCCAACAGCATCCAAGCGAAACCGACGGCAACGACAGGAATGACACAACTGTACAGCGCCACTCGGCTGCCGCCGATGCCCTGGATGCTTTCACTCCAAAGCGCATACGCCAGCACGAGCGCGAAGAGCACCGTGTACGCCAGCGACGCCCACACCAGCGGACCCAAGCTGAGCCACGGCACCGAACCCATGGAAGGTAACGCCGCCAGCACCAATCCTGGTGCGCCGGCGATAGTCGCGATGGTCGTGACCCAGATCGGATCTGTCCCGGCTCCCGCCTTTCGCACGCCCACCGTAAAGAGCGACCAGCAGAACACGGCAAACAGTACCAGTGCGTCGCCGTTCCACGTCGCTCCCGAAGCATGCACCCCCTTCGCGCCGACGACGAGTACAACGCCGACCGTACCGATCACGATCCCCCACCATACGTGCCGAGTGGGACGCTCGATGCCCAACGCCACGCCAATCAGCCCGACGGACATCGGAATCGCGGCCATCAGCAGCGATGCATTCGTAGCGGACGTGCGCGACAGCCCGGTCATGAACGCCATCTGGTAGATGGTGTTCCCCAATACCCCGAGCGCCGCCAGGTGCCAGAGCTTTCGTCCGGTCGGCCGCCCACCGGGTGCGAGACGAATCGCGACGAGATAGAGCAGCACGCTGCCCGCCGTGAAGCGCACCGCCGCAGTGGTGAGCGGCGGGATATAGCGGAGCGCGTATTTGGCAACGCTGAAGTTCGCGCCCCAGATGAGCGACACGAGCATCATGGCGGAATCGTGTCTCGACCAGGCGATGCGAGTCGCGGTGAGGGCTGGCTGTTTCAATGCGTCATTGGAGAAGGAAATGAAACGCGGGCTGGCCCGGTGAACCGAGCCAGCCCGCGGTGTCCTGCTTCGTGCTCGACTACTTCTTTGGAGTCACCGTGAACTCGGACACGTGCACGTCGAGGTTGTGATTGACACGCAGCCCCACGTGGCCATCCGTGCTGCCCACGTGCGCACCGGGGAGCGCGGCAACTTGGACACCGTTGACCTTGAGCCGCACGGAATCTGCCATCGAGGCGTCGACCGTCACCGTATTGGTCGCCTTGCCGGCGGCGTCTGCCTTCTTCACGGCCGCATTCTCGGTCCAGTCCAGGATCGTGTGCGTCTCCGCGCCTGCGCGATGCTTGACCATCACCTTCCCATCGCCGCGAACAAGCAGGTACCCGTAGCTCTGCTGCGGCGAATTGAGCTTGCTGCCCATGAAGAAGATGCCGTACGCTTCGGGATGCGTTGGCGCTTTTGTCTGCGTGAGCGTCGCCGTGGCGGTGAAAGGACCCTTCGTCTTGGTCTTCTCCATCCAGTAGATGGCGGCGGGACCCGACGTCACGTGGTATCCCGTTCCCATGGTGACGAAATTCGCGTCCTTGATCTTGGCATCCCCCTTGTCCGTGCGACCGGACCAGCCGGCGGGCAGTTTACCGCCCTTGGCCTTCTTGTCCGGATCGTGATCCTTCATTTGTGCCGCGAGCGGCATGGCAACAGCCAGCATGAGCGACAGTGTGACGAGCGTGCGACGTACCATTGAATACCCCCTGTGAAGTTCCCGCTGAATGAGGCGCGTTGCGCTATGCTGCCGCGATCGCGCTGGCGATTTCGGCGACTTGTGCTGCATGCCGAGATTCGTGGCGGCCTATGAAGACCATCCACTGATACAGGTCGATCTCCCCGAGCCGGGGATGCTGCTTGCGCACGGTCTCGAGCGCCAGTCCGTCGGCCCGCTCGATGGCGCTCCGAAGCGCGGCGCGCGACTCCGCCAGCTGACGCAAGGCCGTGGCTGCGTCGGGCGTCTGCCGAGGTGCAACGCGGTCCGGCGCGATTCGTTTGTCGGTGCGGTCGGCCAAGCTGGTCCAGTCCAGTACCCCAAGCACTGACGCAGTTCCCGTCTCCGCCTCGTGATTGGCGGCGCGTGCGTCGTCTGCCGCCGCCGCGATGAGCTTGGCCGTCCCCCGCTCCACGAGATGCAGGTGCTCGCAGACATCCGAGATGGACCACCGGTCCTCGGCAGGGCGAACCGTCCATCGATCCACCGGCACGGGAGCGGCAGCAGCCAGCAATGCGGCGCGCTGGAGGTCCAAATATTCGACGAGCTCCGCTACGCGGGGATGCATCGGGGCGATTGGGAGGAGGGAACGTCGAAGCTGTCGAGAGGTGCGAGCCGCCGCAAGCCGCCGACGACGCGATATGCGAGTCGCCGAGGAAATCCGTCCGCCCAAGTCGACCGGCACGGCGACTTGAAATGCGATACACTTGGGGTCATGGACCTGACGGGCCCCTGCCCCCTCGCCGGCGCGCTCGCCGTGCGACTGCGCGACGAACGGGATGCGCTCACCCGGCGCTGGCTGGATCGAATCAGCGACCGCGTCGCGATTCATCCGAACAAGATCTTTCCCACGGAGGATCTGCTGGACCACATGCCGCTGCTCATCAGCGGAATCGCCAGCTATCTCGAGGATGGCTCGCAGCCGGTGTCGGCGGACATGCCTGTCATTGCGAAGGCCATGGAGCTCGGCCAACTGCGGCACGAGCAGGGGTTCGACGAATACGAGCTGCTCAAGGAATACGAGATCTTCGGCGGGATCCTGTTCGCCTTCCTCTCACGGGCGGTGGAGGAGATCGATCAGCCGTGCACGCCCCAGGAGCTCGTCCGGTGCGCGCACCGTCTGTATCTCGCCATCTCACTCATTCAGCAGGCCACCACCGTCCAGTACTTGGCGCTGATGAAGGAGCGGCTGCGCGAGCGAGAGGAACGGCTTCGCGCTTTCAACCGCTCCCTCACGCACGAGCTGCGCAACCGCATTGGCGCGACGATGGGCGCCGGACAGTTGCTGCAGATCCCCGAGCTCGCGGAAACGGAGCGAGAGCGGCTCGTGGGCATCGTCGTGCGGAACATGGAGAGCATGCGGGTCGCGCTGGATAATCTGCTCGAGTTGTCGCGCCTCACCGGCGACACACGGCAGCAGCGTCACGTGCTGCTCCAGAGCGCGGCGGCGGAAGTCGTGCGGCAGCTGCGCGAGCTCGCGCGGTCCCGTCGCATTCGCATCGTCATCGATCCGGATATTCCCGAGGTCGAGATCAATGCCGCGGCCGTCGAGCTGTGCTTGATGAATCTCGTCTCCAATGCGATCAAGTATGCGAACGACGCCGAGTCGGATCGGTGGGTGCGCATCAGCAGCCGGCTGGATGCGGCCACTGAAGATCGGCCGGCTCAGGTGGTCGTCGAGGTGAGCGACAACGGCAGCGGAGTGCCGCAGGAGGAGCGTGGACGATTGTTCGAGCGCTTCTATCGTGCCGACACCGAACGGCTGACCGCCATCGAAGGCACAGGGCTTGGGCTCAGCATCGTTCGCGAGACCGTGGAGTCGCTCGGCGGCAAGGCCTGGGCGGAGTTCGGCGACACGGGGAGCGTGTTTGCCTTTTCGCTTCCCTCGCGGCGCGCGCGCGACTCGAAGCCGGTCGACGTCATCCAAGAGATGGAAGCGTCGTCCTAGCCGTTCAGCGCAGCGACATCTCGACTTCCCGCAGCGCTTCAGGTGTGTCGACATCCACCGGCATTGGCGACTCCACTCGCACCTCCGAAACGCGCGCGCCGAGCGACTCCAGCACCGCGCGGGCGCCGACGTCGCCACGGAGCGCCGAGAGCAGTGCGAAGCTGTCGCGCGCGAGGAGCACGGGATGGCCCTGCCCATCGTCATACCGCGTCGTGACGGCACTCGACCCATCGGCGCGCCATTTCGCAATCACGGCATCGACCACCGTCGGGTCGGCGAGCGGTTGGTCACCGAGCGCGATGACGATCGCCTCGGTTTCTGCGGGCATGGCGGCGACGCCGGCGCGAATCGAGCTCCCCATCCCCTCGTCGCGCGACAGATTGACGACGAACCGCGCATCCAGCCGAGCGAGCGCTTGCGTCATGGTATCCGCGGCGGGCGGGAGCACGACATACAGTTCGTCGACACCCGCAGCCAACGCCTCGGCGCTCCACCGGATCACCGCTTTGCCTCGCAGCTTCGCCAGCAGCTTGTCCGCGCCGAAGCGTTTGCTGCGGCCGGCGGCGAGCAGCAGTCCCGCGATCATGTGGTGTCGGCGAGATCGAGCGCATCGCGCCACACGCGGCGAATCTCATGCGCGCCACGCGCATTGGGCTCGATGAGCGAGCGCCGCCAGTACCAACGCTCGGCCTCGGACGCCTGCACGCCAAATCCGAGAAAGTGCGCGTGCACGTCGGCGAGTGTCGCGCCGGGGGTTCCGCGGGCCAGATCGCGAATGTGCTGATTCATGCGGTGCAGCACGTCGAGCGGCAGGTCGCCGCCGTCGTCGAACACGCCGGGGATGCGTCCAGTGCCGTCCGACGGATCGTAGATCGTCGTGAGCAGGAGGTGTGCGCTGGGCCGCGTGCGGCGAATGACGTCGACGAGAAACTCGTACGCGTCCGCGACGTCGCCAGCAATGGCGTTCAGCAGAGTCGCGCTCGGCCGGTTGGCGAATGCGCTGAGCAAGTCGTTGCCGCCGGCGGTGAGTGTGACCAGCGTCGGCGCATCGGATTCGGCCACGAGTGGGAGCTGCTCGCCGAACACGTCGCCAATCGTCGCGCCGTCGCTCGCGAGGTTTTGCATCTCGATGCCGGGATAGCGGGTGAGGAGATCGTCTCCCGCCTCCTCGGACCAGCGAGCATCGTCGTTCTGGTACAGCAGTGAAGCGGCGCCGAGCGGCGCGACATTACCGGCCGTGGGCACGCGTTCGAGCGCAACAGCCACGTCGATCTCCCCCGCGTCGAGGGCTGGATAGAGATCGATCGACATCGAATCGCCGAGCGCGACATACTGCGTGAAGAACGGCAGCACTCAGACCGACTCCAGCACCAGGCCGCGCGTCGCGAGAATGCGCGCCACTGTTTCGCCGATCTTGTTGTTCGGCGTACTCGCGCCGGCCGTGACGCCGATGCGCACCGGCATGCCGGCGCGCATCCACCCCGCTACCGTCTCCTCGACGTGCGACACTCCGGCGCGGCGATAGTGCACGGTGCCGGCCTCCGGGTCGATGCCGCTCGCGTCCTCGATGTGATAGGTGGGAACGCGGCCGGCGCACAGCGCCGCGAGCGAGATCGTGTTGCTCGAGTTGAATCCCCCGATCACGATCATCGCATCGAGTCGCTCTTGGAGGAGGTCGATGACCGCATCCTGGCGTTCCTGCGTCGCGCTGCAGATGGTGTCAAAGGTACGGAAATCGGCCGCACGCGCGTCCGCTCCCCGTGCCCGCGCAATCGCCTGGCCCACTTCCTCTCCAATGGCCAGCGACTCGCTGGCGAGCATCGTCGTCTGATTGGCGACGCCAATCCGGCGGAGATGGAGCGTGGGATCGAAGCCCGGCGACATCGTCGCGGGTGAGAACCGTCCGAGAAAGTCGTCCCGCGAGACACGCCCCTCGATGAACTCGCAGACGATGCGCGCTTCCTCCATGTTCCGCACGATGAGGTACCGGCCCTCTGGATACTTCATCACTTGCGAGGACGTCGCGCGCGTCTCCTCGTGGTAGTGCTTCCCGTGGATGAGCGCGGTGAAGCCCTCGCTCGCGTAGCGCTCCACTCGCTTCCACACGTTGAGCACGGAGCCGCACGTCGTATCGACCAGCACGCATCCGATGGCGCGGAGCGACTCGAATGCCGCGATCGTGACGCCGAACGCCGGCAGAATCACCACATCCTCCGGGCGAATCACGCCAAAGTCGAAGGCCCCGTCGGCGCTCGGCTCGAGGATCTCGATCCCCATTCCCCGCAGCTTTGCGTTCACGTGCGGATTGTGAATGATCTCACCCATCAAGAGGAGCCGCCGGTCGGGGAACTTTCGGCGCGTCTGGTAGGCGTACTCGACGGCACGTTCGACGCCGTAGCAGAATCCGAATTCCTTCGCCAGCCGGATCGTGACGTCGCCCGCCACGAGCGTGTAGTCCTGCTCGCGCAGCAGGTCCACGAGCCGGCCGTTGTAGTCGGACGAGAGGTCCTCTTGGACGTCGGCCTTGAGGCCGAATCCTTTGCGATAGTACGCGGAGGTGGGGTCGCCAGAAGACATGCACCAAATCTAGCCTGAATGCGCAGGCCACACAGCGTTCTGGCGCGACTCCTCGCGTCCACCCTAGCTTGTCTCATGGCATCCTCCCCCGACGCCGAGTTCATCGCACTCCAGACGGCCCTCGCGGGTGAATATTCACTCGACCGCGAAATTGGACGCGGCGGAATGGGGGTCGTGTACCTCGCGCGAGAAGTCAGCCTCGCGCGGCCGGTCGCCATCAAAGTGCTGCCGCCGGCGCTGGGGGCACGTGCCGAGCTGCGCGATGCGTTCCTGCGAGAGGCGCAGACCGCGGCGCGACTGAATCACCCGAACATCGTACCCGTGTACGCGTTCGGTGAGCGCGCGGGATTCGTGTACATGGCCATGGCGTTCGTCGAAGGCGTCACGCTCGGTGAGCGCATTCGGACGCGCGGGCCGCTCCTGCCCGGCCAGGCGGCGCGCGTGCTGCGCGAGGTTGCGTGGGCGCTCGCATACGCGCACGGGGCGCGCATCGTACATCGCGACGTCACCGCCGAGAATATTCTGCTCGAGCGCGGCAGCGAACGGGCGATCGTGACGGACTTCGGGATCGCGAGCGCCATGCAGACGAACGCGCTGAGCGACGACGGACGCGTGATGGGCAACGCCCACTACGTGAGCCCGGAGCAAGCCGCCGGCGAGCCGCTCGACGCGCGCAGCGATCTCTACTCGCTCGGCGTCGTCGGCTACTACGCGCTGACGGGGCGCCTGCCGTTCGACGCCGAGACGAGCGCGGAGGTCGTACACCAGCATCTCACTGCGACAGCGCCGTCGATCACGAGCGTGACGTCGTCGGTGCCGCCGCGGTTGGCGAGCGCCGTGGAG
>JANMAY010000425.1:0-5634 GCA_031360095.1 Gemmatimonadaceae bacterium
CACTCGGTGGCACCTGCGTCAACATCGGCTGCATTCCCTCCAAGGCACTGCTGATCTCGAGCGAGCATTTCGAGTTCATGCGGGACCATGCAACGGAGCATGGCATCGGCGTGGACGGGCTCCGGCTCGATCTTGCGCAGATGCTGAAGCGCAAAAACGACGTTGTTGGGCAGAACACCAAGGGCATCGAGTTTCTGTTCCGCAAGAACAAGATTACGTGGGCGAAGGGGAGCGGAACGCTGAAGGCCGGCAACATCGTGGAGGTAGTCGGCAGTGAAGGCGCAACGTCGATGTACCAGGGAAAGCACGTCATCATCGCGACCGGATCCGTTCCCATCGAGCTTCCGTTCCTGAAGTTCGACGAAGAGCGCATCCTGTCGAACGACGGCGCGCTTCGCATTCAAGAAGTGCCCAAGCATCTCGTCGTCATCGGGGGCGGTGTCATTGGCCTGGAGCTCGGAAGCGTCTGGCGCCGACTCGGGGCGAAGGTCACCGTCGTGGAGCTCGCGTCCACGATCCTGCCCGGCATGGATCAGGACGTCATCAAGGAAGCCGATCGTGTGTTCCGGAAGCAGGGACTCGATCTGCGCACTGGCGCCAGAGTCACAGGCGCCCGGCGCGAAGGAACGCAGGTGCTCGTCGATGTCGAGAAAGATGGAGCGACGACGACGCTCGACGCGGACTACGTGCTCGTGTCCGTTGGGCGGAAGCCGTCACTCACCGGTGTCGATGCGGCGGCGCTCGGCTTGAACACCGGCCAGCGGGGCGAGATCGTCGCCGACGATCAGCTCCGCACGAACCTTCCGAACGTGTTCGCGATTGGCGATTGCATTGGCGGCAAACTGCTCGCGCACAAGGCGGAAGAGGAAGGCGTCATCGCGGCGGAGGTCATCGCCGGGAAGCAGGTGCACATGCACTACGCGTCGATCCCATCCGTTGTGTATACCTCGCCGGAGATCGCCTCGGTGGGGTTGGCGGAGCACGAGTTGAAAGCGGCGGGACGTCAATACAAGGTTGGAAAGTTTCCCTTCTCCGCGAACGGCCGCGCGCGCACGGCGGGCGACACTGCGGGATTCGTAAAGCTCATCGCCGACGCGACCACCGACGAGCTCCTCGGCGCACATCTGATCGGACCGAACGTCTCGGAGCTCATCGCCGAGATCGTGCTGGCGTTCGAGTATCGCGGCGCGTCGGAGGACATCGCGATCACCGTGCACGCCCATCCCACGCTGTCCGAAGCTACCAAGGAAGCCGCGCTCGCCGTGCTGGGCCGCGCACTGCACATCTGAGTGAGCGTACCGCGCGCGGAAGCCGTCGCGGGGGCGCAGGGCGTGGTGCGACTGCTCGTTCCACTGGACGTCGACATGCCTGCACTCGAGGCGCTCCTGGCCACCGCAGGTCGCGGCGCGGCATCGAACGGGCTCACCAGGATGATCATCTGCGAGCTCCCCGACGACGCGCGGTGCGCCTCTGCATTGGCGCGCCTGCTCGCCAGCGGGTTCGTTGAGGAGGGCCGAGTGCCGGACTACTACGCGGATGGCGTCGCTCTGTGCATCCTGGTGAGGTGGAACACAGTGAGAGCAGAGCGCGAGTCTGGCGCATGAGCGACTCGCCACGCACACTCATCGCTCCCCAATGAAAAGGTGAAACCCGTGCACGCTGCTCGATGCGTTTCGATGGCCATCTTGTCGATCATGTGCGTCGCGAGCGCGGTGCAAGCGCAGCGTACCGACTCGACCACGTTTGCGGAGATGCGCTGGAGAATGATCGGACCGCACCGCGGTGGGCGCACGGTGGCGGCCGTCGGCGTGCCGGGGCAGCCTAACGTGTTTTACATCGGCGTGAACAACGGCGGCGTCTGGAAGAGCACTGATTACGGCCGCGTGTGGCGTCCGATCTTCGACGAGCAGCCAACTGGCTCCATCGGTGCAATCGCGATCGCGCCCTCTGCACCGAATGTCATCTACGTTGGCAGTGGTGAGGGACTTCAGCGTCCCGACCTGTCGACGGGAGATGGCATCTACAAATCCGTGGACGGCGGCGCACACTGGACGCATCTCGGTCTTCGTGATGGTCAACAGATTCCCATGCTCATCGTCGATCCGCGCGATCCGAATCGCGTGTTCGCAGCCGTACTCGGGCATCCCTACGGGCCGAATCCGGAACGCGGAGTCTTCCGCTCCACTGATGGTGGCAACACGTGGACGCGCGTGCTCTACCGCGACGAGAACACCGGCGCGTTCGACGTTGCATTCGACCCCAACGACGCGAACACGGTGTACGCCGTGCTATGGGCTGGACGACAGGCGCCGTGGGAAATTGGCGGTTCCTTCAACGGTACCACGAGCGGACTCCACAAGTCCACGGATGGGGGAACAACGTGGCGTCCGCTCACAAACGGGCTGCCGTCCATCGCTGAGGGGCTCGGCCGCATCGGACTCGGCACGTCGGCGAGCGTTCCCACACGTCTCTACGCTGTGGTCGACGCGCCGAAGCTTGGCGGCATCTACCGGTCGGATGACGCCGGCGAACGCTGGACGCGCGTCAACACCGACGTTCGTCTCTGGGGGCGCGGATCTGATTTCGCCGAAGTGCGCGTGGATCCAAAGAATGCGGACGTCGTGTACGTCGCGAACGTCGTCACGTGGAAGTCGACCGATGGCGGCAGGACATTCACCGCGTTTCGCGGTGCTCCTGGCGGCGACGACTACCATCGCCTGTGGATCAACCCCGACGATCCCAAGATCATCTTGAACGCGTCGGACCAAGGCGCGATCATCACCGTGAATGGCGGCGATACGTGGAGCTCGTGGTACAACCAGCCCACCGCGCAGTTCTATCACGTAAGCACGGATAACGCGTATCCCTATCGCGTGTGTGGTGGACAGCAGGAGAGCGGGTCGGCGTGCGTGTCGAGTCGTGGGGACGACGGACAGGTCACCTTCCGCGAATGGCATCCGGTCGGCGTCGAGGAGTACGGCTACGTCGCGCCCGATCCGCTCGACCCGGACATCGTCTACGGCGGCAAGGTATCGCGATACGACCGGCGCACTGGAGAAACGCAGCAAGTCGGACCGAAACCGCTGCGTGGCAGCGACTATCGCATCGTTCGCACGCAGCCGGTGCTCTTCTCTCCAGTCGATCCCCGCACGCTCTACTTCGCGTCGAACACACTCTGGAAGACGCGCGATGGCGGTGCGCACTGGACAGAGATCAGCCCGGATCTCACCCGCCCTCCCACCGCCGCGCCGGCGACGTTGGGCGTCTTCACCGGTTTGGATCCTGAGAAAGGGCTGCACCGCGGCGTCATCTATACCATTGGGCCATCGCACACGAATGTGAACGTCATTTGGGTTGGCACGGACGACGGTCTCATTCATCGCACGACCGACGGCGGCACCCACTGGCGAGATGTGACGCCGAGTGCGCTGCGCGATCGGCCGTGGAGCAAGATCTCCATCCTCGACGCATCGCACTTCGACGTCAACACCGCGTACGCGGCGGTGAACACCTTTCGGCTCGACGATCTGCGGCCGCACATCTACCGGACGCGGGATGGCGGCGCCTCATGGACCGAGATCGTGCGCGGCCTTCCCGATGGTGCGATCGTCAACGTCGTGCGCGAGGATCCCAAGCAGCGCGGCCTGTTGTACGCGGGCACGGAGCGCGCGGTGTACGTCTCGTTCGATGACGGCGACAACTGGCAATCGCTTCGGCTCAACATGCCCGCCACGTCGATCCGTGATCTCGTGGTGAAGGACGACGACGTCGTCGTCGGCACGCACGGACGGTCGTTCTGGATCCTCGACGACGTTGCTCCACTCCGCGGACTGCCCTCGGCGCTGGCCCGAGTGAGCACGAGCGTGGCGTTGATTCCGCCGAGCCGCGCGACGCGAGTGCGCTGGAACAAGAACACCGATACGCCGCTCCCGCAGGAGGAGCCCGCTGGGCAGAACCCGCCCGACGGTGCCATTCTCGATTATTGGCTCGCGCAGACGAGCGGAGACGTCACGCTCGAGATCCTCGATGCCAGGGGCGCGCTGGTGCGGCGCTTCCGCAACACGGATGCGCCCGAGCCCATCGACTCGACCGCCAACATTCCGCTGTATTGGATCCGTCCATCGCAGGGATTGGCCGCCACTGCGGGCTTGCATCGATTCGTATGGGATCTCCGCTATCCCGCTCCGCCCGTCGCGCGACATGAGTATCCCATCTCGGCGATCTACGGGTATACGCCGCGTGAGCCGCGTGGACGGTCAGTTCTTCCGGGACGCTACACGGTGCGATTGAGCGCGAACGGCAAGACGGTGACGCAGCCGCTCATCGTGCGCATGGACCCTCGGGTCAAAACGTCGTCCGCGGCCCTGGCGCGCCAGTTCGCGCTCGCCTCTCAACTGACGAATGCGCTCGAACGCGCGGCGATAGCACAGCGCGACGGCGCCGCGGGTCTCGATTCGACGCGAAAGGCGAGTCTCGCCAAGTTGTCCGGCGAACTTGCGGACCTGTTTGGACAAGTCGTAGGCGCAGACGTAGCTCCAACGTCCCAGCTCGAGGCGACGATCGCCGATCGCGTCAGAGCGCTGAACGCGCTCTTGGTACAACGATGAATTTCTTTCATTCGTAGTCTCTGCGGCCGTCCTCTGCGTTCTCTGCGATCTCTGCGGTTTAACAACTGTCGTTCCGCTTCTCTTGCACAGCGAAAAGTCATGCATCGCATCTTGTTGTTGGCGGCCCCGGCCCTGCTTTCGCTCACACAAACCGCCGCGGCCCAGACGCGCGTGACGGACGTCTCCGCATACGATCCGGCGAAGCTCACCGCGTTGCGCTACCGCATGGTGGGCCCCGCGCGCGGCGGGCGAGTCACGGCAGTCACCGGCGTCAATCAGGATCCGCGGACGTACTATTTCGGTGCATCCGGAGGCGGCGTCTGGAAGACGACCGATGCTGGCGTCACCTGGCGCAATATCTCCGACGGTGCGTTCGCGACCGGTTCGATCGGCGCGCTCGACGTTGCCGATAGCGATCCCAATGTCGTGTACGTGGGCACGGGCTCCGAGGCGATTCGCAGCAACGTCTCCATCGGCAAAGGCATCTACAAGTCCAGCGACGCCGGCCGGACCTGGCGATTCTCGGGACTCCCGGACGCGGGACAGATCGGCGCGATCGTCGTGCATCCCACCAACGCCGATGTCGTGTTCGCGGCGGTCGTGGGCAATCCGTTCGCGAACACCCGGACGCGCGGCGTCTACCGCACGCGAAACGGCGGCGCCTCGTGGGAGCAGGTGTTCTTTCTCTCCGATAGCACGGGTGCCGTCGATATCGAGCTCCAGCCCGGCAATCCCAACGTCGTGTATGCCAGCATGTGGCGCGGTGCGAGGCGGCCGTGGACGATCATCAGCGGAGGCGCTGACGATGGCGTCTTCAAGAGCACCGACGGAGGAGATCACTGGACTCGGCTTGGCGGAGGGCTTCCGACTGGTGTCGTCGGCAAAAGCGACCTCGCGGTGTCGGCCGCCGCGCCCGCGCGCGTGTACGCGCTCGTGGAAGCAAAGGTCGGCGGCGGCCTGTATCGCAGCGACGATGCCGGCGAGCACTGGGTGCTGGCGAGCGCCCTCCCCGGCCTCATCACGCGTC
>JANMAY010000435.1:0-2994 GCA_031360095.1 Gemmatimonadaceae bacterium
AGATAGTCGAGAAAGAGCTTGCCGTCGAGATGATCGATCTCGTGCTGGAGGCAGCGCGCCAGCAGGCCGTCGGCCGTGCGCTCGATCGGCTTTCCATAGCGGTCGAGCGCATGAATCGTGACGGTCTTCGACCGCTCGACATCGGCATAGATGTCGGGGATGGAGAGACATCCTTCCTCGCCTTTCTCTCGTCCCGATGACGTTTGGACGATCTCGGCGTTGATGATCACGAACGGATCCTTCTCGACGTCGAGCACCGCGAGACGCTCGGTGCGTCCCACCTGCGGCGCCGCGAGCCCGATGCCCCGCGCATGGTACATCGTTTCGAACATGTCGTCGATCAGGCGCTGCACGTCGCCCGTGAAGTCGGTGACCGGCGTCGTGGCCTGCCGGAGCACCGGATCGCCGAGGACGCGGATGTCGAGAATGCTCACGGCGCGCGCGCTACTCCTTCAGCGCAGGCCCGCTCGTGCTCCCGCCCACGATGCGTGCAATGCGACCGCGCTCGACCACCAGCCGCGACTCCGCGGACTTGATGGTGATGTGATCCTCGAGTGGACGCGCCGTGGCGCCCTCACCACCCGACGTCTCCTTGACGTGAATGACTTCGCCCACGATGCCACCGGCCGTGACGACTTGATCGCCGCGCTTGATGGCCTTCAATGCTTCCTCGTGCTTTTTGCGCTGCTGTTGCTGCGGGCGGATGAGGAGGAAGTAGAAGATGCCGAAGATCGCCGCGAGCTGGACGAGAAATGGCGTCAGGCTTCCCCCCCCACCGCCGAACTGGAGAGCGAGAAGCATTGGAAGCAGGCCGGATTGCGTCATACGGAAGCCGTCGCTGTGCGAGAGTGATAGCGGCGGAGCCAGTCGGTGCTCCAGCCGTCGAACGTGCCGGAGAGCAGCGCCTGCCGAGCCTGCTGCATCAGCCGAACGAGGAAATGTACATTGTGCAGCGACAGAAGTCGGAGACCGAGAATCTCGTCGGCCAGGAACAGATGCCGCACGTAGGCACGCGAGAAACGCGTGCAGGCCGCGCAGTCGCAGTCCGAATCGATGGGCCGCTTGTCCGCGCGAAGCTCGGCGCGCTTGATGTTGAGACGCCCGTCGTGGGTGAACACGGTGCCGTTGCGGCCCATGCGCGTGGGCGCCACGCAGTCGAACAGGTCGACGCCGCGGCGCACGCCCTCCACCAGGTCCTCGGGAAACCCGACCCCCATGAGGTAGCGCGGTCGGTCCTCGGGCAGGGAAGCGTGCACGTCCTCGAGAATGCGGTACATGTCCGCTTTCGATTCGCCCACCGAGAGTCCGCCAATGCCGAATCCCCGCCAATCGCGCATCTCCCGAATGGCAACCGCTGCCGCTCGGCGCAGCTCGGCGTGAATGCCGCCCTGCACAATGGGGAACAGCGCCTGCTCGGATTGCCCGATGATCGGGTCCTCGCGATTCAACTGATCGAACGCCTCGTGACAGCGCTCGAGCCAGCGCAGGCTACGCTCACTCGCGTCGCGCGCGGCTCCGGCGTCGCTCTGCCCCGGAATCACGTGGTCGAACTGCATGATGACGTCAGCGCCGAGGTTCCGCTCGATGCGCATGACGCTTTCGGCGGTGAACTGCCGCTTCGAGCCGTCGATGTGGCTTTGAAACTCGACACCGTCTTCGCTGATCGTGCGCAGCGTGGCGAGCGAAAACACCTGAAACCCACCGGAGTCGGTGAGGATCGGACCGTCCCACTGCATGAACTCGTGCAGCCCGCCCAACTCGCGTATGAGCTGGTCGCTCGGCCGCAGGTGCAGGTGATAGGCGTTGGCGAGGATCATCTGCGCGCCCATCGCACGCAGGTCATCGGGGTCGAGCGCCTTTACTGTCGCCTGTGTGCCCACGGCCATGAACGCAGGCGATTCGACGATGCCATGCGGCGTCGCGAATCGTGCCGCGCGCGCCGCACCCTGACGTGCATCAATGGTGAACTCGAAGCTCATACGATCGCCATGGCATCGCCGTACGAGTAGAAGCGGTATCGCCGAGCGATCGCCTCCGAGTATGCGCGCATCGTGAGCTCGTATCCAGCGAATGCGGCAACGAGCATGATCAACGTGGAGCGCGGCAGATGGAAGTTGGTGATGAGCGCATCGATGGCGCGCGGCTGCGCGGGGGGACGGAGGAAGATATCCGTCGTTCCGTCGCCGGTGGCGAGCGTACCATCGTTGCGGAGCGCGCTTTCGAGTGTTCGAACGGTCGTGGTGCCCACGGCCCAAACGCGGCGGCCCGACGCGCGGGCGGCGGCCCATGCGAGCGCCGTCTCGCCGGGCATCGAAAACCGCTCCTCGTGCATCACATGCTGGGCAGGGTCATCCACTTCGACGGGCTTGAACGTACCGGCACCGACGTGGAGGATGACGCTGGCGCGTTGTACCCCGCGTTCGTCCAGCGCATGCAGGAGATCGTCGGTGAAGTGCAGCCCCGCGGTCGGCGCTGCGACGGAGCCTGGCTCGCGCGCATAGACGGTTTGATAGCGCTCCACGTCCGACGCCTCGTCGCCGCGATCGATGTAGGGCGGCAGCGGTGTGTGTCCATACCGCTCGATTGCCTGCGCGACGCCGCTCGCAGCGCGGAGCTGCACGATGCGCGTACGTCGCTCGGTCACCTCGAGAATCTCCGCGCTGAACTCCGGCGCGATCTCCACGACGCGGCCCGGCTTGAGCTTTCCGCCCGGTGACACCATCGCCTCGTAGCGGTCGCTGCCGAGGTGCTCGAGGAGAAATATCTCCGCGCGTGCACCGGACCCGGGGCGCCTGCCGAGCAGGCGAGCTTTCACGACCCTGGATCGATTGACGATAAGGAGATCGCCCGCGTCAACGAGAGACGGCAGATCGGAAAAGATGCGATGCTCGATTTCGCCGGTGTCACGATGCACGACCATGAGCCGGCTCGAGTCGCGGTGGGCGAGCGGCGCTTGCGCGATGAGCTCAGTCGGGAGGTCGAAGTCGTAGTCGG
>JANMAY010000457.1:0-8244 GCA_031360095.1 Gemmatimonadaceae bacterium
GTTCGACAACGTCACAGTCCCCGCCATCGACCGCCTGGGTGACGAAGGACACGGCTTCAAGATCGCACTGGAGATTTTGAACTCCGGGCGGCTCGGACTCGCCGCTGCATCGGCACGCGGCACGCGGCGCATCATGCACGACGCGCTCGTGTACGCAAAACAGCGCCAGCAGTTTGGCCGGTCCATCGGATCCTTCGAGATGATTCAGCAGAAGATCGCGATCAATGCCGCCGAGACGTACGCGGCGGACTGCGGCTGGATGTTGTGCGCGGGAATGGTCGACCGCGGCGGCGTCGACTTTTCGCTCGAGACCGCGGCGTGCAAAATATTCGCGAGCGAGCTTGCTTTCCGGGCGGCCAATGACGCGCTCCAGATCGCCGGCGGTGTGGGCTACTCCAAGGAGTATCCGTACGAGCAGGCCGTTCGTGACTCGCGCATCAACCTGATCTTCGAGGGGACGAACGAGATTCTCCGCGCCCTCATCGCACTGACGGCACTCCAGCAGCCTGGCGAGCGTCTCAAGTCACTCGGCAAGGCCTTCAAGAATCCGCTGCACTCGCTGGGCGTCATCGGCTCGTACGTCGCGGGCCGGGCGAAGCGGCAGATCACCAAGCCGTCGTTTTCGAAGGTGCACAGTGCGCTCGAGGGCGAAGCAGACGACGTCGCCAACATGATTCACAGCCTCGCGCTCGGCGTCGAAGGCGTGCTGCTCAAGCACGGCAAGGCCGTGATCGACAAGCAGTTCCTTCAGCTCCGGATGGCGAACGCCGCGATCGACATCTATCTCGCGGTCGCGGTCTTGTCGCGCACGACCTGGGAGATCGAGCGCGCCGGTGTCGAGGGCGCAGCGGCGGAGCTCGACTGCGCGCGCGTGTTCATCCCCGCCGCAATGCGCCGCGCGCGCCGCAACGTGCGCGCGCTCCGAGTGCATCAGGACGAGCGGCTCAGCGCGATCGCGGGGCGCGCGCTGGACAGTGGCGAGCTCGCGCCGGAAACTCCCATGGACAGGAGTTAGCGCAGCCCCTCCAGCCACACGTCCGCCCCTACTCGCTTCCCGACGAAGAATTCCCCGAACTCCGCGTACTCCGCGCTGACTTCGTCGAACCGCATGTCGGTGACGATCCGCTTGAACTCCAGCGGATCCTTCGCGAACAGCGTCACCCCCCACTCCCATGCGTCGAAGCCGATCGCGCCACTGATGACCTGCACGACACGCCCTGCGTAGCCGCGGCCCGTGGTTCCGTGCGCCATCATCAAGCGGCTCCGCTCCGCGAGTGGCAGCGCATACCAGTTCTGCTCCGGCGTTCGGCGCTTGCTCATAGGGTAGAAGCACACGTACGGCATGTCGTCCGGCTGCTGCGGGTACAGCCGCTTCTGCACGTGCGCACTCTCGCGCTCCTTGCTCACCCGCGCCATCATCGCCGCGCGGTGCACCTCGTCTCCCACCGCGCCGCCGCGCGCCGTAGCCTCCTCAGCGAGTTGGGCGCTGGCGTGATACAGGCCCGCTTCAGTCACGCTGAGAAAGCTGTACACCGGCTGAATCGCGCCGAACAACGCAATGCGCGCCACCGCCTGCTGCGCCGCGCCGATGTCGTCGAGCGTCGGCCGAAAATGCACGAGCATCAGGTCCGCACGCGATCCGATCAGCGGTACGACGGCGCTCCACCCCTCAGTGTCTGGAGACGCTATCGCCCTGAACTGCCGCACCGCATCGGGACCGGCCGAGCCAGTTGGATTTTCCAGCATCGCGCTGAGGAGCGGGCGATGGTAGGAGAAGGCCTGGTGCAGCACGTACCAGCCTTCGGTCGTCTCCGGAGGGTACGCGCGCGGCCGCTCTGGCTTGGGTGGAGCGAAGTCAGTCACGGGCGCAAGATCGCCCGATGTTCCGCTTCGGGCCAGTCTCGCTACGTGGGGAGCAGCGGGTCGAGAATGGCCACGGAGGCACGCGCCCGGGTCGCCTGAGCACAATACTGCTCCAGCCGCTCGACTCTGCACTGCAGCCAATCTGCGGGAATGGGAGTGAGGCGGCGCTTCTCGCTTGGTGCTTCGAAGCAGAGCCACGCGCCGCCAAGCCCGGTGAACAACGCCGGGCGTTGGCCGATCGTGATGCGGCGGTCCCGTGGCGAGCGCCGCTCCGAGTGTGTCGGCTGGTCGACGCGCCCGCGCCGATCGCTCACGCGCCGGTCACTCAACTGCGGAACCACGTCCCACGTCTGCCACTCTGTGCCCCGCGAATCCCTGAAGACTCTATATCCCATCTCGCTCCTTCGGTGAGTTCGGCCGCCCTTTGCCGAGTTCGCTTCGAGCGTTTGCATCGTATGGTGTGGCAGACTCGGTGCCAGTATGCGCACAATCGGGAAAAAGGACGCAAATAAATCGCGTCGCCTGCGATTGGCGGAGTCAACCGGCACGGGCGGTGCATTACCGCGTCTGTATCACACCCTTCAGGAGAATGTCGTGCGTTCCACTCCGCTCGTTGTTGTTGCCCTGTTCGCTTCCTTGCACGCGTCCGTATTGGGCGCGCAGCGGGCCGATTCGACGAGCAAGACATTCTTCACCCGAAAGGACTTGCTCGTCTCGGGAATTGCACTCGGCGCGACTGGACTGCTCTCCATCTTCGACAAGGACATTGCGCGATCTTCGCAGCGCAACCGCCGCAACGACCCCGTCACCGGCGCGCAGCTCGACGACCTGTCACGGTGGTCCACCAAAATCAGCAAGGTGAACGAGACAACGCTCACTGCCGCCGGAATCGTGTCGTACGGCATTGCGCGGTTGAGTCACGCGCCAACGGCTGCCGACATCGCCCTGCATGCGACCGAGTCCGTGGTGCTCGCCAGCTTCGCGAGCCAACTGATTCGCGGGCCGCTCGGACGCACTCGGCCGTATGTGTCGAAAGACTCGAATCAATACCTCTTCAGGCCAGGCAAAGGGTTCTTCGGCAAGAGCAGCTTCGACAACCGCGCTTTTCCGTCGATCCACACGTCGTCCAGCATGGCGGTGGCGACGGTGCTCACGATGGAGCTGAATCGACGGAACCCGGATGCGACGAAGTTCGTGGCACCGGTGCTGTACGGCGCCGCACTGCTACCCGGGCTGGCGCGCATCAAGCTCGATCAGCACTGGGCCAGCGACATCGCAGCCGGAGCGTTCATGGGCGTGTTCTTGGCCGAACGCGTGGTGTCGTACAGCCACGCGCACCCGAACAATGCGTTCGACCGATTTTTTCTGAGCGCGTCTGTCGTGCCCGGCGCCGATGGGAGCGTGATGGTGGGGTTGAGCCCACGCTTCTAGGGAGAGCCCTCTATCATCCAATCACGGCGCCACTTCGTGCCATGTCACCTCTTTCTCCCGATCCATCGCCCACCGCACCCCCCATTCGTCGTCGAAGAGCATGAGCGGATGGCCCTTGGAATCGTAGAGCAGCATGCGCCCCCGATCTCTCGCGATGCGGTCGATGTCGTCCTCCGATCCCACCACCCACCGGGGATAGCGCGCGGAGATCTTCTCGAGGCGGCATGGTGCGCCGTACTCGTGCTCGAGCCGGTGCAGCATCACGTCGAATTGCAGCAGGCCTACCGCGCCAACGATGGGCGTCGGGCTTAGGGTGTCTGTCCCCGACGTGTAGAACACCTGCGCCGCGCCTTCTTCCGTCAGCTGTCGAAGGCCCGCGTCGAGCTGCTTCCGCTTCAACGGATCTGCCGCGACGATGCGCGCGAAATGCTCCGGTGCAAAACGCGGAATTCCCGAAAATTCGAGCGCGCCGTCGGCTGACAGCGTGTCGCCAATGCGCAGCGTGCCGCGATCCATCACGCCGATGACATCGCCGGGCCAGGCTTCGTCCACCGCCGACCGTTCGCGCGCCAGGAACTGCTGCGCGCTCGACAGCCGCATCGGCTTCCCCGTGCGCACGTGCGTGACTTGCAGTCCGGGCTCGAATCGTCCGGAGCAAATGCGCACGAATGCCACACGATCGCGGTGCTTGGGATCCATGTTCGCCTGAATCTTGAACACGAATCCCGTGAAGGCCGGATCCGCGGGATTCACGAGCCCGCGCGTCGACTCGCGCGCGGTCGGCGCCGGCGCGAGCTCCACGAATTCGCGCAGAAACGGTTCGACCCCGAAGTTCGTGAGCGCGCTCGCGAAAAAGACTGGGGACAGCGTTCCGGCGAGCATGGCGTCCACGCTGAAGGGATGGCCCGCCTCATCGAGCAGCGCGATGTCGTGCACCAACTGCGCGTGCGCCTCGCTGCCCAACAGATCGCTCAACTCGGCGTCCTCCAGCGAGGCCACCTGCACGTCGGCGCGACTCGCGCCGTGATCCTCGCCGCGCTCGAAGCGGTAGATCAGCTTGCGGCGGCGGTCGTACACGCCGATGAACGCGCCATTCGCGTGAATCGGCCACGTGATGGGATGACAGTCCAGCCCGAGATCCGCCTCCACGTCGCCGAGCAGCTTCAGCGGATCCTCGCCGACGCGGTCGCATTTGTTGACGACGGTGAAGATCGGCATGCGGCGGCGCTTGCACACGGCGAACAACTGGCGCGTGCGCTCCTCGACTCCCTTGCGGTTGTCGAGCAGCATCACCGCGCTGTCCGCCGCAATGAGAACGCGGTACGTATCCTCCGAGAAATCCTCGTGACCGGGCGTGTCCAGCAGATTCACCTGATAGCCTTCATAGGCGAACTGCATCACGCTGGAGGTCACGGAGATGCCGCGCTCCTGCTCCATCTGCATCCAGTCGGACGTCGCATGCCGCTGCTGGCGGCGCGCCTTCACCGTTCCCGCGAGGTGAATGGCGCCGCCGTAGAGCAGCAGCTTCTCCGTCAGCGTCGTCTTGCCTGCGTCAGGATGGCTGATGATGGCAAACGTGCGACGCGTGCGAATGGCGTCGTGAATGGCGGGGTCGATGGTCACACATGAAAGGTAACCGGCGGTGAACCGTCTACTTCACCGCGAACGTCAGCGTCGCCCACTTCGACTCGTAGTCCACCGAATCCTTCGCCGCCGCCGGCACGCGCACCATGCGAATGAACTTCACGTACCACAGCCCCTTTTTCGACAGCGACAGTTGCGCGATACCCTGCGCATCCGTGCGCACCATCTGCTCCGGCAGTCGCGCTCCTGACGACGTGCGCCCGCCGGCGAGCACGACTTGATTGGGCACCGGAGCGCCATCCACCAGCGCGCGCACGCGCAACACGCGAGGCCCGCCGCTCCGCCAGTCGTACGGGTTGTTCAACGGCACCAGCTCCGCCGGATAGCCCAGCACCGTTCCGAAGCCGTCGCTGCGCGCGTCACCCACCTGCACCAGAGCCTTCACGTGCTTCGAGTATCGCTCCTTGCGGTCCGCGTCCAACTCGCCCGACTGCTTTCGCGCGGCGAGAACGTCGGGCAGTCCATCGCTCGCCAGATACGAATTGAAATCCTTTGCCTTGAGCGCGATCGTGCGCGGAAGCAGCGACGCACCCAGGAGGTACGTCCCGGCGCCGGTGACCGGAACGACCCAATTCGTCCCTTTACCCGCGGGGGTCCACGCCGTCGTGTCGATCTTGGATCGGCCGGACACGCCGACAACCGATAAATCGCGGAGACGGTCGCGCGATACGCTCCCTTCACTCGACGAGAACGTTCCATTCAGCACCGCGACTCTCACCGTGCCATTGGGAGCCACGAAGAATGCCTGCGGCTTGAGAAACAGATCGTGGGCAGTGGCAATGGTCGTGGCAACGAGCAGGGAGAGCGCGACGACCAGGGAAACACGGAACAGACGCATGATTCGGACGTTGAAAGGGGGATGAGTTGATTTCCTACTTGGAAAGATGCACGGTGGTCGGCATGGCCACGAGGAGGGCGCTGATGAGCAGCACCAGCGCGCCCAGCGCGACCTCGATGCGAGCCATCTCGCGAAAACGGGATGCGCCACGGTTCTCCGCCAACAATGGAACGAGGCGCTTCCAGGTGTAGGCTCCCGCGAGCGCAACCAGCACGAGCACGCAGAGTTTGACGAGCAGAACGCGGCCGAATGCCGAGTGCCACAGCGCGGGGATGGAGCCAAGCCGCAAGACGGCGGTGAAGAGTCCCGTCGCAACGAGGATCGCGGCGAACCGCACGGCGAGGCGGCTGAACGGCCGGACGAGCTCCGCGAGCGCGGGCGCGCGACCGGCGGGTGCCAGCTTTCTCACGACGGGAAACGATGCGAGCACCATGACCGCCAGCGTCCCTGCCCACCCCCCCACACTCAACACATGCAGTGCGTCGGACAGCACGACAGCGGGCGTCACAGGCAGCGAGGCGAGGTGTCCACCCAATCCCCCCGACGCGACGATCAGCACCGTCCCGGCCGCGGCAATCGTCCAGCCACGACGATGACCCAACAAGCCGGCCAGCGCAAAGCCTACTGCCGCGGTGAACGCACCCATCGACTGCAACAGCCACCCCCAGCCCCACGGTGTCGTCAACAGCATCATGCCGTGGGTGCGAAAACTGAACGGCCTGATCGGACCGTTCAACACGAGCCATTGCGCGGCCAATCGGAGCAGTTGCGCGAAGCCGAGCAGCACTGCCGCAACGAGGCCAACGGCGGCCGCGCGAAATCTGAGCCGGCGCTGCAAAGGCTTCGAAAATGCCGAGGCGCTCGTGCCTCGTGGTCCGCGCGGCAGCACGAAGTGCCGGAACGTCGCCGCGCCGATGACGAGCGCGATCCCGATGTATTCGAACCAGCGAATGGTGACGTACTCGGAGGAACCCACGGCCAGTGTATCGCGCGGAGCTCTCTCGTGCAGCGCGACCGGCCCGACGGACCCGGGCCGCATGCTCTCGATCAGCGATTCAGCGTTGATGCGCGGCCGCCTGACCGTGAAATTGAAGTCGCCGCTGACGCGAGCCCCATCCGTGCCGACCGTGCTCCACTGCACCGTGTACACGCCGTCGTGGAGGGCGTCGGTCAGAAGCATCGTGACGGCGTTACGCGTGTCAGACGCATAGCGCAGATCTCTCAGCGGTACATCGACACGCCCCTCATCGACCAGCGTCAGGGACGTGAATCGCAGCACCGGCCGCTCGCTGAACTCGAGCCGAATGTGCGTGGGCGTGATGGCGAGTATGGCGCCGGCCGCCGGAGACGTACGCGAGAGCTGAGCACTTGCCGCAACAGGAACGAATGAGATCGCCGCGCCGCACAACAGAATCGAGAGCCGCGCCGTAGCGAGTCGTGCCTGGAGCATGTGCCGAGTGTATCGCGTTGCCACGCACCTCGAAAGGCGCGTGCCTCCGGGGATGGCGCTACTCGCTCTCGGGCGGCGGTACGTCGCGCTTGAACGGCTTCTTCAGCATCTCCATCAGCCACGAGCCCTTTTTCTTCGCACTCGGCTGGTCGACGCCCGAGTTGAAGGATCGGAACACCATTTCCACGCTTCCGAGCTTGAGTCGCGAGCCTGGCGGCAGCTCGCGCTCACCCGCCACGCGCGACCCGTCCACGAACGTCCCATTCGCCGAGCGAAGGTCCACCACGAACCACGCGGCGCCTTTGCGCAGCAGCGTTGCATGGTTGTTGGATACGCTCTCGTCGCGAATCCGGACGTCGCTTTGCTGGCTGCGCCCAATGGAGCACGCGGTGCGCTCGATCGGAAACGACGCACCGGAGTACGGCCCGCGCACGATTTCCAGGTTGGCCGCGAGCGGTGGTGGCGGCACCTCGCGCTTGCCACCAGCGGCGAGTTCGCGCCGGAGGCGCGACATGTCGAGGATCGCCGTGGGCGCCGCCACGTTGGCGGGCGGCGCCTGAGCGACCCCTTCCACCTCGAACCGCAGCTCCTCCTCGTGCAAGCGCAACACATCGCCGTGCCCCAGCAGATAGGTCCCTGCCACGCGCGCACCGTTCACGAGTGTGCCGTTGGCGCTTTCGTCGCGCAGCAGATATCCGCCCTGCACCGGCGTCACGGAAAAATGCCGGCGCGACACGCCCATGCCGGCCACGAGAAAGTCACACGCGTCATCGCGACCCACAACGACGCGATGATTGCCGAGCTCGATGCTGTCGTTCGTGCGCAGATTGACGATTCGCGCATGCACCGTGGACACCACCTCCGCCTCCGGCGCCTCGGCGCGAACGGCGCCCTCGGAGAGTTCGGCGCCCGTCGATCCGGACGCCAGCGTCGCCGCGCCAGCCTGATCGGTTTTGAAAGTCAGGCGACATCCCTCGAAGTCGATGTGCGCGCCGTCGTGCAGCTCCTTGGGACCGAC
>JANMAY010000459.1:0-7654 GCA_031360095.1 Gemmatimonadaceae bacterium
AACCAGATCATCCATGATCCGCATACCCACGATCGCCGCGATCGGCGCATTGCTCATCGTCGCACCAAAGAGCAGCGCGCAACACGATCACGACCATAAATCCGCCGGCCCCATTTCCGACGCCCAGCTCGGCGTCGTCTCCTTCGCCAACTCTGGCGCACCGCGCGCACAAAAAGATTTCCTCCGCGGACTCGCACTGCTCCACAGCTTCATGTACGGTCCGTCCGCGACGGCATTCCAGAACGCACAGGAGGCCGACCACAACTTCGCCATGGCCTACTGGGGCGAGGCGATGACCTACGTGCACGCCGCGTGGCGGCAAGAGGATCTCGCAGCAGCCAACGCGGCGCTCGACCGGCTGGCGCCTACGCGCGAAGAACGGCTTGCACGCGCTGGCACGCCGCGAGAGCGCCAGTACGGAGCCGCCGTCGAAGCGCTCGTCGCGAAGGGGGTGCCCGAGCAGCAGCGCCTGCGCGCTTTCTCCGACACCATGCACGCACTTGCCGCGAAATATCCGCGCGATCTCGACGCGCGATCCTTTGCCGCACTCGGCGGGATGATCACGTCGTCGCTCTGGCCGGCGGCCGATCCCGCACAGCGCGAACGCGATCACAGTGAGGCCGAAGCGCTCGCGTTCGGCGTGTTCAAGGAAAGCCCCAAGCATCCTGGCGGCGTGCACTACCTCATTCACGTGAACGACGATCCTACGCATGCCGCGCGCGGACTCAGCGCGGCGCGTGCGTATGCGAAGGTGGCACCCGACGCGGATCACGCGCTGCACATGCCGTCGCACATCTTCGTACAGCTCGGACTCTGGGATGACGCCACGCGCAGCAACGAAAAGGCATGGCCCGCGTCGCGCACACGTGAAACGTCGTATGCCGCGAACGGACCGAACGCGAGCTGGCACACGCTCAACTGGCTCCAATACTCCTACCTTCAGCAAGGCCGCTGGCGCAACGCGCGCGCACTCATCGACTCGGCGCGGACACTGCTGCGCAATCCGCCCGCGGACTACTGGGGCGACTCCGATGCGCGATTCGTCCTCTCCGAGCTTCTGTTCCGGTACGCATCCGAAACGGGCAGCGGATGGGCAGACGTCGCCCCGGCGGTGAAGACTCAAGGATCGGACTCGAGGTCTCTGCGTGCGGTCAATTCCACCGGCGCCGCGAATTTCCACGGTGCCGCAGCCGCGGTACTGGCCGGCGACACAACCGAAGCGCGCAACCTCGCGGAGCGCATCCGTGCGCGAGCCGACGACAGCGCACCGGCAATGCGCCGCGCCCGCGATCAGGTATTGATCGGGCAGCTCGAGGGCCTCATAGCCTCCTCTCGAGGGGACAGCGCCGCCGCGATCGTGGCATGGACGCGAGCGAGTGCCGCTGAGGAGGCAATAGCACCGCTTGGCCCTCCCATCATGCTGGTGAGCCACGAGTGGTTGGGCGATCTGCTGCTGAGGAGTGGCAAGCCGGCCGAGGCGGTCGTGGCGTACCAGAAAGCGCTCGAGCGGAGACCGGGGCGTCCAAGGGCGCTGCTTTCGCTCGCACGTGCCCAGCGCGCGGCGGGAGACAAAAAGGCAGCCGCGGAGTCGTTCAAGAAGCTCACACAGGTATGGCACGCCGCCGATATCGAAGTGAAGGCCCAAGCACGCGCCCAGACTCAGTAGTCCCGTTGTCCGAAGGGGTGCCGTCCGGCGACATTTCCAGGACATGACATTCAAGCACCCTGACTTCACGCAGTCTCCGCTCGCCGCCGCCCCAGATGCCACGTTTGTCCCGGCACCGGCCGATGGCGTCCTCCCCGAAAACTTCTTCGCCACCACCAACCTCCCGACGTACGTCCGCGTGCAGGGGAGTTGGCGCATGCCGCGGGAGCCCCGTATGGACTCCGTTCTCGTGCTCGACGAGAAGGACGAGCTCTGGGTGCGCGAGGGACGCCGCGTCAAAAAGGGCCAGCGCGTCGCGGTGGGCACCAACGAGAGCGGAGGCGAAGGCATCTACGTCGACGTCGCGGGCTTCCTCGGCAACGACGACAGCGACGGCGAGTTCAAGTTCATGGCGAGCGAAGTGTCGCGCGAGAAACCCATCGACTACTCGCTCATGGCGCGCCTCCTCATCGACGAGCGCGACCGCGGTGGATATCCGGTGTGGGTGACGGGCCCGGCGCTGGTGCACTCGCGCGCCCGCAGCGACATGGTGTGGTTCATCCAGAACGGATTCGTCGCCGCGCTGCTCGCCGGAAATGCCGTCGCCGTGCACGACATCGAGGCGTCGGTCTACGGCACCACGCTCGGCATGACGGGGCAGGGAGAGTCGACGCAGGGTGGCCATGGGTTGCACATGCGCGCGATCAACAGAGTGCGCGCCGCCGGATCCATCGCTGCCGCAGTCGCGAACGGCACCATCACCGACGGCATCATGCACGCCTGCGTGACGAAGGGCGTGCCGTTCGTGCTCACCGGCTCCATTCGCGACGATGGCCCGCTGCCGGACGTCATCACCGACGCGCTCGCGGGACAGGACGCCATGCGCGCGCATGCCGTGAAGGCGACGATGGCCATTCTCATTGCCACCGCGCTCCACGCCATCGCCACCGGCAACATGCTGCCGGCGTTCGTCACGGAGGCCGATGGATCGGTGCGCGAGCTCTCCACCATCTGCGTCGACTCGCTGGAGTTCGTCGTCAGCAAGTTGAAGGACCGCGGAACGCATCAGGCGTTCGGCGTCGTCACCAACGCGCAGGACTTCATGCACATCCTGCGGCTGTACGTCGAGCGTGAGCTCGATCAGCGCCGGATGGCGCAGTGAACGACGATACGCGTGCACGCTTTTTCACCGCCATCGCGCAGCAGCTGCCGGCCGATCGCGTGATCGAGGTGCATCTCTTTCCGGCGATCAAGCAGGGTGGGGTGGAGAGCGGAGTCGCGGTGCTTGCCGTGGAGCGCGATAGCCCGGCCCCCGCGCTCGACGTCACCGACGTCACCGACACCGCCGACGACGCCGAGGCGTCGCCATACGCGGATGAGTCCCCCCTCGCAGCCGCGCCGGTCGTGCGCGTGCCGCCGTCGCGCTACATCGTCTACAGCGCGCGCTACCGGCACACGCTCAAGGGGATGGATCGCGGGAAGTGGGAGGTGTCGGTCACCGACGAAGCCGATGCGCCGCTCCTCACCATCGATGCCGTCGTGCGCGGCGTGCAACGCCGTTCGGGAGACGTCGACGACACAATGCGCCTCTCGGGCGACGAATTTCGCGCCACGCTGCCGGCGAATGTGCCGTAGCACGTGAGCGAGCCCGCATCGGTCGGCATACTGATCGCCTTTAGCGCCGGGCTGCTCAGCTTTCTCTCGCCGTGTGTTCTTCCGCTCATTCCGAGCTACCTCACGTTCGTCACCGGCGTCGGCTTCGACGACCTCACTCGCGCACGCCGAGCGGCGCTGGTGCACGCGCTGCTGTTCGTGCTGGGGTTCACACTGATCTTCGTCGCGCTCGGCGCCTCGGCAACGGTGCTGGGCCGGCTGCTCATTGCGTATCGCGTGTGGATCACTCGCCTCGGCGGCGCGCTCGTCGTGCTGTTCGGGCTGTATCTGCTCGGCGTGCTGCGCATCGGCGCACTCGACCGCGAGCGACGCGTTCAGCTCGCGAGCAAGCCACTGGGCTACCTCGGCACGGTGCTGGTTGGCATCGCGTTCGGCGCTGGGTGGACGCCCTGTCTCGGGCCAATCCTGGGCGCCATCCTCGCGTACTCGGCGGCGAGCGCCGATCTCGGCAAGGGGGTGGGCTTGCTCCTCGCCTATTCACTCGGCCTCGCGCTGCCGTTCGTGCTCGCGGCGGTGGCGGTGGAGCGGTTCCTCGACACCGTGCGTCGCATGCGGCCCTATCTCGCCCACGTTTCCAGAGTCAGCGGGGCACTGCTCGTGGTCGTGGGGGTGTTGATGATGCTCGACTACTTCACGGTGATGGCGGCGTACCTGCAAACCGTCACCCCTGCTGCACTGCGGCAGCGGCTGTAACGGGAATGGCGCGCGTGCAGTGGTGATTGGATGACAACTCCCCTCATCTCACTCATCATCCCCGCCCACAACGAGGCGGCGTACCTTCCCCGTCTGCTCGACAGCGTAGACGCGGCGCGCCGCGCGTTCACCGGCGATCCGTCCGCCATCGAGATCATCGTCGTCGATGACAGTTCCACCGACGACACCGCCGGCATCGCGCTCCGAGCGGGTGCGACGGTGATCCCGTCGACCGCACGCTGCATCGCAGGTGCGCGGAACGCCGGCGCGCGCGCGGCACGCGGCGCGCTCCTCGCGTTCATCGACGCCGACAATCAGATGCACCCGCAGACCTTCAACGAAATCGTGCGGCAGCTCGACCGCCCCGATGTCATCGGAGGCGCCACCAGCGTGGTGCCCGAGCGCTGGTCGCTCGGCATTGCCGTCACCGTCGCGCTATTCCTGCTCGTCGTTTTGCCGCTGCGCATCGACACAGGTGTGGTGTTCTGCCGCCGTGCGGACTTCGAGCGCATCGGCGGTTACGACGAGCGATTGCGCTTCGCCGAGGATGTTGCGCTGCACATTGCGCTCTGGCGGCTGGGACGAAAGACCAAGCGCCACCTCGTCCGCGCCACCGCGGCACGCGCGATCTTCTCCGCGCGCAAATTCGATCAGTTCGGCGATTGGCACTATTTGCCGATCATGTTCAAGGCGCCGTGGTATCTGCTCAATCGGCGGGCGGGCGACCGGCTGGCGTCGCGCTACTGGTACGACTCCGGACGGTGACCACGGTTCACCGTTCACGATTCACCGTTCACGGTTCACGGTTCACTTCCTCAATCCACCCCTTCACCATCTCCAGCAGTTCCCGCGTCGGCACCGGCTTCAGCAACACCGCGCGACATCCCGCCGCCGTGCAGCGCGCGATCGTCTCCGCATCGTCGCGGCCCGTGAGCGCCACACTCACGCGCGGCAGCGCATCGCGCTCGCGCAGCGCCGAGAGCACCTCGAGCCCATCGCCATCCGCGAGTCCCAGGTCGAGCAGCAGGAGATCGACCGGATCGCTCGACGCGATGTCCACGATTTCCGCAATGTGGCCTGCTGCTGAGACGCGGTGTCCCGTCTCCTCGAACAGCACGCGCATCGCGTCGCATACCAGCTGATTGTCCTCGGCAACCAGGACGTGCGGGCGGGGTGGCGCCACGCGATGTCAGCCCGGCGGGTAGGGAATCGCGAAATAGAAGCGGCTGCCCTGACCTAGCGCGCTTTCCACCCAGATGCGACCGCCGTGCAGATCCACGAGCTTGCGCGCGATCGTCAATCCGAGGCCCGTCCCATGGTGCTGGCGCGACGCGCTCGAATCCACCTGCGCGAATTCGCGGAACACCAGCTCGTGATGCTGCGGGTCGATGCCAATACCGGTATCACCGACTTCCACCACACACTCGTCGCCGTAGGGCCCATCCACTCGACGTGCGCTCACCCACACGCGTCCGCCGGTGGGCGTGAAATCGATCGCGTTGCCCACCAGGTTGCCCACGATGTGCGCGACCTTTTCCCGGTCGCCCGTGATCGGCTCGAGCTCCGCGGGAACGTCCGTTATGAGAGCGAGCCCCTTCTTACTCGCCAGCGAGTCGTTCAGCGCGCTGAGCTGCGACACGACCTCGGCCAGACTAAAGCGCGACCGAGTGAGCGTGAGCTGGTTCGCCGCGCCGCGGGCATAGGTGAGGATCTCTCCCACCTGCTCGATCAGCTGCCGCCCGCCGTTGATGATGCCGGTGATGCTGTCGAGCTGTCGTTCACTCAGTGGCCCGAGGATCCCGTCGCGCATGATCTCGGCGTGGGTGATCACGGCTGTGAGCGGCGTGCGGAGATCGTGCGAGATGTTGGCCAGAAACTGCGTCTTCAGGGAATCGCGCGCCTCGAGCTCAGCGATCCGCTCGTGGGCGGCAATGAGTTGTGCCTCGATCGACTCAGTGCGTCCGTCGGCCGGCCCCCCATATGGCGGAGCGGAAGGTTCGAGGCGTTGCATGCGCAGAAGTCTACCGAGCGGATGGAATGGTGCCAGTGCTTGGCTCCTCCTCTTCAATCGCCTCCTCGAGCTGTTGTCTGCTCAGCAGTGCGGTGTACCGCCCGCGAGCCGCCACCAGCGACGCGTGCGTCCCCTGCTCGACGATGCGTCCCTCGTCGAGCACGATGATCCAGCTCGCGTCCCGAATCGCGCTGACCCTGTGCGATGCGATCAGCGCCGTCCGTCCGGCCAGCGTGCCGCGCAGTCCGCGCAGAATCTCTGCTTCAGTGTGCGTGTCAACTGCCGACAACGCGTCGTCCAGCAACACGACTCGCGGACGACGCGCGAGCGCGCGCGCCATCGCGAGTCGCTGCTTCTGTCCACCACTCAGATTGATACCGCGCTCGCCAAGCACCGTTCCGTAGCCATGCGGAAAGGCACGCACCGTGTCGTCGAGCTGTGCGACCTCGGCGGCCCATGCATTCGGCGCGGCGGCGAGCTCGCCGAGCGCGCGCGAGGCTTCGGGATCGTGCTCGCCGACCCCCGCATGCTCGAGCAGCGAGTGCGAGGCGTCGCCGTACGCGAGGTTCGACGCGATCGTATCGCTGAACAGAAAGCTTTCCTGCGGGACGTAGCCGATCTCCGCGCGCAAGACGTCCAGAGAAAGCTCGCGCAGCGGGACGCCGTCGAGCAGGATCTCACCCTCCTGCGGATCGTGCAGTCGCGGAATGAGATCGATCACCGAGCTCTTGCCGCTTCCCGTCGCGCCGACGATCGCGAGAGTGCCTCCCGCGGCGATGGTGAACGAGACGTCGCGCAGTACCCAGCGCGGCTCGCGCCCCGGCGGCGTCGGGAAGTGAAATCCGACTCCGCGAAAGGTGATCGCGCGTCCCGCGTCCGCAGGTGGAAGTGCACGCGGCTGTACGGGCGACGCGACTGCCGGCCTCGCGTCGAGGATCTCCAGCAATCGTCCCATCGATGCCGATCCGCGCTCGAACAGATTGATCACCCATCCCAGTGCGATCATCGGCCAAGTGAGATTCGTCAGGTAAAAGCCGAAGGCCACGAACGCGCCGACGGTGATCGTACCGCGCACCACCAATGCGCCACCCACTCCAAGCACGATGGCCATACTCAATCCGGCGAGCAGTCCAAACAGCGGGTTCATCGCGCCATAGAGGCGGGCCAGCGCGATGTTCCGGTGGACGTATGTCTCGTTCAGGCTGGCGAAGCGCGCAATCTCGGCCGCTTCCTGACGGTATGCCCGCACCACACGCACCCCGGCGAAATTTTCCTGCGCATGCGTGCTGATGGTGCTGAAATGTTCCTGCACCGCTTCGAACCTCCGGTGCAGCGCGCCACCCATCTTGATCATGACGACGGGCAGCAGCAGCATGGGCAGCAGCGCCAGCAGCGTGAGCCGCGTGTCGATCCGGAACATGAACAACAGCGCGAACGTCCCGCCGAAGATCGTGCTGGTCAGGTACATGATCGCGGGGCCGGCCGCCATCCGAACGGCGCTCAGATCGTTGGTGAGACGCGCCATCAAGTCGCCCGTCCGCGTGCGGCTGAAGTACCCCGGATCGAGCGTCGTCAGGTGTGTGAACAGATCGTTGCGCAGATCGAACTCGATGTGCCGGCTCAGGCCATTG
>JANMAY010000002.1:0-10577 GCA_031360095.1 Gemmatimonadaceae bacterium
AACCACTCAGCCACCTGTCCAGGACAGCCACATAATTTACCCAGCGTCGAGAAGAGTGTCAACGAATTCACCCTCGCGGCGCGCTGTGAAGAACGCGCGCAGCAGCGCGGCGGACTCGACATCGCACACCCCTGCCTGCACCTCCGCACGATGGTTCAACCGCGGGTGGCGCAGCAGGTCGCCGACGGAGCCCGCCATTCCCGCTTTGTCGTCCCATGCGCCGAAGACCACGCGCGCGACGCGTGCGAGCACGAGCGCGCCCGCGCACATGGCGCACGGCTCGAGCGTGACGTACATCGTGCAATCGTCGAGGCGCCACTGGCCGAGTGCGAGGCTGGCGGCGCGCAGCGCGAGCGTCTCCGCGTGCGCCGTCGGGTCCTGATCGCGCACGGTGCGATTGGACGTCTGCGCGAGCGATTGTTCGTTGCGGACGATCACGGCGCCGACCGGAACGTCTCCTCCCTCCGCCGCGCGTTGCGCTTCGCGCAGTGCGAGTCGCATCCACCCTTCATCGGCGACGCGCCTCGGCGTCCCCAGCTCAGCGGTCACCCTACGTGCCCGCGCTTGTCGACGCGTCGCCCTTTACAAAGTGCAGCGTCCGCCCATCGGCCGCCGGCTCGACGACGATCCGGTCGCCGTCGACGAACCGCCCCTCCAGAATTTGCAGCGCGAGTGGATTCTGGATGAGGCGCTGCACCGCACGCTTCAGTGGACGCGCGCCGAATGCCGGATCATAGCCCTCGGTGGCAATCAATTTCTTCGCCTCCGATGTGACCTCGAGCGTGAGCTTGCGCTCGGTCATCAGCTTCTCGAACCGCTTGAGTTGCAACTCCACGATGTGCTCGATCTGCTCCGTTCCGAGGGGTTTGAAGATGATGATATCGTCGACGCGATTGAGAAATTCCGGCTTGAAGTGCCCCCGCAGCGTGGTCGTGACCTGCGTCTCGACCAGCGCCCACTCGGCGCCCGCATTCTCCAGGATGAAGTGACTGCCGATGTTGGACGTCATGATGATGACCGTGTTGCGGAAGTCGACCGTTCGGCCTTGTGAGTCGGTGAGGCGCCCGTCGTCGAGAATCTGCAGCAGGATGTTGAACACATCGGGATGCGCCTTCTCGATCTCGTCGAACAGCAGCACGCTGTAGGGGCGCCGGCGCACTGCCTCCGTGAGCTGTCCGCCTTCTTCGTACCCCACGTATCCCGGGGGCGCGCCGATGAGGCGAGCGACGGCGTGCTTCTCCATGTACTCGGACATGTCGATGCGCACCATCGCCTGCTCGTCGTCGAAGAGAAACTCCGCGAGCGCACGCGCCGTCTCCGTCTTGCCGACTCCCGTTGGGCCAAGGAAGATGAACGATCCGATGGGGCGGTTCGGATCCTGGAGTCCGGCGCGCGACCGGCGCACGGCGTTCGCCACCGCTTCCACCGCTTCCACCTGTCCCACCACGCGCTTCGCCAGCTCCTTGTCGAGCTTCGTGAGGCGCTCCCGTTCACCTTCCATCATGCGGGTGACGGGGATACCGGTCCACTTGGCGACCACTTCGGCAATGTCTTCCGCTCCCACCTCCTCCTTCAGGAACTGCGGCCGTCCGCCAACGCTTGCGAGCTTGGACTCTGCCTCTTTCATCTGTCGCTCGAGCTCGGGAATGCGGCCATACGTGATCTCTGCCGCCTTCGCGAGATCGCCCGTGCGCGACGCCTGCTCCGCTTCGACTCGTGCCTGGTCGATCTGCTGCTTGATCTTTCCGACCGCGCCCAGTGTTTCTTTTTCGTGTTGCCATTGCGCCTTCATCGCCGATGACCGCTCCTTCAACTCGGCGAGGTCGCGTTCGATCGTCCTGCGTCGCTCGGTGGAGGCGGGATCCTTCTCCTTCTGCAGCGCCGTGCGCTCGATCTCGAGCTGCATGACGCGTCGCTCGACCTCGTCGATCTCCTGGGGCATGGAGTCGATCTCGATGCGCAGACGCGAGGCGGCCTCGTCGAGCAGATCGATGGCTTTGTCGGGGAGAAAGCGGTCGCCGATGTACCGATGCGACAGGGTGGCGGCGGCGATGGCCGCGCCGTCGGTGATGCGAACGCCGTGGTGCGCCTCGTACCGCTCCTTGAGTCCGCGCAGAATCGCGATCGTGCTCTCGACGCTCGGCTCCCCCACGTAGACCGGTTGAAAGCGGCGCTCCAGCGCGGCGTCCTTCTCGACGTGCTTCCGGTACTCGTCCAGGGTCGTCGCCCCAACGACACGCAGCTCTCCGCGGGCGAGCATTGGCTTGAGCATCTGGCCCGCGTCCATAGAGCCTTCAGCCTTGCCTGCCCCGACGATCGTGTGCAGCTCATCGATGAAGGTGATGAACAGTCCCTCGCCGTCGGTGAGCTCCTTCAGCACGGCCTTCAGCCGCTCCTCGAACTCGCCGCGAAATTTCGCGCCCGCGATGAGCGCGCCGATGTCGAGTGAGAGGAGCCGTTTGTTCTTGAGCCCTTCCGGCACGTCACCATTGACGATGCGCTGCGCCATGCCTTCGACGATCGCCGTCTTCCCTACACCAGGTTCGCCAATCAACACCGGATTGTTCTTCGTGCGGCGTGAGAGCACTTGCACCACACGGCGAATCTCTTCGTCGCGCCCGATCACGGGGTCGAGCTTTCCCTTGCGCGCGTCCTCGGTGAGGTCACGCGTATACCGCTGGAGCGCCTGGTACTGGTTCTCCGGAGTCTGGTCAGTGACCCGATGCGTTCCACGCACCGCTTCAATCGCCTGCAACAGCGCCTTGTGCGTTGCACCCAGCGCGTTCAGGAGGCTTCGCGTCTCCGTGCCCTTCGCGTCCGCAAGCGCGAGCAAAAGATGCTCGGTGCTCACATACTCGTCGCCAAGCTTCTTGGCTTCTTTCTCGGCCTGGTCGAGCACGGCATTCAGCTCGCGCGCCCAGGTTGGCTGCGCATCGCTCTGCTTGGGATATCGCGCGACCTCCCGGGCGATGGCTTCCTTGAGCGCCGCGACGTTCGCTCCGATTTTTTGCAAGACCGGCGTGACGATGCTCTCGTCTTGCGACAGCAGAACGAACAGCAGGTGGGTGTCGTAGACGAGGGGATTGCCGTTGCGACGCGCCTCGGCCAGCGCTTCGTTGAGCGCTTCCGACGACTTTACGGTCAGCCGATCTGGATTGATCATGCGGTGAGGATACCGAAACACGAAGCGCCCGGACAAGTGCCCGGACGCTCCATGCTTGCGTGACGCTCGACCGATGTGCTGTGACGCTAGGTGATCATTTCGCGACGAACATCTTTTTCATGTCGCGCTGCCCATCGATGATGAGCTCGAACAGATAGACGCCAGACGCGGCTTCCTTTCCGGTACCGAGTACCTTGCCATCCCAGTACGCGACATACTCGCCACACGGGATCTTGAGGCTCGACAGCGGCCGACCAATTCCCACCTGTCCTTCCAGGACGGGAATCGCCACAAGCTGCGCTAGCACGTTGTAGACGCGAAGCGACGCAACGTGCTCCCCGGTGCTCCCCTCTTCACAGAGAATCCTGAAGGGGAACCGGGTTTCCGGATTAAACGGGTTCGGGAAATTCTGCCCGAGTACCCCTAACTTGCGCCCTCGGGGCTGCTGTGCCTGTTGCCCCGCCGCTTGCTTTGTCGGTACTGCACAAAGGGCGAGCACGAGCGCAAGTGCTGCCCAGCGGTGAAACATGTGAACTCCGGCTGACGAAACAGGATCCTGGTGCTGCTCCTGTGACGGGTGATTAAGGGATGCTGCGGTCCCTCAGAAATTATGGCTGAGTCAACCGCATGTCAACAAATCGATACGTCGTGCGGTACCCCAGCTGGCTACTCAGGTGCCCAATCGCCGCTTGCCTGTTATGCCGCGAACGGTGTAACCCTCGCGATCACAATACTCTAGGAATGGTATGAGGAACTTCCGTGTGAGCCCGAGTAAATCCCGAAGATCCCCCGGCCCGTATTCCCGTTCCGCCTCCATTCCGGAGGAAAGAAGGCCTCGCAGGCGTTCGACCGCCTCCGTGGAATAGAAGCGGTGCGGCTCCACCGGTACCGCATTTCGCTCTGTAACGAGCCACCGCGCGACCTTTCCGACGTCATCCGCCGAAGCGCTCAGGCTGATGGCGAGCTCGTCAAATGACGGGGGCTCTTTGTCTGCTTTCACGAGCATCGCGAGCATGCCGTCGCGCAGCGCTGCGTGCGCAGCACCCAGCGTCGCAGTAAATCCAGCTCGTCCAACGAGACCTGCGTTAACGACCAGCGTCCCATCCTCGGCGAGCTCAACCAGCAACGCACTCGCGATCTCGTCTGGCGCGTCGAGTTTGGAGCGCAACCATTGGAGAGGCGCCCCGCTCTCCAGCGGATGCGAGCTATGAAACAGCTCCACCGTCGCCAAGGCCAGGCTGGCCAATCGGTCTCGAAGCGTTCGCGACAACAATCGCTGCCCGACTCGCCACGCTCCTGTTTCGGCGACGATCGCCTCGGTCTGATGCGGAGTTCGGCCAAGGCGCACCGGGAGGGACTTGATGTCAACGCCACTCGTTCCGGCCTCCGCGGTGAACGCGTGCAGCAACGCGAACGGGTCGCGGGCCTCTCCCACCGATGGACGCGCCCGCGGAGGCGCGAGCGGATCGGTGACGACTCCGCCGCCCAATGTCAGTGATGGCGACGGCGAGCGGAGCACGAACCGATCGCCCGTACGCGCGACGACGGGATCGTCGAGCACGACGCGCGCGGGCCGTCGGCCACTGGCGTCGTCGAAGTGCGTGCCGAGCACGAGACGCGCACCCACGTCGCTGGTGCCGAGATGAAATCGCACGCGCGTGCGATTGGCGATACTCGGCGCGGCTTCGAGGAGCGTCACGTCGGCCCGCAGGACGCGACTGGCGCGCCACGCGTCACCTTGTACGAGCATCATGCCGCGATGCACCGCATCCAGCTCGAGACCGGCGAGCGCGATCGCGGCGCGGTCACCGGCGTGCACGGCATCCACGGCGTGCCCGTGCGCTTGCACGGCGCGGACGCGCGCGACGACGTCACCCGGAAGGAGACGCACCGGTGTCTCCCGCACGAGCGAGCCGGACCACACGGTGCCGGTGACGACGGTGCCGGTCCCCTTCACCGTGAACGCGCGATCGATTGGCAGACGAAAAAGATCGTCGAACGCGCGCATTGGAATCGTGCGCGCAATATTGGCAAGCGCGCGACGCAGCTCGTCGATCCCGGCGCCGGTGACCGAAGAGACGGGCACGATCTCGCAACCGTCGAGCGCAGTTCCCGCCAGCGTGGCGCGGACGTCCTCTTCCACGAGCGCCAGCCACTCCGGCTCAACCAGATCCACCTTCGTCACGGCCACCACACCGGCACGGACGCCGAGCAGCTCGAGGATTGCGAGGTGCTCGCGGGTCTGGGGCATCACGCCCGAGTCCGCAGCAACGACCACCAGCGCCATGTCGATCCCCGTCGCGCCCGCGACCATGGTGCGCACGAATGCTTCGTGGCCCGGCACATCGACCACACCGATCTGCCCCACGCCCTCGAGCATCAGCGGCGCGAAACCCAGTTCGATGGTGATGCCGCGGCGCTTTTCTTCCGGGAGTCGGTCGGTATCCACGCCAGTGAGCGCGCGCACGAGGGCGGTCTTGCCGTGGTCGATGTGACCGGCGGTGCCGAGAATCATGTGCGCCGCCCTCTCACCATCGCTGCTCCTCCCACATGGCAAGCGCACGGAGCGGGCGTCCGTCACTGAGATGCTCGGCAAGAAACTCCCGAAGCAGCCGCTGATGCGCACGCGCATCCGAGTCGCCGAGCGCGGGTCCGGCGTCGCCGACGAGAAAGCGGCGCAGCGCATCGCGCGCGTCGGACGGCAGAACGCGTCCGGACGGCGCCAGACGTCCGCACCGCGGGCAGAGCGCTCCTCCGACGGCGTGGCTGAACATCACCGTTGCATCGGGGGCGAGCAGTGCGTGACACTGCGCGCAGACATCCACTGCCGGCGCAAATCCCAGCTCGGCCACGATGCTCCATGCGCTCGCGAGCGTCGTCGCGAGCGCGCTGCTGCTCTCTGCCACCGCAAGCGCATCGAGTGCCGTGGCCACGACATCGAACAACCCGCCGTCGGCGGCATCGCGACCGAAGCGGAGGGTCAGTTCCGCGATCGCAGACGCGCCGGTGAAGCGGCCGAGGTCCTCACCGAGCATGGGGCGTGCACGGACGACGTCGAAGCCGCTCAAGGTATCGAGGTCACGGCCAGGCTTTGCGTGCAACTGCGCGTTGCCTTGCGCGAACAGATCGAGCGCGCTGCCAAAGCGACGCGACGACCGGCGCGCGCCCTTCGCCAACACGCTCCGCACCCCACCGTCCCGAGTCACCAGGCGGAAGATCCGCGACGATTCGAGGTAGTCGAAGACGTGCAGTACGATTGCGTCGGTGGCGAACAACATGCCGAAAGATAGCGGTTCGTCCCGGACAGCATCGTCACGCTACAGGCGCGCACGAACGCCCAGGAGTGCGCGCCTCCCTGCGCCACGGTAGCCCGTACGCGCGAGCGCGCCAGCATCCGTTTTCGCGAAATCGTGGTTGACCCCGGCGACGTCCGTATAGCGTGCGTCCAGTACGTTCTCCATTCGCAACGTGAGAGCAACTGCGCTTCCGGACCGCGTCATCAGCGGCGCTTCGCCGGACACATCCACCCGAGTGTACGGTGCCAGCCTGACGCGCTGGGTGGAGGAGAAGTCCGAGGGATAGTAGTTGTCTTCACGGGCGCCGACGCGGTGCGCACGAACGTCGACAGTCGCTCCAGCGGCATGATATCCGAGACCGGCGTCGAACGTGTGCATGGGGCGCCGCAGGAGGCGCGCTCCGGCCGCAAACGGCGCAGTGGCGGCGGAACTCGCACCGGGATCCACCACATGCGCGTCGAGGTACGTAAACGAGGCGTCCGCATACAATCCCGCGGGCAGCGACACGCGCCCCTCCAACTCGGCACCCGCCGTGCGGGTGCGTGCGAGATTGAAGTAGTTTGGCGCCGTCGCCGAATACTTGTAGTCGATCAAGTCCCGGAAGCTGTTGGCAAAGTAGGTGGCGCTCACGGTCGCGAGTCTCCCAATGCCCTGCTCCACGCCGACGTCAATGCTTCGCGCGTGCTCCGGCACGAGCGCCGCATTCCCGATGACACCGGCGCCACCGAAGTTCTCGAGAAACGTGGGCTCACGAAATGCCGTACCGACGCTCGCACGGACGCGCGTCCGCGGCGCAACGTCCGCGCTCGCCGCCGCGCGGTACGTGAAGAAATCACCAAACTGCTCGTTGTGCTCGTACCGGCCCCCGAGCGCGAGCGTATAGCGATCCACCGGTGCGATGAGCCATTGGCCGTACACGCCGGTCGTGCGACGACGCGCCGTGAATCCACTCGCGCCAAAGTTGCTTTGCGTCTCGCTGGCCTGCCATTCGCGCTCGACTTGTCCGCCCACGGTCAGGCGCGAGACGGACAGCACATCGAGGTCGAGACGTACATCTCCACTCCGCCGGCGCGTGCGATCACCCGTGGTGTAGTAGTAGCCGTTCTTGTCGCCGGGGCTGTCGGGTTGGTTCTCCGACACACCGTGCACATCGTGTGAGGCGAGCGCGACGCGCAGCGTCGCGTGCGAGGTCACTGCGTATCCCGCATCGAGGCCGATCGCGATGCGATCATCGCGACGCTGGGAGTTGCTGTCCACGACCTCGCCCGCACCGTTCGTGGGGAAGTGAAACTCGTTTTCCGTGAGCCGGACCGACAGTCGCGCATCGGCCGCCGCGCCGCGAACCGCAACGGTTCCGCTGCCGACGTCCTGCCGTACACGGCTATTGAATGGATGGATGCCATCGCTCGAGTGTCGCGCACCCGCGACAGAGTAGTCGAGCGCTCCCGCGCTGCCTCGCGTGGACAGATCGGCGTCAACGCTTCCATATCCGCCACCGCGTCCCGACAGCTCCACGCGGCGCCGCTCCGCGCCACCACGTGTGATGAGCTGGACCACGCCGGCCATTGCCTCGGAGCCATAGAGCACGGACGCAGGTCCGCGCACGACCTCGATCCGGTCGATGTTGTCGGTGCTGAGCGTGGAGAAGTCGAACGAGCCGCCGGCGTCGTTCACGGCGATCCCGTCGATCAGCACTTTGGTGAACTTGCTTTCGCCACCGCGAATGAACAGCGATGTGACCCCGCCGAACGAACCCGATTGCACCACCGTCAACCCCGGCACCCGCCGCAGGGCGTCGACGACGGTGGTGACGCCTTCGCGCCTCAGTTGTTCGCCCGTGACGACCGACACCGACGCAGGGGAGCGATTCACGGCTAACACCGATCGGGTCGCGGTCACGACAACCGGCGCCACCCTCGCCGTATCGCGGGCGATCTGCGCGGCGACAAGCGCCGGGGACGCTGTGAGAAGCAGCGCCAACTGAAGCGCACGGGAAATCGCTGTTGTGGTCATGGGAGACATTAGCATTAAGAGGTGTGCTCGCCACGCGACGGCGCGCGAAGCGGAATCAGCGCGGGAGCGCCCAGAGTGGGGTCCCACGTGACGACGAGCGGCCATTCGTAAACGCGCTCGAGGATGCTGGCCTGCATCACGTCGCCGGGCGCGCCGGCAGCAGCGATGCGTCCGCGATGGAGCAGCACGATCTCGTCGGCGAATCGTGCGACCAGATTGAGTTGATGGCTCACCAACAGCACGGCGTGGCCTTCCTTCGCGAGTGCAATGAGCAGCTCGAAGATCGCCATCTCGTGTCCGATGTCGAGAAAGGTCGTGGGCTCATCGAGCACGATGGCGTCACCACCCTGTGCGATCGCGCGTGCGAGCCGCACGCGCTGCCACTCGCCGCCGGACAGCTCGGTGATGGGCCGCTCGAGCAGCGCCCCGATCTCGGTCAGCTGCACCGCGCGGTCAATCGCGGCATGATCGCTCGTGCCGGCCGCCCGCCACAGGCCCAGATGGGGATAGCGTCCGAGCGCCACGTAGTCGCGCACACCAATCGCGAAGGCGGGGTCCTCGCGCTGCGTGACGATCGCGACGCGACGCGCCATGAGCCGACGTGTCTCGCTGCGCACGGGCTCCCCGTCCACGGAGATCGTGCCGCTCGCGAGCGGCACGCGTCCAACGAGCGCGCGGACGAGCGTGCTCTTGCCGGAGCCGTTGGGACCGACGAGCGCGGTCAGCCGTCCACGGAGCGCTGTGAGCGACACTCCGTGGAGCGCCGGCTCAGCGCGCGCCAGATAGCGCACGGCAACGTCGCGGAAGGCAATCATGCGAGCCGCCGAAGCCGCGCCAGAAAGAACGGCACGCCGATGATTGCCGTGACGGCGCCGAGTGGAAGCTCGGCGGGCGGGCGCGCGACGCGCGCGATGAGATCGGAGGCGACGACGAGCGCGGCTCCAGCGAGCGACGCACCCACGATGATCGCGCGGTGCGTGCGCGCGCCCGCCATGCGCACGAGATGTGGAACGAGCAGCCCGATAAAGCCGATCAATCCCGCCGCCGCGACGGTGCCCGCTGCCAGCAGTGCGGCCGCCACGTACACGGCGAGCGACACGGCACCCACGTTCACGCCAAGTCCGGCCGCAGTGTCCTCGCCAAGCGCGAGCACATCGATCGCGCGCGCCAGCACGAATAGAACGGCGACGCCCACGATCACATAGACTGAGAGCCAGCGCGCCTGTGCCCACGTGGCATCAGCGACGGAGCCCATCATCCACCACACAGCGTTGCGAACGATGTTGGCTGGGGCATTCGCGAGCGTGACCATGATGGCAGCATTGGCAAACGCGCCGACGACCACGCCCGCCATGAGCACGATGCGCGCGTCGGCACGACCGCCCGCCGCGCGCGCTACGAGCAGCGTGAGCGCGACGGCACCAAGTGCTCCGCCGAATCCAGCGATGGGCACGATCACCGCAGGTGCATGCCATGCCACTGCCAGGACCGCTCCGACGGCCGCACCACCAGACACGCCCAGCAAGTACGGCTCGGCGAGGACGTTGCGCGTGGCGCCCTGCAGCGCGGCGCCGGCGGCGCCGAGTCCCGCGCCCACGAGTGCGGCCACGACGACGCGCGGGAGCCGGAACATCCGCACGACGGCGACCTCCGTGTGGTCTCCCGTACCGAGCAGTCCCGCGAGCACCTGCGACGGCGTGAGCGGCAGCGTCCCGAGCATCACGCCGGCGACGCCGACGATCGCCAGCAGAACGATCAGCCCCGCCCACCGCGAAGCCCGCACCTCAGCGCACCACGTCGGGATGAAGGAGGTGTCCGAGCGACGCGGCGCCCTCGCCCATGCGTGTGGCAGGGCGGAGGACCAGGTTCGTGTCGACGACCATCACGCGACCTTCGCGCACTGCGCGCAATGCACGCCATCGCGGATCGGAGAGGTAGCGCGCCCTCGAGGTTGGTCCGGCGAGAATGATGTCTGGATCGCGATGCAAGAGATCTTCGAATGAGATCTGCGGCGACGGTTGCGCGAGGTCGCCATAAATGTTGCGTCCACCGGCGATCTCGATCAGTTCGTGAAGGAAGCTTCCGCCGCCGACTGCCAGCAGCGG